>JAFGNK010000094.1 GCA_016927055.1 Methanotrichaceae archaeon | reverse complement strand
GCAGAGTACCAGAAGAAGCTGGAAGAAAGATGGGATGAATGCAATGACCAGGATTAAACTTCTCGATGATGATACCATAAACAAGATTGCTGCCGGAGAGGTCATCGAGCGGCCCGCCTCTGTGGTCAAGGAGCTGGTGGAAAACTCTATCGACGCAGGGGCTGGCAAGGTGTTGATAGAGGTAGGAGATGGCGGAAAGAGCTTCATCAGAATAACAGATGACGGCTGTGGCATAGATCTCCAGGACTTGCCCCTGGCTTTTCAGAAGCATGCCACTTCCAAGATCAGTGAAGCCAAGGACCTGGAGAATATCGTCACCTTGGGCTTTCGGGGCGAGGCATTGGCCAGCATAGCCAGCGTCTCGGGATCCGTAGAGGTAAAAACCAAGGTGAGAGGCTCTCTCTCCGGGGCCTATCTTCGCCTGGAGGACGGCAAGATTGCAGAAACAAAGGAGGTCGGCTCTCCTGTAGGCACAACCATCACCGTGTGGAACCTATTCTACAATGTTCCTGCCAGAAGAAAGCACCTCAAAGGAGTGGAGGCGGAGCTGGTTCATATCACAGATATCGTCACGGAGATGGCTATCATTCATTATGACGTCTCCTTTGAGCTATTCTCCGGCAAGCGTACCATCTTCAAATCGATAAGATCGTCAAGCTGGGACGATGTGCTCTTTCGCCTCTTTGGCCTGAAGACTTTGAAGGGCATGGCCAGGCTGGAGGCACAGGGCCCGGGTTGGAGCCTTGCCGGGGTCGTTGGCGATCCACTGGCTGTGCGCAGCAATCCGGACAGGATATTCATCTTCGTCAACGGAAGGGCTGTCTATTCCCGGGCTCTCTCGGGGGCACTGCGAGAGGCCTACAGAAACATCATTCCTCTGGGAAAGAGCCCGGTGGCCGTCATCTCTCTGAAGATAGATCCACAGCTTGTAGATGTGAATGTTCATCCGGCTAAAAGAGAGATCCGTCTCTTGCATGAAGGGGAGATCGGCTCCGCTCTCACCAGTGCCGCAGCCAGGGCTCTGGAGAAGCATGCCCGGTCCGCACTGGAGGAGATGCCTGGCGATGTGGCGAGAGAAGCGAGGTCGCGAGAAGCGGTGGCGGGAGAAACGATTGAAGGAAACGCGATGATGGGAGAAGCAGTGATGGAAGATGCTGTGACCCCAGCCAGGCAGGCTACCATCGCCGAAAGCTGCGAGCAGAGTACTCTTCCTCTGGAGATGCCGCTGGCGAAGGTGCAGCCGCAGCCTCCCCGTCTCAAGATCCTGGGCCAGATCAAAGAGCTTTACATCGTGGCGGAAAGCGAGGACGGTCTGGTGCTCATCGATCAGCATGCTGCTGCGGAGCGCATCCGTTTCGAGCTCTTGCAGGAACGCTACAGCAGCAAAAATATCCGCCAGGAGCTGATGCAGCCGATTTCTCTGGAGCTTTCTCCCAGCGAGAGGATCATGATGGCCTCCTGGCAGGAGACTCTGCAGGACATAGGCTTTGAAATTTTGCCTTTTGGGGGAAATAGCTACACCGTCCGGGCAGTTCCAGCCCTGGGCCGCAGGCTGGAGAGCGCCGAGGCGGTGCACGACATCTTAAGAGACCTCTTCACCTCCGGAAAGGTCCGCCCCAATTCCACGAATAAAGATGAGATCCTGAGGCTCTTGGCCTGCCGGGGCTCCATAAAATCGGGAAAAGAGCTAAACTTTTCCGAGATAAAAAGGCTTGTCGAGAAGCTCTATCTCTGCAATAATCCTCTCACCTGCCCGCACGGAAGGCCGGTGATGGTGACAATAGACAAAAATCAATTAGAGCGGCTCTTTGCCAGGAGATGAACTTTTCTAGGGGGCAAGATAATGCTGCTCTCATGGACCTGGAAGGATTTGCCAAGAGGGGACTACTGCGAAAGGATCCCGAAATAAAGTCTAAGCTCATTTCACTGATCAGAGAAGTTAAGAGAATACCCGAGGACAAAGCCCTCACCCTGGCCGAGGCGGTATTGGAGGAGGCAGAGGTTACCCTGCATCCCCGGGGCGATGTCTTCCGGCTGGAGGGGGTGGGCGTCTCCATGGGTGACTATGGTGTGGGCTCGCGAGGCTCCGGCGATTTTTATACCCATACGAAGATAGCTGAAGTCATTGGCCGGACTGGTGCGGTGGTGGACTCTCGCCAGCTGGACGATTCGGGCGTGGTTAAAGCGGAAGGAAAGTACATAACCGTCACCGTAGACGGCATGCACTCCCGCCTCAGCGACTATCCTTTCCTGGCGGGCTTTCATGTAACTCGCGCCGCGCTGCGCGATGTCTATGTTATGGGCGCAAGGCCCGTAGCTCTGCTCTCAGACGTTCACCTCGCTGATGATGGGGATGTCTCCAAGCTCTTCGACCACATCGCCGGCATTGCTACCGTCGCGGAGCTGATCGACGTTCCTCTCGTTACCGGAAGTACTCTACGTATTGGCGGAGATATGGTCATCGGTGACCGGCTTACCGGATGCGTGGGCGCAGTGGGGGTCTCAGATAAAATCACGCCCCGGAAGAGCGCAAAGCCTGGAGATGTGATCATGATGAGCGAGGGGGCAGGAGGCGGGACGGTCTGCTCGGCTGCTCTCTACTATAATCAGCATGAGGTGGTCGATGAGACGCTGAACATCAAATTCCTGGAAGCGTCTGAGGCTCTGCTTAAAGAGGATCTGACCATTCACGCCATGACCGACGTGACCAACGGAGGCATTCGCGGCGATGCCAAGGAGATCTCCTACACCGCCGGGGTTAAGCTGATCTTTGAGGAGGAAAAGATGCGCCGCCTCGTAAATTTGCGGGTATTGGAGATGCTTGATACCCTGAAAATCGACTATCTGGGTGTCTCCATCGATGCCCTGCTCATCATAGCTCCCGAAGATGAGGCAGAAAAGATCGCCCAAACCATTAGAAAAGCCGGCGTGGCTGTGGATGAGATCGGCACTGTGGAGTCGGGAGAAGGTGCAAAGCTGCATATGGACGGTAAAGTTATAGACTTTAGCCCGCGCTTCCGGGAGGCTGCCTATACGCCCATAAAAAAGGCAGTGGGCCAGGACGCGAGAAGAGATGTAGCGGAGATGACAGCTGCCGTGGACAGAGCTGCAGTGAATGCTGTGGAGAAGAAGAGGCGATTTGTCGAGAAGATCAAAAGAAGATAATTCAAATTTTTACAAAGTTATTTATTTTTAATGTGTTTGCTGAATGTAGTAATAATAGTAAAAATTTTTTTGACATAAATAAACTATTTATATCATAACGTGCTTCATTTATTGCAAGGGTGTAAAAATAAGGGAGAAGATAACAATGAAGGAATCGTTCGTAATGAGATTTGACGAAAAAGATATCGAGGTAGTAGAGACCCTGAAAAGCCTGGGTGTGCCGAGAAAGGTCTCTAATATGATTGCCTATCTGGCCAGTGGCATAGAGGCCACATCCCGCGAGATTGAGAGAGGTTCCGATCTGCGCCAGCCGGAGGTAAGCATCGCCCTTCGAACTCTGCGCAAGAACAACTGGGTGGAGGAGAAGATGAGCCGGAGCGATGGCACTGGTCGGCCCATGAAGGTCTACCGCCTCAAAGCGCCCATTGAGGATATACTTCAATACTACGAGCAGGAAAAGCTCAACGAGGCCAATCAGGCTTTGCAATCCATACAAAAGCTGAAGACACTTTTGGGGGAGGTGGGATCGAGCTAGGGCCGGGAATGGGCCCGCCCTCCCATAATGAGAATTTGATCTAATTTTTCTATTTTAAGCTAAAGTATTTTTCGGCAAACGTATCCAATGTCTGCAGAACATTAACGTTAATTATATTCACTTTGCTCATACTAACAATAATAGTGAGCTGGCTTAATGGGCTTACGGTGTTTGATATAACTATACTGACTTGCTGAAAAAAATCTTCACGATGGGGCTATATAGAAGAAAAACGCAATATAAACGGGCGAACCTGGGGCCAATGAGGATCATCCGTGAGAATCATTGCCCAAGGTGATGGATGAAGCAATCAGAAAAACGGCGAACGGGCCTTGTTGAATATTAGCAGGCTTAATCCCAGGTAGTGGTTCATTGACGGTCATCGAAGAGTCTATTCATAGAGCATATCTAAACAAGCTTGTGGGGGAAGATGGTTTACGAATTGTGGAATGCATCCCCGGCGAAGAGATCACGGACGAGAAGCTGGCAGAGCTTACGGGCATCAGTCTGAATACCGTAAGACGCACCCTTTATCTCCTTTACGAGCACAGGCTGGCTATATATCGGCGCAAGCGCGATCCCGATTCGGGCTGGCTCACCTATCTGTGGCAACTTTGTCCCGAGAATTTTGAAAAAGCCCTGGAATCAGAAGCTAAAAGGCTGGTGCGTAAATTAGACGAACGGCTTGCCTATGAGAAGGAGAACATCTTTTATGCCTGTACCGAGGGCTGTGCCCGGTTCATCTTCGATGAGGCGAGCGAGGCCAATTTCCTCTGTCCATTCTGTCAGGGTAGCCTGGAGTTTATGGAGAACGTCAAAGTGGTGGAAACCATCGAGAGGCAGATAAAAGAATTAAAAGCTTGCTTATAAGTTTTCTAGGTTGTTGCCAAGGACTGCCGTCCACCACCAGCGAGCCATGTCCATAAGATCGCGGCTGAACGTTCCGGTGAGCCGGTACTTGCCGCCCTTGTTTGTAATTAGGCCCGCCCCAAGTAGCTTATTTCTCATGGCGTAATAGGCAGATCGACTGACATTCAGCTCTAAGAGTAGCTGCTCCCATTCATTTGTCCTTAATGGATCGCCACTCTTCTGCCGTTCCTCTACTATTGCCAGGAATTTCTGACCACGCTGTGCCGTTGTTTCCTCCTGAAAAAGACGGAGCATCAGCTCATGATATGGATCTCGCGATCGGCTTATCGCGTACTCTGATTTTGAGCGAACCTTGATCGTAGTAGAGGTCCTGGGTGCCTTTTTTACATTGGTCATAAGGTAGCCAGTACTGCTCTGGCTATATCTGCATACTCATCCCTTAAAACATAGCTCTTAGGCGCACGATAAGACTTCTTGTTGACATGCAATATTCCCAGGCGCGAACAAATGTAGCCGATCATAGATGCTACCGCCTTCCTGGAAACGTCTAATCGCTTGCTCACGCTTTCATGAAGAGAGGCTACCGTGAACTCTCGAGCCTCGACAATTGACTCCAGAACCACTCGCCTCAGACCATCTGTGTCCAGATTGAGGAACCTAATCATTCGGCCTAATATCTCGGACCGCTGTGGTTTCATCTTACCCCTCCAAACTACTCCCTAGACATTCACCAATACTTTACTAATATGTATAATATATACTTTACTATATGAGTCAATATTTGGGCCCGTTTTCACTGGAAACCCAAATTGTAGCTGTAGCGTCATGAGTTTAAGCCAATCGCCAAATAGCCCTGGTTATAAAAAGAGATTACGTTTTGGAGGATAATATGCATGAACAGGAAATAGCAGAGGGAGATCGCCTTTATGCCCATGGAGACTATGAGGAGGCCCTCCTGGTCTGGGAGAAGGCGGAGAAAGTTGGGCCGTCAAGCTTCGCCCTTTTTTATAAAAAAGGCATTGCTCTGCGAAAGCTAGGCAGGTTTGATGAGGCGGCGGCAGCCCTGGAAAAGGCTCTCTCACTTGATCCAAAAAATGCCAATGCCTGGAGAGCTCATGCCCTGACTTGCAGCCAGATGGATCGGAATGAGGAGGCGATATCGTCCTCTGAAAAGTCCCTGGCTATTGATCCCTACAATGCCCGAACCTGGATTGTGAGAGGTTTTACCTTGCACCGTATGGGTCAATACGAGAAGGCCGTGGAAAGCTATGCCCGGGCCATTGAGCTGAATCCTTTGGGGGCGGACAGCAGAAGGGCCTGGAATAACCGGGGTGCGGCTCTGGACAACCTGCACAGGCACGAGGAGGCCATCGAGAGTTACGAGGAGGCGCTCATGATCGACCCCTTCGATGTCTACGCCTGGAACAACAAAGGCGTGGCCTTAGGGGTTTTAGTCAGGCATGAGGAGGCGATAAGCTGCTTTTTAAAGGCCATAGAGATCGAGCCGGGATATGCTACGGCCTGGAAGAACCTGGGTGTAGCCTATCAGTCGCTGCATCGCGACACTGAGGCAAAAGAGGCCTTTAAACGGGCGAAAGAATTAGGACTCTGATTGATCTAATTCTTTCCTAAAAGAGTCCTGACGATCTCATCGACGAGAGGCTCACGGTTCTCCCTGGTTACGGTTATCACCTGGAACGTGCTGCGGATTTTCTTGGCTAATCGGTGATTGGACCACTCATGCAGTACCACGAGCATGGGCCTTGATGAGGCTATGGCCATTTCTACGGCTGAAACGAATCTGCGGCTGGACAGCTCCATGGGACCCACCTCGTCTACCACGATCAGGTCACAATTCAGGGCATTTTCCACAGCGACAGCTCCCAAACCATCCAGGTCCTCCGGATGGACGCGATACTTTCCCAGTTGTGGTCCGCTGCCTGTTTCATCGGCTAAAATACCCACGGCTCCCGAGGCAAGGTCGAGCAGCTCAAAGCCGATGCGCCGATCTTTGTAACGCTTATCACGCGCCAGCACTCCTCCTACGCGCATGCCTGTGGCGGCGGCCACTTTTGCTACCAGAGTGGATTTCCCGACGCCGGGGGACCCGGTGACTGCTATTCTAAGTGCCATATTGCTTTCTCATCCTCTCCGTGTATTGGCTCAGGCTCTCTACATCTTTTATATCTTTTTTGACCAGCTTTTTGAGGCGATTTCTGATTTCTCCGTCCGGTCGCGAGCCCAGGGAGCGCAGGTGGCGCTCAATCGTCTTGCACATCTCATCGCCTTTGCGATCCCAGTCGGTGAGGAGTATGATCTGCGGATAATTCCTGGCTGCATCTTCTGCTAAGTCCAGAGCCACCCGGCGACTGGCCATGATCACCGGCCCGGGCAGGCCCAAAGCACGCAGGGCCTGCTCGTCGCGCCTTCCCTCTACAATGATTGCAGCACCCTGATAGGATGCATCGAGAAGAGATGCGATCAGCTCCTCTAAGGCCTCTAGATCATAAGTCCCCCTGGGGCGGCCCCTGCGCTCTTCTTTTCTGGTAGCCATGCAATTTATCCTTTCATTTTCTGCTTTAATGCCGATACGGCCTCTTTTTTTGCCATGCCTTTTACCAAAAGAAGCTTTCTTGCGTTCTTGTGCCCGCTTAATACCTCAATCTTTTGCTGGGCAATGTTGAGCGTTCTGGCCAGCTCCTCCATCAGTTGCCGGTTAGCCCGTCCTCGCGTCGCTTCCTCCGTCAGATGAGCTTCCATTGACTTCCTCCAGGGATTGAAGCCGGAGGGCACGGCCAGCTGGGTGGAGCCGGGCACCACATCAAAGCTGATGACGCAGCCAAGAGGATGAGGCTTGACCGCCTCGCAAAGATCCATTAATCCTAAAAGAAGCGTCCTGGGGCTTAAAGCTTCTCTCTGGGAGAAGTGATGCTGCAAGTCATATTCTTCCCCCTCATCTTCTCAAGTCCAATAAATAAATTTTTGAAGATATTTGTGAAGGTCTGCCTGTATGGAAGCGTTTTGGCAAAAAGTTAAAATAGCGCCAGCGATGAAGTAAGAGAGGTTCGATGAAGATTAAGCAAGTCGTCGTCCTGGCTGAACAGGCTCAGGTGGCACGTTTCATTCTTCCCGGCTTGAAGCAGCTTGGCATGCAAATCTGTGACCGGCTCCCAGGCGAGGGCGATGGAAAGGATTGCCTTTTGATATGCGATCCGGGATATGAAACAACTCCTGCGGGCTCGCTTCTCATTCGCCAGGCGCTGGCCAATGGAAGTCCTATTTTACTAAACAACGCCGATTGCTCATCTGTCTTAGAGGAGATCAAGCTTACAAGCGGCCTTTCTTTAGAGTCCAGAAATAACTTAGAGGCATATGCCCTCTACAGGTGTCTGCAAAGCGACACGCAAAGACTGGCTGCTCTTCAAGGCGGCGTGAACGCCATGCCTCGCTATGTGGCGGCTGCCTATGAGAAGGTGCAGGATCTTCGTTACGGAGAGAACTGGCACCAGAAGGCGGCTCTCTATCGCAATCAGAACGGTCTGGGCCTGCATAAAGCCAGGAAGCTCAATGGACGGGAGATGTCCTACAACAACATGGTTGATGCGGAAACGGTGCTCGAGATGCTGATCGACCTATCGGAGTACGATAGTGTCCCGGCGGAAAAGCCCCTCTCAGTCATTGTGAAGCATGCCAATCCCTGCGGCGTTGCCTATGGCGAGAGTCTGGATGATGCCTATCGTCTCTCTTTCGCGACCGATCCAAAATCCGCTTTTGGTGGCGTCATAGGATTCAATCGGCCGGTAGACCTGGACACGGCTCGCGCGATTGGCGACAGCTTCGTAGAGGTGCTGCTGGCTCCGGGCTATGAGCCTGAGGCCTTAAAGCTGCTGACGGAGAAGAAGCCCAACCGCAGAGTCCTGGATATCGGAGATCTGCTGGCAAGAAAGGATGAACTCTACCGGGGCTACTATCAGAGAAGCATCTTCGGGGGCATGATGCTCCAGGATTATGATACGGGCGATATCAAGGAATGGAAGGTAGTAACCGAAAGGGTTCCTACACAAAGAGAGAGCAAAGCCCTTCGATTTGCCTGGAAGGTCTCAAAGTACGTCAAGTCCAATGCCCTGATTTATGCTACAGAGAACCAGACCATAGGCATAGGGTCGGGCCAGGTGAGCCGGGTGGATTCGGCGCGCTTTGGTGCGGAAAAGGCAGAGGAGCATGGCCTTTCCACCCAGGGAACGGTAGCTGCCACGGATTCATTCTTCCCCTTCCGAGATGGACTGGATCAAACCTTCCAGGCCGGAGCTGTTGCAGTAATTCATCCCGGAGGATCCATACGGGATGCAGAGGTGATTGATGCCGCCAATGAGCACGGCATGGCCATGGTCTTCACAGGCATGCGCCACTTCAGGCACTGAATTTTCCTGCATGACTTCTTCAGGCATTAAGTACAAGAGCAAAACAATTTTCCCGCTTCTAGCTCTTGTGCTTTTCATTTGCCTGGCATTTCATCCGGCCCAGGCAAGTGTTATTCAGGCGGGCCAGGATATCCAGACAGCCATAAATTCGGCAAAAGCTGGAGACACCATAGTAGCAGGTCCGGGAGACATAAGCAGCTTCGAGGTGGACCGGCCATTAATCATTGAGGGACAGGGGAGTGATGGACCGGGGAGTTCTATTCTCTCTGCTGCTCTACAGAAACCTGCCATAAAAGTGAACAGCGATGGCGTTATCATCACTGGATTTCGCATCATTGGCGTGGGCAAGGACACGGGTGCAAAGTTCAATTACTATATGCAAAATCCGGCTGCTGCGGCAGGAGTTCGCTTCGATGGGCCCAATTCGGCCATAGTTGTGGGTGGAGACAGCTTTTCCCTGGATAATTGCAGCATCTTTGGAGCTGAAGTGGCAGTTTCTGCGGAGAATGTGCAGGGCCTGGTCTTACGGAATACGACCATGGAAAGCTGCGATACGGGAGCGTCTATCCTGCAAAGCAGCCAGGTAAAAGTTACAGACTGTCGCATAGAACGCTGCAAAAAATACGGGCTTGATATTGAAAGGTCTCGCGATGTGATGCTTGACAATAACAGCATCGTAAACAACACCAATGGCGGCATACTCCTCAAAGAGTCGAAAGAATGCATTATTCAGGATAATATCCTTTCCATGAACACCTTTGGATTGTCACTTTGGAATGCTTCGTACAACCAGCTAAGAAGAAATCGGGCCGATCATAATTATTATGGAATCCTGGTGACATACTGGTCGAGCTACAACAACATAACTGAGAATGTGGCCGTGGATAACAGCAGAAGCGAGATCGTGACAGGATTTGGCATCGGCATCAGCCTGCAAGAGAACAGCAGCTACAACATGCTCATCAGAAACACCGCTAAAGGCAACTTCAACGGCCTGGAGATCTCAAAGGGCTGCAAGTTCAATGCCGTCTACAGCAATAACGCTTCGGACAATAAGCACGGCATAAGGCTCAACGAGAACAGGAATAACCTCATCTTCGGCAACAACTTCTTTAGAAACGATATCAATGCCTATGAGAATACCAGTCTGAATATCTGGAATACTACTATCGGCAACTACTATAACGACTATCATGGCGAGGATGGGAATGCAGACGGCATAGGCGATCAGCCCTATTCCCTTCCGGGGCCCGAGTCCCGGTCTTTTGACTTCCGACCCCTTATCAGCTCTTACCGGGAAGCGGGATTGGACCGCGCGGCCCTGCGGGATGAGGTCAAGAAATATGCCGTATACGAGCCGGCTGCGGAAGAGTTTCCCACGGTCAGCAAGCAAGAAGGTGTTATGGTGATATCTCGGAAAGCGCCCAGCTCGCCACCCAAATGGTCGGACTCAAGGGCCTTTGATGTGAGCGCCCCTCCTTTCCAAAAGGAAAATGATTTCTAGCTACTTGGAAGGATTTTCGGGCAAGGATTGCTGGGAAGAATTATATCCTCAGCCGGGTGTTTTTGGCAGTGATGAATCTCATAACGGAGGGTGCCATCACCTTCGAGACCGAGGGTGCCTTCTACAATCCCAAGATGCTTCTCAACCGGGATATCGGCGTAGCCATGGCCAGTAGCCTGGCCCTTTCCGACTATCTGGATGCCCTGTCCGCCAGCGGCATTCGTGGGCTGCGAGTGGCCAAGGAGGCGGGCGTAACAAAAGTGACCTTAAACGACGTCAGTCCCCAGGCTTGCCAGCTCATTGAAAAAAACGTGGCCCGAAATGGTCTGGCCGGCACCGTTACCTGCTGCGATGCCAATGTTCTTCTGCACGAGCAGCACTTTCAGGCAGTGGACCTGGACCCCTTCGGCTCTCCTTCTTCCTATCTTTCTGCAGCCAGCCGGTCCGCTCTCTCCTATCTATTCATTACCGCCACTGACACGGCGCCCCTCTGCGGGGCCCATCTTATGAGCGGGATTAGGAAATACTTGGCAGTTCCACTGCGCACGGACTATCACCGGGAGATGGGGGCCCGAATTCTTCTTGGCCTGGCGGCTCGAGAGCTGGCCCGCCTGGATAAAGCCATGCAGCCCCTGCTCACTCACGTTACCGATCACTATGTGAGAACTTACCTGCGTGTGATCAAAGGGGCAAAAGCAGCCGACAGATGCCTGGAAAAAATGGGCTATGTCGAGCACTGCAGTATCTGCGGCAACTTTATTCTCCTGGAAAAGGCCAGCCCCGGTGGAAAGTGCCGCCATTGCCTCGCCAAGACGAGTCTGGCAGGCCCTCTGTGGCTGGGCGGGATACAGGAGGCGCAGATCATCGAGAAGGCCCTGACCAGGGAGAGCTTGAGCCCCCGGGCAAAGAAGCTCCTTCGTACATGTGCAAGCGAGGCTGAGGCACCTATGTACTATGATCATCATCGCATCTGCAAGAGGCTGTGTATTACCCCCGGCCGGATAGATGAGGCTATAGCAAGGCTGCAAGCCAGCGGGCACCAGGCTTCACGCACTCATTTTAGTGGACTTGGCATCAAGACCGATGCCTGCATGGCCGAGGTGGAGGCTGCCATAAGACCTGCTTGATTTCTTAATAAATTATAAAAAGTTCGATCTGTTTTTCCAACCTAAAACTTAATAAAGGAGAAGAGACCTAATAGTGATAGCTGCATTATGATAGGATAATGCAGGAATTCGCGGCACGAGGTGACGTTTATTACCCCCTTCATTGCTACTCCCTTTCGCATCTCGTGCCATCCCTTCTTACAATTCAGCGGGTTTTAGAATGCAATTAGCATCTTATTTGGCTTACTTGGCGGATTCCGACCTCAGGTTAGTGATATATTTTCTATTGGGTGGCACAGTAACGGCTCTCATGGCCTATTTCGCTAGCCAGGGTCGGGGCATGCTCTCCGCTTTCATCACTACCCTGCCCTTGTTCACAGTTCTCAGTTTTTTGCTCATCTATGCGGAGGGCGGCAGCAAGACGGTGGAGGTGTATGCAAAAAGCCTTTTGATATTCACACCTCCCTGGCTCTGCTATGTCTTAATCGTTCTCCTGGGGGTTAATAGAATTGGAATATTCAAGAGCATTATTCTGGGTGTTCTTCTCTTCGTGATCCTGTCCGTCTTCCTGGAAAAGATGCTTTCCGGCACAAAACTGTGAAATATTAGTTGGATTAATGATGTAGCCATGAAAATTGCTCTCGTCGGCGGGACCGGCGATATCGGCACGGGATTTGCCGTACGCTGGGGGCAAAAGCATGAGATTATCATCGGCTCACGAAATGTTGATAAAGCTCGGGAGAGCGTGGCCGCAGTATTGCAGTTTTTAGGGGCAGCAGCTAATGTGTGGGGCACGGACAACGCCAGTGCCGTTGCTGCGGCTGATGTGGTCGTGCTGTGCGTGCCCTATGAGCATCTGGCTTCTGTTACCGCAGATCTTTCAGACTCCTACAAAGAGCAGATAGTCATATCGCCTGTGGTGCCCATGATCTATAACGGAAAGTTCTTCCTGTACCTTCCGCCGACTGAGGGAAGCGCAGCCATGCAGGCGAGGTCGCTGCTTCCCAAAGGCGTTAAAGTAGTCTCTGCCTTTCATACCATTTGCGCTGCAGCTTTGCAAGATATTGAGAGGGCGATTAAGGGGGATGCTTTTATCTGTGGCGATGGGGCAGAGGCCATAGATATCACTATAGGGCTGGCCAGTGAGATTAAGGGCCTGCGGCCACTGAGAGCAGGTCCTCTGTCAGTCTCGTCCATGGTGGAAAGCCTGACGCCATTCTTGCTCAATGTAGCTCGTAAGAACAAGATCAAGAATGCAGGAGTTGCTATCGTTTCCGAGCGGAAAATTTGAATTTTTTTATATTAAAAATAATTGATAATTAAATAATAGCCGTTTTTTATCGTCTCCCAGATAATCTCTGCCGAAATGTCCAGTCCCAGCCACTGCCAGATGATATAGACGCCGATAAACGTCCCCGCCATGGCCCCCACGTTTGCCAGCGCAGCCACAAAGATGACCTTGAAGAGGCGATTTTCCATCATCTGTTTAAAGCTGTCTGCAGCAGCCAGCTTTTTCAGATCGGATACCGTCGGCTTGAGCTTCCAGGCCTCCACCATTCCTGCAAACCAGCCGGCTGCTACAAAGGGATTGAGGGTCGTCATCCAGGCCACCATGAGCGCCGTCAGGACGGAGAGCGGATGGCCTCTGGCCAGGACCACTCCTAAAGCAGACAATCCTCCTGTTACTACGAACCAGATAACGCAGGCCTGGAGAAGGATCTCGCTGGACTGGGCCGTGATCAGCACTAAAACAATTGTGGCCAGGATGAGCAGGCTTACCACCACTCCGAATATCTTGGCAAAGGTGACCTTCTTGCTGGGCTTCTCGCTCAAACCTTCCAGGGCGGGAATCTTTTCCGGATGCTCCAGGTGTTTGACTATGCCTTCTCTGTGACCTGCTCCCACCACGGCCAGCACACGACCCTGTTTGGAGAGCAAGAACAGATTTCGGGCCAGGAAAGCGTCGCGCTCATCAATGAGCACATTTGCAGCTCCCGGGGAGATCTTCCGAAACTCCGAGATCATCTGGGAGACAATATCTGCCTGGGTGATGCTGTCAATATCAATTTCTTCATCGCCCCGGCCAAAAGCCGCGGGTATCAGGGATCCGACCAGCCTGATCTTGTCAATAAATCCCATAGCTGACCAGAATCGCTGAATGGTAATGCCTATGTCCCTGTCTACCAGCGCCACCCGCGCGCCAGCTTTTTTGGCTGCCTCGATGGCCGCCAGCATCTCCGAGCCGGGTTTTACTCCCATCTCCTCGCCGATCTTCCTCTGGATGTAGGCCAAAAACAACTGCACCAGGAATAAAAAGAGTTTTGAGCCACTCAAGAGCTCACTGATCTTGATGTCCTTTTCTTCCTCCTGGCCGATAAGAGCCTTATAACGGGCGGGACATAGCTCTACCGCCACTATATCGGGGCGTGTTTCCTCTATTTTGCTGATTACTTCCTGCACGCTTTTTTCTGAGACATGCGCCGTTCCTACTATGATGACCTCATGTGACTCGCAGCCTGTGGATTCTGTCCCCGGCACCACTAGTTGGCAAGCAGGCGCTTCGTCCTCTTTCATCTTTTCCGTCGTATTCTCCAAATTGATTACCTCTTAATGTTCCCGCTCTTTGCACAGTTCAATGGCTCTGACCAGGTCTTCCCTGGAGACGATGCCCACCAATCGGCCTTCTTCTATCACAGGCAGCCGGCGAATTTGCAGGTCATTCATCTTCTTCATGGCAGTCGATGCCTCTTCCTCAGGACCAATCATGTATAACTTTCTTGCCATCATCTGATCGACCCGTGTTTGGGCGCGCCTTGCTTCCGGAACATTCTGCAGATCGGTCAAGGTGACAATCCCCACCAGGACTCCGCCTGACATTACCGGGTAGCCTCTATGCTTTTCCCTGAACATCAGCTCTTTTAGCTCCTCCAGTGTCATCTCAGGAGAGATGCTGCGCACCTGGGATGACATGATGTCTCGGACTAAAATTCCCTCTAAGCTGACGCTTATTTCGGTAGCCTTATCCTCTTCAGATGCACCCACATAAACGAAGAACGCCACAAAGAGGAGCATAAAATTTAAGGTGAACAGTCCCAGAAGAAACATGAGTGTCGCGAAGATCTTTCCAATATCCGCCGCACGCCTGGTAGCTTTTACATAAGGCATGCGGGTAGCGAACCAGGCCCGCAAAAGGCGACCTCCATCCATGGGAAAAGCGGGGAGGAGATTGAAGGCCATGAGGATGATATTCATGACGCCTAAGTTGCTGAGCATGATGGTCAGGGGACTGCCTGCACCGCCAAAAGCGGCAGCTGGTCCGGCTAAATAAAGAGTGGCCAATCCTATAACGCCGCTTACAGCCGGCCCGGCAAAGGCCATTTGCAGCTCCATACGGGGATTTCTTGGGATCTCTTCCATGGAGGCAACCCCGCCGAAGAAATAAAGAGTTATGCTCTTTATGCTGATGCCGTTTTTGTGAGCGATATAGGAATGACCCAGCTCATGCAGGGCCACGCAGGTGAAGAGCAGAATGGCAAAGAGCAGAGAATAAATCCATCGCAGGCTGGTCTGTTCAATGGCTCCGAAACCATAGATAATTCCCCCTGCCTCCTGGCTGAAAGAGGCGAAGTTCCAGGTAACAACAACTATGATAAAAAGAAATGTCCAGTGCAGCCGGATGGGTATGCCCATGATCTTTCCCAGCTCGAGAGAAGAGTTCATAAGGGAACCTTTTACCTCAGGCATTAATAGATCTTGTGACAGCTAGCTGAGAAAAAACGATTCCGCTGCAAAATGTAAATTTTATTAATTTTTTAAGTGAGCGGGTAGGAGAGTGGGGGTTCAGTGTGGATTTCAAAAACTAGGATTACCCGCTCAATCCTATGACGTGACGGGAAGGATTATAAATTTTTCCCCAGGGGGCCAAAAACAAGGAGAATTAAACCACCATTTTTATAATATTATTGGATCTCATCATTGAATTTTGGCCCCACCCGGATAGGCTTTTACCAGATATCTCACCTGAGCGCTATGCTCGGCCATACAGGCTGCCGTGTAAGCATCGCTTAGACTCTTGCTGGCGGCAAACACCCCATGGCCGCGAGCAATACATGCCTTGTGAGTTTGCAGTACAAAAGATACGGCTCTGGCCAGCCTATCCGTCCCATAGTGGCCCTCCACAATGGGTATCGCCCCCAAAAAGATTATGCCCTCGCTATCCAGGGGCATTATTTCTTCCCTCTCTAACAAGGATAAGGTCACAGCATAGGGAGAATGGGTGTGAATGATGGCCTTGTTTGTGGTGCTCTGGTAGATGGCCCGGTGAACACAGGTCTCGCTGCTGGCTATCCTGTCCTGATTGCAGGGGCCGCCTAAATCAATCTCAACTACTTGACTATTATCCAGCTCGTCAAGCATGCTGCCTGTGCAGGTTATGAAGATATTTTCCCCCTGCAGGAGGCTGATATTTCCGAACCTGGAGCTGGTAAGCCCGGAATTAACCGCTTTTTTGCCAAACCGCGAGATCTCTTGCCAGGCTAAAGGCATACCAGTTTCACCTCTTCTCCCGTAAATGGAAAGGGACCGCCTGATAGTCCACCTCCCCGAATTTTCCCAGCAAATCAACCTTTATCTGGTAGTCGCCCGGTGTCCAAAAGCTCGTCTCCCAGCGGGCCGAGAAGATGCCGTTGCCGTCGAAGTCGTCCATGGGTATCTCCAGATTTCTGTCCGGTCCAATGATATTGGCGTTTATGGTCCTGATATCTCCCAGAGCATGCGCCTCGATCATGACAGGCTCGCCCGCAGCAGCATCATTTCTGTTCAGTGCTATTTTTTCCAGATCAGGAGGCGACAGCCCGGGACGAGCTGCCTTAATGCTGTGCAGGGCACCGGTCAGATTAAGAGCCCCATAGCCGTAAACATTGTCCAGCCCGGACGGGCCCAGGTCGTCTGCTGTCTTGAGCAGCACTCTCTTCACATCAGCAGGCCCGAGATCCGGCTCCGCTTCCAGCAAAACAGCCGCGGCCCCGGAGACCTGAGGGACCGCCATTGAGGTGCCGCTCACAGAGCTTTTGCTGCACTTCGATCCGGCCAGGGCGGAGACCACATCCACACCTAACGTGACCAGGTCGGGCTTGACATCGCCATTGGCTGTCGGCCCGCGTGAGGATAGTTCGAAGATGGTGCCGGAGTTGTCCACGGCACCCACGGTTATCACGTTCTCGGCATCTCCTGGAATTACAATGGATGAGGATGCTGGGCCGGAGTTTCCTGCAGCCACGCACATGACCAGCCCCTTTTCCACCATTTTGTTGCAGGCTTCATCAAGGAGTGATGTGCCGTCCGAAGGGCTCTCACCGCCCACGGAAAAGGATATGACCTTTATTCCATAGCGATCTTTATTCTCCAGGCACCAGTCCAGTGCTTTAAGGGCATCGGACATGTAGCATGCGCCTTCCCGGTCCATGACCTTTATCACTACCAGCTCGGCGCCCGGCGCCACGCCCGTGCCCTTATCTCCGGCCACAAGGCTGGCACAATGAGTGCCATGGCCGTTGTCATCGTAGGGAGTGGTCTGATTGTTCACGAAATCCTTGAAGGCCACAATTTTGCCTGCCAGGGTCTCGTGGTCACCATCTGCACCCGTATCAATGAGTGCTACTGTCACGCCCTTTCCCGTGAAGCCCTTATTGTTCCTGGGATCATCGATTGAAGTGGAGAGGGAAGAGGGATCACTGCTTTTTCCCGGCAATGCCAGAACCTTCAGCTTCTGGTCCTTGTAGATGCCCTTGACACCATCCGTCCTGGCAAGCTTTTCCAGCTTGTCGCCTGATACCGTCAAAGCGCTTCCCGGCAGGATACGCAGGCAATCCTCTGATGGAGCAACACCGCTCAGATTGCCGTCGTGAAGGACGATCACCTTCAGATCTTTTTCGCCCTGCTTTTCTAAACTGTCTTCGATTCCATTGCTGTTGAGATCATTGGGATCGCGAATGGTAAGGGTCGCTGATTCGTCCTTTGCCGCATTGCCTGATTTGTCAATGGCCACAATTGTAACCTTGTAGGTTGCAGGCGGCAAGTTGGACCCGCAGTATCCTGTATATCTTCCGTCTTGATTCAGATCCAGCATGAGGTTCATGCGATTGCCGATATCGGCATAGACCATTTCTATGCTTCCTGCATCGTGAACAAAGGCGTTGATCTCGCTTCTGGGTGCGCCGATCTTCAGTGCCGAGGGGCTGATGCTCACTCCATAAATGACTGGTGGCATGCCATCATCTTCATTTGGCTTGAAGTAGCTGTCATATTCTTTCTCAAACCAGATGCTGGCCTTGTTGTTATCCAGCGCATTTTGCATGGGAAAAGCGGCTGCACAGCTAAGCAGACATTCCAATAAAATAAAATAGGCAAATGATCTGGAGTTCACGATTAACTCCAGTTATTCATATCCAAGATTCTTATATTTACTGGTGCTGGCAACCTCAATTTGCATGGCATCCGGGAAGGTCTCGGTGATATCTCCTAAAGTGGCTACAATATCGACCTGATAGACGCTGGCTGCGACATTGGCATTCCAAATGCCGGCAAACTCGTCTCCGTCAGATTTGATGCGTTTCATTATAACCTTGGAGATTGTATCTCCGGAAGGGCTCAGTATCAGGGCCGATACAGTGAAACCGTTTTCCGCTGCGCTTTTTTGCGCCAGGGATGTGGAGCCTATCTTCACCATACCATCGGTGCTGCTCAGGTCGGCATATCCCTGCGGCGAGCCAAATCCGCAGGTTGCGCACCCTTTGATGGTAAGAATTGCCTCGCTTTCGCTCTGGGTGCTGTTTTCCGCTGCTGTGGCCGAGCTTGCACTCTTCTCTTCGAAGATTGCTGTTATCTGAACAACGTCTCCTATCTTCGCTGGATTTGGCTGGGCATAGGCCTTCTGCAAGGCGATGTTAAGATGAGGCAAATTGGCCTGCCAATCCTGCCAGGAGTAAATTCTGGCATCATAGTCCAGCAGTGTCAGGGCAAGCCAGATCATGGAAGCCTTGACTCCGGTATTGGTGTATACCACAACCGGCCTCTTCTTATCCAGAGATGAGAATAGCTCTTCCAGGTCTCCCTTATGCTTGATCTTTTTGCCATCCAGGACTCTATCATAAGGAATATTAATGCTTCCTGGTATCGATCCTGCTTCATATTCTCGGGCAGTTCTGGCGTCAATGATCTGGGGCGTGCCGCTGTGCACGAACTCATAAGTGGCCAGAAGATCGGCCTTTATGGCAGGAGTATAGCTCTGGGAAGGCAAAGACATGGGCTCGCTTACGGTGGGCTGCTGGGCAGCCACCCAGTCGTCGATGCCTCCGTCCAGCAGTTTTAGATTCTCATGGCCCAGATACTTCATTATCCAGTAAACATAAGTTGCCGCCGAAGGTCCTCCGCCGCAGGGCTGGCATTCGCCGTAAATGAGGACGGCATCATTTTGAGATATACCTGCCTCACCTAAAATTGCTGCCATTTCCATTGCAGGCTTGAGAGCTGCCCCCGGACCGAAAAATTCCGTATAAGGGATGATTATCGCTCCGGGAATATACTCCGCAGAGCTGGGGCTGATATCGAGAATTATCCCTGAATTATTGACGCTCTCCAGTGGCACCAGCACAGAGGCAAAACTATCGCTTCTCGAGCTCTCTGCCTCTGTCTGGGAAGCTGTACTCGGATTTTCTTTATCGGATGATGCCTGGCTCTTGTCAGCTTGCAGGGACGGATTGTTCTGCCTGGAATACTGGGGGGTGATCAGGCCATTGGTACTGGTGATCACCTCTGCCGTTGTATTCTCCTTGCCCAGGAACACGGCCCACTCGTTATTGAGCACATCCTGTTGAGCTGTGGCCGATCCACCCTTGCAGGCGGAGCACTCTCCATTGACGCTGGATATAGCTCCTGCAATTATTGCCATCAAAAGCAGGATGCACATACCAATTCTCGATATCTTCATGCCTTTTGCCTCGAGCCTATCAGGCCGTAGTATTGGTCCCATCAGCTTTGCTTAGAGCTACCTGATTGTAATAATAATTCTCATAGGAGTACAGCCGGGCATCATAGCCCATGAGTGTCAGGCCAAACCAGACAACAGATCCCTTCAAGCCGGTATTAGTGTACACAACCACCGGCCGGTTCTTATTCAGGAAGGCGAAGACCCGCTCAAGCTTGGCTTCATCCCTGATTTTGCCATTGATGATGACGCTCTCATAGGGAATATTGATTGCACCGGGAATGGAGCCTTCCCCAAACTCTCGTGTGGTTCTGGCATCCACGATTTGGGCCGAGCCGCTCAACACATAATTGTAATCCGCTGTGAAATTTGCATTTATTTGTGAGGTGTAGGTCTTGGCGGGCAAGATCAAGGTCTCAGTAGCAATAGGCTTTCCTGCGGAAGACCAATTTCCTACTGTTCCATCCAGCACCCTGACATTCTCCTGGCCCAGGGACCTCAGGATCCAGTAGACAAAGGTCGCCGGCGCAGGTCCTCCACCGCAGGGCATGCATTCGCCATAGATGATCACCGGATCCTCCTGGGAAATTCCTGCGTCTCCCAGCATCTCGGCCAGCTCAGCTTCAGATCGTACATCGGTGCCGCTCAGAAAATCCGTATAAGAAATGGCAATCGATCCCTGGATGTGTTCTGTAGCGTTCTCGCTTATGTCCAGCAAGACCGCAGAACCTGAGACCCCGTCAATAGGGACGAGCATGCTCATAGCCTTCGGGCTGCGTACAATAGAAGCGCTATCCTCAACGGGTTTGCTGGGCACGGTCTTCATAGCCATTTGCTTTTCGGAGGCGTTGTTCTCCTGCACATTTTCCTGCTGGGAATTGCTCTCCTGGGCAGCATTGGATTCATTGAAGCCGGCGAGAGGTTGTTTCCAGACACCCACCCGGTTCTTCTGAGCTGTGCTGAGGCCCGGCATGACTTCATCCTTTCCTGCATTGGGATTTCCTATCTCATCGAGCTTTGCTGTTCCTGACCAGCCTGAATCGCCTTTGCAGGCATCGCAATAGGCTTCGCCACCGTATGCTGTATTTGCCAGTACCAATAACGCCAATACTGCCAGAATGCCCACTCCTGCTAAACAGGACCCCAAATATGATCTGAATTTTGTCATTGTCTCCCCTTTTTAATACAATACTATCCTGAAATATAATTTATGTCGAGGTCTGGCCGCGGCGGGTGGTGATCTTGACCGTTCCCAAACTCTCTCGCAGTTCATACCCTCGCGCATCTCTTGCGCTCAGGACAATATCGTATATCCCCGGTTCCAGCAAAGCCGTGGAAAATTCTCCTTGATAGAAATCCCCTGACAAAACCAGCCGGCTATATCCCTGAGCCTCCCATCCATCTTGATAAGCGCGAGCGGTTACCTGCAAGAGATCATACTTGGACTGCAGCGATGCTTTTATAGCAACGCTGTCGCCCAATCTCAGCTCGGCTGGAGTCAGCTCCTTGGCAAGGACGACAATTTGCTTGACCTGGCCGTCTATGATTGGATACTGGTCTTTTCCGTTCTCGCTTATTCTGTAAGGCTCATCTCCAATGCCGTCCTTGCCAGGAGCGTCTTGCTCGGGTCCTTGCATCTCATCCTGGCCCAGGTAATCGCTCCAGAGGTTTCCGCCCTTGGGATATTGTGCATTCCAGCAATTTTTTCCTCGGTCGTCAGCTTGAATGGTATTATCGGATATGCGGTTGCCGTAGATTTTATTTTCATCCGAATCCAGGAATATTCCTGTCTGGCTGCCGGAGATATTGTTGTAGATGATGGTATTGCCATCCGAGCGACTCTGTACTTGCAGTCCATAGCGTCCATTACCTTGTATCACATTCCAGCCAATAGTGTTTCCACCTGAATCTTCCATGAGGGTCAATCCGGCCACCACGTTATTTTCCATAGTGTTGTTTAGGATGAGATTGCCTGTGCAGTTGATGCGCAGATCCAGGCCGGAGTTGGTATTTCTGGACATATTGTTGTTTTCGATAAGGTTTTTGGCGCAATCCCTGAACATGTAAAGGCCGTACATATTTCCTTGCAGCACATTTCCTCGGATGGTATTATTGCTGCAGGAGGGAAAGAGGTTGATGCCGTAAGCGCCATTGCCGTAGGCCACATTGTTCGTGATAAGGTTGTCGTTGGAGTTGGAGAGGTATATTCCATACCAGCCTTCTCCGACTATGCCGTTAAAGCTGGCATTGTTTCCTGTGATTGTATTGCCGTCGGAAAAGAGCAGGGCAATGCCGGGTTGTGCACAGTAGATTACGGTATTATTGGCAATTATGCAGCCATTCGCATGGTTGAGCTTTATTCCATAAAATCCGTCTCTTACCACAAAACCGCTTATGCTCACATTGTCCGCATCTATGTTTACGCAGGCGTCTCTATTTCCTGCCCGGATAACCGTACCATTGCCCCGCAGATTCAGGCTTTTTTGTATAGTTATCTTGTCATAGACTCCGGCAGCTACCAGCAGGGTATCACCGGGGGAGGCAGCATCAATCGCAGTTTGCAGATTTGAGCTTAC
The DNA here is from genome assembly GCA_016927055.1 of Methanotrichaceae archaeon. Taxonomy (GTDB): domain Archaea; phylum Halobacteriota; class Methanosarcinia; order Methanotrichales; family Methanotrichaceae; genus Methanothrix. The sequence goes on along the minus strand of JAFGNK010000094.1, from coordinate 7,373 downwards.
CTGTATTGTGGCACCGTTCCCAGTGGAAGTGATCAGCAAAGCAGCGAACAAGATGCAAAAGGCTATAGTTCTCAAGCGACCCACCTTCATCAGAAGCTGTCGTGAGGTTAATAAAGCTAACGTAGCAGACATTTTCATGGTAGCAGATATTTTCATGCAAACTCCTGTGGATAGGACTGAGGATCAGATTATAATAAGGTTCGATTTAGGTCCATCGATCATGTATCGATCATGTGGACGAAAGAATGCCTACATAAGATACATATGAACGTAAGTCTTTTTATTTGTTCAATCACAGGTACTCTGGTGGAGGAAATGAATTTGAAGTATTTGTATGCACTTATGGGGGTATTCCTGCTGCTGGCCGCCACTGCCGCTGCAGGGAGCTTTAAAGCAGAGATGGACGTTGATACCTATGTGGATGCCGATAATGCTGATCAGAGCTTTGCTGATAGCGATCTACTCTGGGCCTCTTCTCAGGAAGGACAGTCTACAAAGGTGGTCTACTTGAGCTTCATCAATCTCTTCGGCGCGCAGGGTGTCTTCAAGCCGGAGCAGATCGCCTCGGCAACATTGGCTCTTGATGCCGCTCAGGTTGATATGCCCGGCAAGATCAAGGCTTACTTCTTGGAGGGAGCTGCTTTTGAGACAACTACCTGGGATAATAGAGAGGATTATGACGCGGGGGTTTCTTCAACTCCGGTGGATGTTGATGAACTGGGAAGCTATACCTGGGACGTGACCGATGTCGTAAAGAAAGCGGTCGAGACCTGCACGGAAGGGTGCGCCTACTCCATTGTATTGGTAGCAGAAGATGACGCTTCCGTGGCATTCACATCAAGCGATGTTTCCGGGAATACAAGGCCCCTTGAGTATATCACTGAAGAGTGAATGCAAAAGACATTGTTCCCATTGCTGCGCAGCAATAGAGGCTGATTGTCATAGAAATGATCTAAATAGACGGATTCGTTGGCAGGGGATTATTGATTCGTTCCCTTGCCAAGGCCAGCTTTTGGAACAATCCTTATCTGCCGCATCCGGACCCGGGGATCATGGGGATTTTATACCTCTTCTGCCACTTAGGGTAACTGATGCGCACTACCATGCCTCGCATTGCGGTCACCTGTCTCATCCTAGCGCTCATACTGCTCTTTAGCCTCGCCCTGGCATTTCCCAGCGGCATCGTAGCTACCGGGAAAAATGCAGCAGATGTCACAGAAATCCTAGTCATCACGTCACCAGGATGCACGAAATGCGCTGCAGCGGAGAGAACTTTAGAGAAGATCGGGCAAGAGGTGCCTATCAATGTCACCGGGCACTACTATTATTCTGACGAGGGGCATCGCATCATCAAGCAGTACCGGGCCAAGGATGTTCCTGCTATCATAATTGGCATGCAAGTCATAGACTATCGGGATTATGAGGGGGACAATGCATTGCTGGAAAGCCTCATTAAAGGTGCCCTGGCCAACCAGACCCCCAATCCTCCGGCTGCATTCACCCTGCCCGGCAATGAGAGCACAAAGCAGAGCTTTGGTGTTGGCTCTTTAAATGGACAGAGCCTGAATTTGCAGGAGATCTCCCTCTACGCCATATCCGCCGTTTTAGGGGCAGGTCTGGTGGCGGGCTTCAACCCCTGCCTGCTGGGCATTCTGGTCTTCCTGGCGGCATCAGTCCTTGCCACCATGGGAAAGAGGCGAGAACTGGTGATGATGGTTGTATTCTTTTCCTTTGGCATCTTTACCATGTACTTCCTCTTCGGCCTGGGCATGCAAAAGCTGCTGCAGACGGAGGCAATAGCCAGTGCCTTCCGCTATATTCTGACCGCTTTTCTCTTGCTGGCCGGCCTCTCTCAGGTCTGGGATGCCTTGCGCCTGAAGAAAGGGGTTCCATCTCTCTTCCGCACGGACTGGGCGCTCAAGTACTTTGAGGCCGGAGTTAATAAGGGCCGCTTCAGATCGTATTTCTTGATCGGGGCGCTCTTCTCTCTGGTCAAGGCCCCCTGTGTAGGTGGCATCTACCTCGCGATACTGGATCTTCTCTCGACGAGTAGCTACTTTGAGGGTGCTGCCTATCTGTTTTTCTTCAATCTGGGGGTAATTCTGCCCATCATCCTTCTGGGTGGGGCAATTGCTATGGGCATGAGTCCCGAACAGGTGGACACTTTTCGCAAGGATCACAGAGTAGGAATGAGGCTGGCCACGGGCTTAGCCCTGCTGGCACTGGTGCCGCTCATCTACTGGCAGCTTATTTAAGCATCGATTGGCAAAAGGATTAAAATAGAGAGATTGCTCACCTCCATTTCGAGGTGAATCTTTTTGTTTTTAGTCGGAGAGGCTCTCATAGGAAAGGAGCCCGAAATTGCTCATATCGATCTGATCATAGGAGATAAGGAGGGGCCTGTAGCCACCGCCTTTGCCTCCGGACTCACGCAGCTTTCGGCAGGGCACACGCCCCTTTTAGGTGTTATCCGCCCCAATCTGCCGCCCAAGCCGTCCACTCTCATCGTACCCAAAGTTACCGTGAAGAATATGGATCAAGCTGCCCAGATCTTCGGCCCGGCCCAGATGGCTGTGGCCAAAGCTGTAGCGGATGCGGTAGCCGAAGGCATAATTCCCCGGGACAAGGCTGAGGACCTGCTGGTAATAGTATCTGTGTTCATTCATCCTCAGGCAAAGGATTACGACGCTATCTATCGCTACAATTATGGTGCCACCAAGCTGGCCCTGGAAAGAGCCATGGCTGGATTCCCGGATGTGGATCTGATGCTCTACGAGAAGGACCGGTCCACTCATCCCATCATGGGCTTTAGGGTCACTCGACTCTGGGACGCGCCCTACTTGCAGGTGGCCTTCGATCTGGTGGACCTGGCTGAGGTGCGCCGCGTGCTTACGGCTCTGCCGGATAGCGACCATATTCTTATCGAGGTGGGGACGCCTCTGGTCAAGATGCTGGGCATCAGTGTGGTCAAGGAGATCCGGGCCATCCGACCGGGTGCCTTTGTCATCCTGGACCTCAAGACCCTGGACACGGGCAACTTAGAGGTGCGCCTGGCTGCGGACTCCGCTGCTGACGCCGTGGTCATCTCCGGGCTTGCTCCCAAGAAGACGCTGGAGCTGTCCATCCGGGAGGCCAGGAAGACCGGTATCTACTCCATCATCGATATGCTCAATGTGCCAGATCCGCTGGGGGTCTTGAAGGGCCTGGAGGTCCTGCCTGATGTGGTCGAGCTGCACCGGGCCATCGACATGGAGAAGAGTGCCCACGCCTGGCAGAATATTCTCGAGATCAAGGCCCTCGCGAAGGAGGGCAGGAAGCTTCTCGTGGCTGTGGCGGGCGGCATTCGCGTGGATACCGAGGGTGCGGCACTGGCGGCAGGCGCGGACATCCTGGTAGTGGGCCGGGCTATTACCCGTTCCAAGGATATTCGCGACATGGCCGAGCAGTTCCTGACGGGCCTGCAGCAGACGGAGATCGACCAGTACCGGGTCATGACGGACTTCTAAGATCGCAGATCTTTGATGATCCGCTTTTTTCCCTTTTTTTTGACGATATTATCGCCTGCAGCTTGCTCTTTTTCCTGCCGGTGCACCGGCTTGCCGAGATATTTTTTAGAGCACATATCGGCTTTATCATCATCATTATTATTGCTACTACTATTATTATTCTCGCTTTCCTCCTGCATTGCAGGTGCCATCGATGTGCAGGTCGGCCCTCAGGCCCAGCCGGGCGGAGCTGTCATCCTGGTGGTGGATGGCCTGGGCGCGTCTTACGTCTATCCGGAGCATCGCGCATACGCCCTGGACGGCTCGCCTCTGGATGGGGCCGTGCTCTTCAATCTGACCGGCGGCGGGGCGCGGGCCGTGGACGTCCAGGTTCCGGTCCCCGAGACCACCAAGAGCCACAGCGTTCTCATCACCGGAAATTCGGGAACGGATCCAGATAATCTCGGCCCCACCATCTTCGATGTGGCTCGCGCCAATGGCTATCTCTGCCTGGCCTTGCTGGAGCGGGGCGACGCCATGCCCGTATTGCAGGAGATGGACGGCGTCCTCTATCTGGCCGACAACTCCCTGCACGGGGCCGAGCCTATACCGGGCTTTCGGGCCGGAGCGCCCCCTGCCCTCTCTCCTCTTTTTCAGGAGTGGCGGGACAGGTTTGCCGGCTACACTGTCCTGCAGGGCGTAGCAGGCTATCAGAGCTACAATGCCTGGGCGCTGGACGCGGCTTGTGATATCGTCGAGCATCTGCCCGGCCAGCGTTTTCTCATGCTGGTGAATGTGGGAGCGGTGGACAGCTCTGGCCATAATCTGGGCCCGGAGGGCTACCTGCAAACCGTGCAGGCCCTGGACGAGCCGCTGGGCCGCCTGGCCGAGGCCTGCCGCAAAAGCAACGTGCTGCTGGCCGTCACCGCAGATCACGGCATGGTCTTTCCTGGGGAGAAGGGCAAGGGCGGCCACTCCGCCGAGAAGTATGCGGCCAGGCTGGAGGCCCTGCGCGTCCCCCTGGTATTCCTGGGGCCGGGCGTGGAGGAGCTGAATTTGGCAGGCCGCTGGTCGGAGATGGACATAGCCCCCACGGTTCTGGATCTGCTGAACATCTCCGGCAGCTTCGCCTCAGAGGGCAAGCCCTTGCCCATCCGCGAGAGCTACGACCTGCATGTCACAGGCGCGCCCGCGGGTCTCACGCTGTGGCGGGGAGAAGAGCGGCTGGCCAGCGGCACAGCCGAAGGGGAGTACTGCTTCCGGGGTCTTTCGCGCGGGCTGTACACTCTCAAGGCGGGCGGCAGGGTGTGGGCGGTAGCGGTGAACGGGGATGCAGCGATGGATCTGGCGGGGAAGGCAACGCCTCTGGGTAGCGGAATAAAGAAGATTATTGGAATCATCCTCATCCTGGCCATAAACCTGGCCGGAATTGTGATTATTATCAGGATCTGGAAAAGAGGATGATAAACACTTATTTGAGAAGATCTTCGACAGAAAGACCCGATTGGTTCCTCGCTGTTTCAAGTTCGCAATAGAATAATCGAGTCCTCTGTGAGTCCTCCGTGCGTTCTATGCCACTGTGGTGATAGTCCGTAACCATTCGGTCATAACCAGTGGCGAGCGATGTTTCACCACAAAGATCACAAAGCTCACAAAGGACGCACAAAGCGACTAAACTAAACTTGCAGATGGAAACTACAGTAACCTCTGGTTAGCCACTGGAAATGGTTTTTGACCAGGATCTTAATAAGCCGTTCTCCTGATATCACCGGGAGCTTAGCAGACATCTGCCAGTTCCACTTTAAGGATCTCAGCATTGGAGCGCACATCAAATCTTGGCTGAGAACCTCTAAACAAGCCGCTCTTTCTTAGAGTGTCGAGCGTTTCTTCAACTGTGATAGTATCTCTCTCCGATGCTCGCTTAATGCTTCCAGCAAATCTATATAGTCTCCCCAGTCGATCCAGTCATCTTCCTCCTCAAAGGATGCACCCTGGTTCTTTACCTGGGAATCGAAATGTGAAAACGAAGTGCCGTATTTGCGCTCGTATTCTTTCACTTTATCTTCGAGCTTCGATATCCTGCCATCCAACCATTCAAGTATAACTTCCTCTAGCGCTTCATCCAATGCTTGAGCTTTTCTTGGCAGTGATTAATCTTGCTGCCCGTTATTCAGCAAGAGCAGGCTCATGAACATCCCGGAGAAGATGGTCTGAATTCCCAGGATGGAAAAGATCATGGCCATCATGGCGCTGGATGCTGCATCCAATTCCCCGAAGCCTGAGATCCCCCAGCTGAGCATGACTTTCAGGCCGAGAAGGACGCCCGCGGCAAGTAGAATCATGCCGATGAAAAGCTCCTTTTCCAGGGAGTGGTAGCTGATCATTTTTTTTATCCTTCCCGGACGAGAGAGGCCATAGGATGCCCCGAAGGCCTCGAAATAAAGGCCCGCCAGGAGCATCTGGTAGCCAATGATGAGCAGCAGGCCGCCCAGGATCAGAGAATGCATCCTTGATCCTCCCTGCAGGTACACCCCCGCAGATAGGGCCAGCCCAAAGAGAAGGGCCAAAAGTCCGGGAGCGAGAAGAAACGGTGCCGGCCGGTAGAGCATCATAAAGCGCACATGTCTCCAGCCATCGGTAAAGGAGTTGAGCTTGGACTCTCCTCTGCGTGGGGAATAGGTGATGGGAACCTCTGCAATTCTCAGATCTTTGCAGACCGCCTCAATGAGCATCTCGGAGGCGAACTCCATCCCTCCTGACCTGAGATTCAGCTTTTTTAGGGCATCTTTCTTAATGGCGCGCAGGCCACAGTGGGCATCTGAGATGCTGCTGGAAAATAGCTTATTCAAGATCCAGGTGAGAACCGGATTTCCAATATAACGATGAAGGGCAGGCATAGCTCCGGGAAGAATCTCTCCCTTGAGCCGGGACCCCATGACCATGTCATAATTGCCGCTTTGCAGGATGGCGATCATATCCCGCATGGCGGCAGGATCATAGGTCAGATCCCCGTCCATAAGAACTAAATATTCCCCTTCGGCCTGCTCGAATCCGGCCAGATAGGCATTTCCGTATCCAAGTTTTTGGGGCTTGATAACTTTTGCTCCACAAGAGGCCGCGATTCTGGCCGTCTCGTCGCTCGAGCTGTCTGCCACCAGGATCTCTCCCACGAGGCCCGTCTCTTTCAGGACCTGTTGGGCTCTTTGGATGCATTCGCAGATAGTCTCTGCTTCGTTTCGGGTGGGAATGATCAGGCTTACTTGGGGCACACCCCTTAGCCTTGAGGTTTTATCTGTTAAGCCTTTCCTTTGGCAAAATGGCCCAACCCTATTCATCCACCTTTTACATTTGGCCAGGCAAAATCGATACTAAAATTTGCAAGCCGCTCCTTTTCCAATAGATCATAGGGTCTCCGGCTCGACCTCGTGCTTGAAAGAGAGCCTGACCTTGGCCCGGAACTGAACTATCTTGCCCTCTGCAAGCTTTGTGTCCATCTCAACCACCTCAGCGATCCTCATGTTAGTCAGCTTTCTGTCTGCGGTGTCTATTGCATTGCAAACTGCCTCTTCCCAGCCTTTGGTCGAGGTTCCCACAAGCTCGACGAAATTATAGACGCTGCCGCCAATTGCGTTGTCCATACTAGTGTAATGATCGTTTATCCTTGATATAATTTTTCAGGATCTTTCGCCTTTGCTCAGCCAAAGCTGTTCCTGGTGTGGCTTTCTATAATCGAGAGATTTTCTCTGTCCGTATCTTCAAGACCAACAGCCTGGCAGTGGCTGGATCAAGGAGATGTCTTTTCCAAGTGGCCGGCAATTGGGCCGGGCGAAAAAAGCCTGAAAAAAGGAGAATTAGCTATTTTCCTCAGTTTTCTCCTCTTTTGCCTCT
>JAFGNK010000003.1 GCA_016927055.1 Methanotrichaceae archaeon | reverse complement strand
AGCTTCTCGAATTTCTCATACTTGGCCCGGGCTCGATAGAGGTTTTGCCGGGTATAGGGCAAATCCTGCTGGCAGGCCAGCATGTCCCTGATCTCAGCCTGGGTAAAGACCGCAGCCAACTTCTCTTTGGCAATTGAGGATATGCTTACTTCTTCCCTGCAAATCTCCAGGTCCAGATCACCCAGCCAGTTCCACTGCCGATCATAGTGCATCAAAACAAGGTGTTCATTCTTGCAGCATGCCGAGACCAGCCAGCACGACTCTGTGCAATGATAAGCCAAGCTCTCCAGATCCGTGTCGCACTTGCTGCAAAAGCCGGCCATATTTGTCTCCAATGAGACTGGTTCCAGCCTTTTTGATTCAAAGATGAGAGTATGACTCTTTTCCTCAAGTTGGTTCATCTTGACGCCAAGACGTCCGCCATGCTGTAAATCCCAGGCCCTTTACCGACCACCCAATCTGCTGCCCGCACGGCACCACTGGCAAATGCGGTTCTGCTGTGGGCCTGGTGCTTTATCTCCAGCCGCTCGCCGGGTCCCGCGAAGAGCACGGTGTGATCACCCACGATATCCCCACCCCGCACGGCATGAACTCCAATCTCCTTTCCCCGCGGCATGATACCTTGCCGGCCATGCATGACCTCCTTGTCACCCAGAGCCCTCTTTATCGCCTCCACGGTGGCCAGAGCCGTGCCGCTGGGAGCATCTTTCTTCTGATTATGATGGGCTTCGATGATCTCGATGTCGTAATCCTTGAGGGCTGCGGCTGCATCGGCTACCAGCTTCCAGAACACATTTACACCCAGGCTGAAGTTGGGCGTTATGACTGCAGCCACATGGCCTTCTATCGCCTTTCTCATCTGGGAATGCTGCTCTGGAGAAAAGCCCGTAGTTCCCACCACAAGATTGATGCCAAGATTTGCCGCCGTGCACACATTATTTGCCGCCGCCTTGGCAATGGTAAAATCGATGAGCACATCCGGTTCGCTCTCCCTCAAGACCGACTCCAGCTGCAAGGCATCTTTGACGATGACGCCACCAGGGAGAGTCTTTCCTGCCCCAACGACATCTAATCCAGCCACGAGCTGCATGTCTTTGACCTTAGCCGCTTCCTGGATGAGCAGTGTTCCCATTCGTCCCAGGGCACCAGTAATGGCTATGCGCGTCATGCTCTCTCGCCTAGCCTTTCCAGGATCTCCTTTAAGATCTGCTCTTTCTCAGGAGCTATTGCCGCCATAGGAAGACGCAGTGGACCGCCAGCCAGCCCCAGGTACTTTTGAGCGGTCTTCACGGGAACGGGATTGGTCTCCAGGAACATGGCCCGCACCAGGGGTGCAAGCTCATAGTGCAGTGACCTGGCTTTATCGAGGTCTCCCTTGAGAGCTGCGTCCACCATGGCCACCGTCTTTCTGGGAGCCACATTAGCCACCACGGAAATCACGCCACGAGCGCCCAGTGCTATGGTGGGCAGTGTCAGATCATCATCTCCCGAGAGGACGACGAAATCGCTGCTGCGGGTCTGCTCAATGATTTGAGATTGCTGCGAGAGGTTTCCGCTCGCCTCCTTTATGGCCACGATGTTCTTCACCTTGGACAGTTTCGCGACCAATTCCGGCTTGAGATCGATTCCGGTTCTCTTGGGAACATTATAGAGAATAATAGGAATGTCGCACTTCTCGGCTATGCTTTTGAAGTGTTCAAACATACCCCGGTCATTGGGCTTGTTGTAGTATGGCGTGATCAATAAAGCGGCATCTGCACCTGCTTTTGCCGCATGGCGCGTCAGCTCCAAAGCCTCACGAGTATTATTTGATCCCGTACCTGCTATAACCGGCACCTTGGAAGATTCCACGGCAATCTCCACCACCCTTTTATGCTCCTCAAAGGTTAATGTGGCCGACTCACCAGTTGTGCCGCAGGGAACAATGCCTGCGATACCGGTTTTATTCAGGTAATTGATGTTCTTCTTCAGTCCCTCCTCATCCAGGCTTTCGTCTTCAAGAAATGGCGTGATTATAGCAGGAAACACGCCTTTAAACATCAATCTCGACCTCGCCTCGGCGAGTGCTTCTCTGCCGCATCACATTGGAAATATATCCTGCCACACGGTTGCGTATTGTCTTATTCTTGATATCTGTATACTCAGAGACCTTCAGCTTATTCTGTTCAAAGTCAGGGCTAAATGAGCTCTCGTACGTTCTCAACAGGTCCATCGCGAAATTCTTGATATAACTAGGTTTTACGCTTCCCATAATCAACACTCCAGCTAGAGCAATTCTTTGTGCATCCTTGCCCCATCAATTTATATCTTCCCGTCCCTCAGGTAGCCGGCGATACTAACCGCTTGCCTGGCGACCTGCAGGGCGGAGGGACCTAAAAGCCACAGCCTAAAACGATCTTTCCGGCATCCTCTTTCCCAGATCGCATCCGGCAAGTTGCCTTCTGCAGCTATGGACTGCCCGAGATCGCGCATCATGCTCATGCACTCGCTTCCCTGCAGCTCACGCTCTGGGTCGTACACCATTGTAACAAGGCCATAGGCCCGGCAGGCCGGCCTGGCGAGCGGGCTTATGTTCATAGCCGCAGCAGCTTTGGGATCAAAGCTCATGGCCGCCAGGATGATACCTGTCAGGCGGCCTTCCCCCCCAAACCTGACACAACCAGATTGACGGGCCTCCCTTCCTTCTTTTATCAGACCGCCCTCCACAAAAGCCACGTCCTCCGGCGCTTTTGCAGGGGAGACTGCCATGCCCAGACTTGATCCCGCCTCAGCAATAATGTCAAAGATCTTCGGCTCATGCAAGAGAAGGTCCGCCGCCTCCTGGACCTCACATAAAACCCGGTAGCGACTCGCCTCCTGCCGCAAGTGGGCAACCTGGCTGACCGGCCCTACGCCCTTTCCCACATGCATGCTGCCCAGAAGCGCCCTCTCTGCGAACTTCTTGGCCTTGCGGGCCGCCTCTTTCAGAGGACTGCCCATGGCAAGAAATGAGGTTAAAGCAGCTGAGTAGGTGCATCCTACGCCATGGTTTTCGCCCGCCACCCGGCTGCCCGGCAAAATGATGACCTCTTCTCCCACTACCAGTATATCGGTGCAGTCCAGATGCCCCCCTTTAACAATCACGGCCTTCGGCCCAAGCTGCAAGATCTTCTGGGCGGCCCGATAGGCGCTGTCTCTATCGCGAACCTGGATGGCCGTTAAAGCCTGGGCCTCGAATATATTGGGAGTGACGACACTGGCCAGCGGGATGAGATGCACTTTTAAGGCTTCGACCGCCTCAGGGCGAAGCAGCCTGCCGCCCGCTTCCGCCTCGATCACGGGGTCCAGCACAACGGGGATTTTCCTCTCTTGCAGATGATGGGCCACCGCCGCCACAATGTCAGCGGTATGGAGCATGCCCGTCTTGGCAAAGGCAATGGAGAAATCATCCGTGATCGACTGCATCTGCGCCGTGACTACATCGGGTTCCAGGCCATAGACCTGTTGCACTCCCAGGGTATTTTGAGCAGTAATGGCTGTGACGGCGCAGGTTCCATGCAGTCCCAGCGCGGAGAAAGTCTTGAGGTCCGCCTGAATCCCGGCCCCGCCTCCCGAGTCCGAGCCGCCTATGGTAAGCACGACTTGTGGCATTAGCTACCCTTTTTTTAGCCAGGCGATTAAGAAATCTTCTTCTCTGCCGCCTGCACCATTTTCTCCGGCAGATCGTACTTTTTAGCGATCTTCAACGCTTTGCGGTAAAGGCCGGCTTGCATATACTGCTCGTAGGACTTCATAGCCGCTTGCAGCTTCATCTCTGGGGGAAGCTCGAATTCCTCGGCGATCTCGGCCGCATTCTTGACCAGACCAACGCTCATGCTCTTGTTAAAGGCCTGGACCGCAGCCTGCCGGACCACATCCTCAGGTAGACCATACTCCTTAGCATAATCGGCTGCTACATGGTAAAACTCGCTGTCTATTTTTCGGTCGAACGATCTCTGGGCAGCCGCCAGGCGAAGATCAGCAGGAAGGTCGTACTTCTTGGCCAGATCTGCGGCAATAGAGTAATCGCCTTTCCTTACATTATCATCGTAGGCTTTGCGGACAGCCTCTAATAGCATATCATTTGGCAGACCGAAGTCAGACTTTATCTTTGCCGCCTCCTGGTAGGCTCCCTGGTTCATCTTTGCCGCAAACAGCTTCGCACCCTCGGCAAGCTTACTATCAGCCATAGCATCCTCCATAAAGTTTATAACAACTTTTTATGCAATGCAAATTCTCGCGATTCTGGCAATCGCTTTGTTACAATTATTATTGCCTCAAGAATAAGAACCTATCAGTCATTTATCCCGGAGATTGGTGATGAAAGCATACTGCGTGGTGGTTGGAAGCTTTCGTCTCAGCTCCCTTACCTCAGGAAGGTAGATTATTATCTGCTTTTCGTGCGGCCTTTCTTTGCCAAGGATCTTGCTGACAAGCTCCACTTCGGGCTCGCCCTGCACCCGGGCCGCGCCATTGCCAAAGTCAGGAGACATCTCAATAAGCATGGGCAGTCGCAGACGGCTCCACAAAAACCTGGGCAGACTCTTTGAGATCAGATCCAGCTCGACTTTATCCATGATAAAAAAAGTATTGTCCTTTCCCTTGATGCCGGGTTTTTCCATGGCCAATAGCTGCATCAAGTCGATTCGCCTGGTGGGAAGATGCTGGTTCATGGTCTGGATGGTCTTGACCAGCATATTCTTGTTCATCGCCTGTCTATCTCCGGGAAATGCCATTGGCGCCTTTATGGCTCTTTTGCGACTTAAAGGTAACCGTTATCGATGTCCAAGGAAAGTGTGGGAATACTTGGCAATCACCCTAGAACTCGCGATTTTTGGCTAGCGAGATGGCTCTTCGCTGCTGAGCATTACAGGCAATACTCGAGGCATGCCATCCTGGTGAAAGCCAATTGAAGGTGCGTCCTGATAGTTAGTCGCCAGGGCTGTAGCTACGAGAAATCCGGATCGTAAGCTCACCATTACTTCATCTTTTGTGGATGATTTAATACTAGTAAGGAGTTTAGTTTCTTATTGCTAATCCAAAACTTTTTTAATACTGAACCTCCGTATTTATAATGCGGACTTCGATGAAGAACGGAGGGGCTTGAAAAGAATCAAATTAGAAAACATGGCGGCTGTATTGCGAATACAGGCGCAAAGGAAGCAGGAAATAACTATCAAGAAATCAAAGATTATAAATTATGTCATCTGCAAATTATAGAAAAGAAAAAATTAAGACGGATGGATTAATATGAACATATGCAAAAAAGATCAGAATGAAATTAAAAGTGTTCTCTTGGTTGAAGATGATGAAGCCCATGCAGAAATTATCCGCAGAGTATTTGAGGAAGAGAGCCCAGAATTTTCCTTTAACCATGTTGCAAGCATCAATGGTGCAATTAAATGGCTAGAATTTTATACCTCACTCAATCCTCCGCTTGTTATCTCCGATTATAATCTCCCCGACGGCAATGGATTAGAACTGACGAAAGGTGCCGCCAGCCCGGAAGAAGTTGGGTTCCCCCTAATCATTCTCACCGGGGTAGGCTCGGAAAAACTCGCCGTTCGTACTCTCAGATCAGGCGCTTTGGATTATGTGGTAAAGAGCAATGGGGAGCTGCACCAGCTTCCAAAAATAGCCAAATACGTACTTCGCGAATGGGATTTAATAATGGAACGGAAATATGCAGAAAATGAGTTGAAGGATTTTATAAATGATCTGGATGAAGCTAATACTCAGTTAGAGGATTTCCTGGATGGCGTATCAAAGGACCTGGAGGAATCAATCACTTCCATCCGCAACTTCAGTAAGATATTGCAAGAAAAATATGCCGATAAATTGGATGAAGCGGCTCTCAGCGACCTGAAGAAAGTTGAAGATGCTACGGAAAGGACCAATAAGCTCTTAGATAAATTGTTCGAGTATGTTGTTCCCATTTACTTTGACAGTTCGCTGATTGAGATTTATAACACTAAATTAAATATGCTGAATAGGAATGATCTATTAGCAAAAATTAAAAACTGATGCAGCTATGGCCAAATCCTAAATCTCATATCGAGCTGAAAAACAATGACCATTCATTGAAGATAGGCAGGCTGATGTGTGGCTTTGTTATTGCAGATGGCAGGGAGTAGATGACCATTTCCTCAGGTCATAAGCAATTCGCACGAAAGAACTTACCTATCTTTTGAAAATAAACCGTAGAATATTCCAGGATTGCATCAGCTTCCAGAATATATTTTGTTCAAGAACAACGTATCTAAAAGCTACGAAGTTGAGCCACGATTTCCAGAGTTAGAGGGTTCGCATCACCATGGAAAGACGTTACACTAAGCAACCTTAGATTCCTGCCGGACCAATCTGAAGACAAATAAAAAGGATATATAAGCATGCAAAAAGATAAGACATTTCCTGCGGATCCTATCCTGAGAAAGCGAGCTGAGGACGAGATACGGAAGAATAGTCGCTCTCCTTGCCTTTCCGAGATGGATATACTAACGCTCTGCCATGAGCTAGAGGTGAAACATGTCGAGCTGCAATTGCAAAATGAGGAACTGCAGAGGATCACGGCAGAGCTTGCTGCATCTAAGGACAAATACCGGGACCTCTATGAGTTCGCACCTATCGGCTACCTGACTGTGGAGCCTTCCGGGCAGATTCGTGAGGCAAATCTGGCCGCAGCCGCTCTTTTGGGAACGGAGCGAACGCACCTGTTAGACAATCTGTTCCAGGCTTACCTGGCAGAGGACAGCCTTTCTAAGTTCAATGATTTTTGCAGTCGTGTGAAAGCATCGGATGCAAAAGAAATTGCAGAGATTCATCTGTTTGGCAATGGAACAAAAGAGAGAGATAATGATTGGGCTTTGATCGAAGCCCGGGCCATCTCAGGAAGCTCCAACCACAGTTTTCGCATGGCAATCATCGACATAACCGAGCGCAAGCAGGCAGAACAGCGGCTCAGGCAAAGTGAGGAGCGTTATCGTATTGTTTTCGAATCCGCACCAGAAGTGATCTTTACAATTACGTCTACCGATAGAACTACCACTTCTCTCAATCCGGCCTTTGAGAAAATTACAGGTTGGTCTACTGCGGAGTGGCTCGGCAAATCCTTCTTAGGAATCGTACATCCTGAAGACCTGCCTGTGGCACAGGAAATGTTTAATGAGACCTTGAAAGGAGGATATGCATTGCCCCATGAACTGCGCATCCTCTCCAAATCCGGCAAGTATCTAACAGCAGAAATAATGGGTGTACCCCAGATGGAAAGCGGAAAGATTGCAGGAAAGCTTGGATTTGCCCGGAATATTACCGACCGTAAGCTAGCAGAGGAGAGGCTGGAAAAAAGCGAGCAATACTACCGCCTGCTTGCCGAAAATGTGACGGATGTCATCTGGACAATGGACATGGACCTGAAATTCACCTATCTCAGCCCATCTATTACCGGTTTGATTGGATACAGCGTTGAGGAAGCAACTTTGTTGACGCTGGAAAAAATCCTCACCCCTCCCTCCCTAATGATGGTTAAGCAGGTTTTTGCAGAAGAGCTGGATAAGGAAAAAGATCCGCAAAAGGACCTTTCCAGATCGCGGACCCTCGAGGTCGAAGAATACTGCAAAGACGGCCGCACCATCTGGGCAGAAGTCAAGACTTCATTTCTGCGCGATAAAGAAGGGCAAGCAGTTGGCATGCAAGGAATTTCGCGTGATATTACAGATCGCAAAAAGGCTGAGAGAGCGCTCATTGAGTCAGAGGCCAAATACAGAACCATCTTTGAAAATACCGGAAATGCGGCAGTCATCTTGGAGGAGGATACTACTATCGCCCTTGCCAATGCAGAGGCGGAAAAAATCTTCGGCTACATAGCCACAGAAGTAGTGGGCAAGAGAAGCTGGACGGAATTCATCTTCAAAGACGATCTAGAATTAATGAAGAAGTATCACGTATTAAGAAGATCTGATCCATTGGCTGTTCCTCGAAATTATGAGTTCAGGCTGATCGATGGATTGGGAAAAATCAGACACATATTTATGACCATAGCCATGATTCCAGGAACAAAGCAGAGCATTGCATCCCTTATGGATATTACAGAGCGCAAAATTGCCGAGGACAAGCTCAAGGCCTCGTTGGCTGAGAAAGAGATGCTTCTCAAGGAGATTCATCACAGGGTCAAGAACAACCTGCAGGTGGTCTCCAGCCTGCTAAGCCTCCAGTCCGGATGCGTTAAGGACAAGCAGACCTTCGATATGCTCCAGGAGAGCCAGAACCGCATTAAATCCATGGCTATGATCCATGAGAAACTGTATAGGTCCGACGACATCGCGAAAATAAACTTTTCTGAGTATATCCGAAGTCTGTCATCAAATCTCATGAGGTCTTATGATGCTGTTTTTGAGGGAGTCAGACTCGATCTAAACGTCGAGGATATCGATTTAGGATTAGATGCCGCAATTCCATGCGGACTTATCATTAATGAGCTGGTTTCAAATTCATTAAAGCATGCTTTTCCAAAAAGCAGCAACATCCGCAGAGGCGAGATCAAGATTGAGTTTCTCCGAGAAGATAATAATAAGTTCAAGTTGAGCGTCAGCGATAACGGCATAGGCTTCCCACAAAATCTGGATTTTCAGCAGACAGAATCTCTGGGCCTGCAACTGGTGAGAATCCTGACAGATCAGCTGTGCGGCAGCATTGATTTCCACAGTAACTTCGGAACGACATTTATAATTACTTTTACTGAAAATGGGACAGGAGGATGTGTTGGAGATTGACACAAAAGAGAATCCTGGTGGTAGAGGATGAGGGCATTGTGGCCATGGATATACGCAATAGATTGAGGCATCTGGGATATGAGGTCTCGGCTATTGCGTCTTCCGGAGAAGAAGCAATAAAAAGAGCAAAAGAAGGTCCACAACTCATTTTAATGGATATTGTATTGAAGGGGAAAATGGACGGTATCGAAGCTGCCAGCCGCATCCGGGAACGCCTGAATATCCCGATTATTTTTCTTTCTGGACAATCTGATGATAATACCATGCAAAGAGTCAAACTGGCTGGATCGCGGGCCCATATAATAAAACCTTTTGATGATCTGGAATTGCAAAATGTAATCAAAGCGGCCCTTGATGTGGACGAAGTGACTTGATGCAAAAAAAATCATGACATATGATCTCCTTGATGTATTTGGCGAACCTTAGGATGTTGAATCTATGAATTGTCACAAATTCGACACCAAGCAAGGGAGAACTTAGGAAATGGAACGGTCAGTAAAACCATATTTTGAATCATGGAGATCATGGAGTAGCAAGAAAAAAGCAGCGCTCGTTCTTGCCGCTGTATTCGCTTACATGATTGCATTCCTGCCTATCTACTCATCTATAGGCGATGCGGCAGGCGCGATATACATGCTGCCTGTTGTTATTGCTGGATGGTTATTTGGAGTGCGCGGTGGATTGCTCCTCGGGCTGCTCTCAATACCGGTGAATGTTTTGCACTACAGTCAGATCCTAGAAATAAGGTTGATACATTTTCTCCCATTATGGCCCGGTAACTTTACAGCAATTGTAGTGGGCAGTGTCACCGGCTGGCTTCGACAACTGCTGGATCAAATGAGAGATCAGGCAGATGAACTGAAGAGAGAAGAAGGTACCCACCAAGCACAGATATCTAAGCGAAAGCTGCTGGAGGAACAGCTACGCAAGTCATACGAAGGACTGGAATTAAAGATTAAAGAGAGGACTGCAGAACTGAAGAGCGCCAACGCATCCCTGCAAAAAGAGATCGCAGAACGCAAAATGGCTGAAGAAAGGCTCGCACGGCTCAATAAGACCTTCCTAAACTTTGGGACAGATCCAAGCGAGAACATCACAGCCCTTACAGCTTTATGCAAAGAGCAGCTGAATGGAACCTTTGCCATTTATAGCCAGCTCGAAAACGAAAGGCTGACAATGGCAGAACAGTGGAACGTGCCTTCCGATATAGTTCCCGTGAAAAGGCCTGATGGCCAAATGTGCTACAACCTCAAAAACCAAAACGATGAAGACAGAAAGTATATGGAGATAATCTCCTCTGCCATAAGTGTTGAGGAGGAAAAGAAGCACGCGTTGAGGATGATGCAGGAGAGCGAGGCGCGCTTTCGGCGCCTTGCCGAGAACGCCCCCGATATTATCGCCCGGCTTACTATCCTTCCAAAGCCCCAGATGAATTATATCAGCCCCGCAGTTGAGCGCATCTTAGGCTATGCTCCAGAGGAGTTCTACATAAGACCGGAACTAGGAAGAGATATTATTCATCCCGATGACTTTCATCTATTTGTATCTGTAATGAAGGGCGAGATACCATCAGGAGATCCAATAACGCTGCGATTGCTCCGCAAAGATGGCAAATGCATCTGGGCTGAGCAGCGCAGCGTCCCCATCTATGACGAATCTGGAGAGATAGTCGCCATCGAATGCATAACTCGAGACGTAACTGATCGCATATATACGGAAGAGCAGCTCAAATCCTCTCTGGAAGAGAAGGAGGTGCTATTAAAAGAGGTTCATCACAGGGTCAAGAACAATATGCAAGTGATCTCCAGTCTGCTTAATCTTCAATCTGATAGCATAAAAGATCCGCGGATCATTGAAATATTAAAAGAAAGCCGAAACCGGGTCAGGTCAATGGCCGTCATCCACGAGAAGCTTTACAAATCCGCGGATTTCAAACATATTGACTTCGGGGAGTACATCAGGAACTTAGCCGCAGATCTTCTCAAATCATATCGATCCATGCCAGGCGGTATCCAGCTCAGGATAAATGTAGAGGATGCAATTCTTGGGATCGATACCGCCATCCCATGCGGCCTGATAATTAATGAGCTCGTTTCGAATGCATTGAAGCATGCCTTCCCTGAAGATCGGAAAGGAGAAATCAACATCGAATTATTCCGAAATGGTGACAGGTTTACCCTCATAGTCAGTGATAACGGCATAGGTTTTCCAGAGGGCCTTGATTTTCGGCAGACTGAGTCTCTGGGATTGCAGCTAGTGAGAACACTGACACAACAGCTCGGTGGAACCATCGAGCTGTACAGGAACTGTGGAACTGTGTTTAAAATCATATTCTCGGAATCGGAAAGGAACAGGTAGGATAATGGCAAAGATACTGGTTGTTGAAGACGAGAGCATAGTGGCCATGGACATAAAGAATAGGCTGATGCGCCTTGGTTATGATGTTCCATCTATAGCCTATGCAGGAGAAGAGGCTGTGGAAAAGGCCACCAAGATACGCCCAGACCTGGTGCTCATGGACATCATGCTCCGGGGTGAGATGGACGGCATCGAGGCAGTCAGGCAGATCCATGAACGCCTGGATGTTCCCGTAGTGTACCTCACTGCATTCTCAGATGAAGATACACTGCAAAGAGCCAAAATAACCGGCCCGTTCGCCTATATAATAAAACCCTTTGAAGACAGAGAATTACACGTCGCTTTAGAGATAGCCCTTTACAAGCACCGGATGGAGAAGTACCTGAAAGAGAGCGAGGAAGAGCTGAGAAAATCCCGCGACGATTTGGAGATCAGAGTGCAGGAAAGGACCGCCGAGCTGGCTGCAGCAAACAAAAATCTTATGGAAGAGATAGCAGAGCGCAATAAGGTCGAGAAAGCTCTGCAGGAGAGCGAGGGCCGTTTGAAGAAGATATTCGACACGGTCCAGGCGGGTGTTGTAATTATCGACCCAAGGACGCATATCATCATCGACGCCAATCCAGTTGCAGCCAATATGATCGGCCTGGAAAAAGATCAGATCATCGGCTCTGTATGCCATGAACTCATCTGCCCCGCAGAGATAGGAAGATGCCCCATTTCCGACCTTAAGCAACCTGTTGACGGCTCAGAGCGTCTGCTGATAAACACCGATAAAATGAGCCTGCCGATCATCAAGACTGTCGCCCCAATATCATTGGGCGATCTGGACTATCTCATCGAGAGCTTCATTGATATATCAGCGCTCAAACAGGCAGAAGAGGCATTGCATCACAAGATGCAGTTTGAGAACATTATCACTACTCTATCGACGAATTTCATCAACCTGGAGCTGGAGAGGATCGATGATGGAATAAATGATGCACTTGAAAGAGTAGGAAGATTTTCTGATATCGACAGGTGCTACATATTCCAATTCTCCGATGACATGACAAAAATGGACAACACCTATGAATGGTGCGCCGAAGAGATCGTTGCACAGATCGATAACCTGAAGGATCTTTCCACACAAGACTTTCCCTGGTGGATGAATAAGCTGTGCCTATTTGAGAATATTTACATACCAAGAGTTGCCGACATCCCGCCAGAAGCTGGCGCTGAAAAGGATATTCTGGAGGCCCAATCAATCCAATCGCTGATAGCAATTCCCATGATCAGCGAGGGAAGACTCATTGGATACATTGGCTTTGACTCGGTACGTAGCGAGAAAGCATGGTCAGATGAGGACATCAAGCTGCTCAAGATTGCAGGAGAGCTTTTGACAAATGCACTGAGACGCAAGCACGTAGAAACCGAAAAAGCCAACCTCCTAAGAGAGCTGGGGGCGAAGAATGCAGAGATGGAAAGATTCACATATACAGTCTCTCACGACCTCAGGAGTCCCCTCATTACAATACAGGGCTTCCTGGGCTTTCTAAAGCTGGATCTGAGCAAACAAGAGGACAATAAGACAGATGCAGACAGCAAGAAGATCAATACAGACATCAAAATGATAGAAGATGCTACTGTAAAGATGGACGCCCTCCTGGCAAACACGCTGGAGCTATCGCGCATCGGACGAGTGGCAAATCCGCCCGAAGAGGTACCTTATGAAGATATTGTAAAAGATTCGCTGGCCCAGCTTGCAGAGAAGATCAGGTCCAGTGGCATTAGTGTTCTTGTTGGAAAAGAACTTCCCCAGGTTTACGTGGACCGCATGAGGATTATGGAGGTCCTCGTGAATCTCATCGAAAACAGTATAAAATATATTGGAAATAGAGCGGACCCGACGGTTGAAATCGGCTACAACGCAGATAAAGAGAAGCCTTTCTTCTTTGTGCGCGACAACGGTATAGGCATAGATCCAAGCCAACACGAAAAGGTCTTTGAACTCTTCTACAAGCTGGACAAGAAAAGCGAAGGCAGTGGCGCAGGACTGGCAATTGTCAAGAGAATCTTAGAAGTGCATGGAGGCCATTTATGGATAGAATCTGAGGAAGGAAAAGGATGCAAATTCTGCTTTACTCTCCCCTTGACTGGAAATACATAAATATTAAAAAGTAAACAGTTAAATAGGGAAGAGGCAAAAGGAAATGATTAATAAATTAGCAACAGTTTTGCTTGTAGAAGATGATGAGACACATGCCATGCTAATAATGAGGTCCTTTGAAGGAATGGGTGTGGAAAGGATCCAATGGGTCAGCGATGGTGAGCAAGCAATGGACTATCTGCAGCATCGAGGGAAATATACAGATAAGGAAGAAAGCCCTCACCCCGATGTGATATTGCTTGACCTGCGCCTTCCCAAGCTCAATGGTCATGAGGTTCTAAAACAAATTAAGAGCCTTGAAGAGCTTAGAGCGATCCCCGTGGTGATTCTCACGACTTCCAAGAATGAATATGATATAGCTAAAGCTTATCTGAATTATGCCAACAGCTATCTTGTAAAACCGCTCGGATTGGATAAGTTTCAGGAAATGGTAAAAGAGATAGAGGTTTATTGGCTGGAGTGGAACCAAACGCGCCCAAATGTGAGGATAAACGAAGGGAAAGAGAAATAATATCAACTATTAAAAAAAATTATAAAAATTATTAAGTGCAAATATTGTTTATAATAATCTTAAAAGTTTGCAAACTTGGAAAAAAGGTGGAGAAGAATGGGAAATATGGCAAAAGAAAACAGCTCAGAAAATACGATTTTGCTGGTTGAGGATGAAGAGGCCCATGCGGAATTGATACGCAGAGTGTTCAAAGAGAAAAATCCATCATGGCAAATTGAACATGCTGCAAGCATTAAAGATGCTATTAAATGGTTAGAAGTGAATATTAAAAAATCTCCATTTCTTGTTATCTCCGATTACCATCTCCCCGATGGCACCGGCTTAGAGCTTGCAAAAAAAGCTAAAGTACCAGAAGAAGTTGGCTTTCCGCTCATTATCCTTACTGGTGTAGGCTCAGAAAAATTAGCCGTAAAAGCCCTCAAATCAGGCGTTATGGATTACGTTGTGAAGGATGCGGAGGATATCAGCCTGCTTCCCCGAACTGCAACACATGTAATTCGGAAATGGAATCTGATTATGGAAAGGAAAAATATCGAGAATGAATTGGGAAAATATATCGATGAGCTTGAAGAAAGCATCAGCAATCTGGATGACATTGTGGATACAATTTCCCAAGATTTGCTGAGTTCAACGTCATCAATCGAGGATTTTTCAAGATCCTTTACGAAAAATTATGCAGACAAATTGGATGAGAACGATAAATATCCCCTATCGGATATAAAAAGATCCTCTCAAAAAGCAACAATAAACATCAACAGCCTCATAAAATTTATGATACCGGTATTCTTTGATGGTACTTTGATCAATGTATATAAAACCAAGCTTGATGGATTGAGAAATGAAGAAAAATGTGAAGTCTAACATTAAAAACAAGAATATAATCGAATATAATCAAGCACCCCCATTTAGTTCCATCAAAATGTATTAATATACCGGTAAATTAGCCTATTTTTCTTGAGATTCAGACACCTTCTGGCAGCCTGGGCCACATTCTCTCGATCTTCATCCCGACAGTAGATCCCAAAGCGCCAGGTAGCTTTTTGCGCTCTTTCCAATATGCTGACCAGAGGAGACACCTCGCGCAAGGGCCTGACCTCCCCCTCTACCAGGGCGGGAAAGTTGCCCTCCGGTGTATCGGGAAGCGCTGGATTGTCCACCAGAATGTAATCTGCATTCATTCCCGCCTCATGAGCAATCTCCAAAGCCAGCATCTTTTCGCTAACTTTGAGAATAGAGGGATCCAGACACTCCAGGCCGACATACACAGCCCGCTTAAAAATCCTCCTAGATCTGATGCGAGAGGCTATCTCAGCTGCATAGCCGCCAGACAGATCCAGGGAATTGAATAGCTGGATGTCATCCATATATTTTACGGCAGAAGCACTGGTTCCTTCTTCAATCATGCGCCGGATGCCGGCAGTGATCATGCATTCCGAGATGCGGCAGACATGATGGTAATAAACGGAAGGATGCATGAGCAGCCTGGAGATGAGCAGGGATGTTGCCGCCTGCACGCCTCCTGCTTCCACCACAAGCTGTCCCCTGTGAAGGGTCATCTTTTGCAGAAGGCGCAGTCTATCTATCACCCCGTAGGCTACGCCCGTATAGTGGGCGTCTCGGATCAGGTAATCCATCCGATCCACATCTATCTCGCCGCTCACGATCTGCCCCAGACCGAATCCATTTATGGCGGCCTGAATATCGGTGGCCGTGAGGCCGTAATTGTCTAAAACAGTTCCAAGCTCGCTTCTCTTTAAGAGATCTATGACGCACTCATGCTCCTTTCGCAGGTATGGAGCAAGGGCTGCCTCCGTGGCATGGGAGAGCGGACCGTGGCCCACATCGTGCAGAAGTGCAGCCGCACATATCTTCGTCTTATCTTCTTCGTGCAGGCCAAGATGGTTCGCGAGAAGATCAGCCAGATGGTAGGCACCCAGGCTGTGCTCGAAGCGAGTGTGATTGGCACCGGGATAGACCAGGCTGGCCAGGCCGAGCTGCTTGATCCAGCGCAGCCGCTGCATCTGGGGCGTGTCCGCCAGTTCCAGGGCAAGGCCCTCCAGCTTTACATAGCCATGCACGGGGTCTCGGATCTCGGTCATCGGGCATAACAAGTGAGGCTCCTACATTAAATATTGCTCAGGATCAATATCGATTGAAGCTGATGCCCATATTCCTATTATTTATAGTTGAATTGCGGAGGAAATGATATGCGTATCCTGATCACCGGGGCTGGCGAGGTGGGTTTTCTCATAGCCAGCGAGCTTTATGCAGATCACGATGTTACTGTCATGGACAAGGATCCTGTAGCCTGCGCCCGTCTGCAAGACCTGGATGTGAAGGTTTTGCAGGGCAACTCTGCCAATGCCCGTCTTCTTCAAGAGGCAGGCATCAAGAAAGCGGATATTGTAGTAGCCGTAACCGGCAATGACGAGGTTAACGTAATCACCTGCATCATAGCCAGCCACCTCGGCGTGCGCCAGACCATTGCCAGAGTGAGCAATCCTGAGTATATTGATCAGCCGGTCCAAGATCGAAAAGAGATAGGTATAAGCTTCATGATCTGTCCGGAGCTGGCCATGGCTGAGGATCTGGCGAGGTCCCTCTACTTTTCATCCATGCTCATGAACCGGGATCTTGCCAAAGGATTGGTTGAACTGATAGAGTTCAAGGCGACCCAAGAGATGAACATCCTGGGCCCCATCGAGAATGTCAGCCTGCCCCCAAACTGCAATATAGTGGCCATAAACCGAGCCGGTGAGATCTTCATACCCAAGAAAGATAATGCAGTTCAGCTCAATGATCACCTCATGCTGCTTTGCGACTCCAAAACCCTGCCCGGCTTAAGACAGATGCTGCATGAATCTCAAAGCTCTCAGAAGGTTATGATCGTAGGCGGCGGAATGGTGGGGTTCTATCTTGCCAATAGGCTGGAAAAAATGGGAGTGGATGTCAAGCTGATCGAGCAGGATGCAGAACGCTGCACCGAGATCGCTGATAAGCTCTCCGATACCATGATCCTTAACGGAGACGGCTCAGACCTGTCGCTACTGCGCGAGGAAGAAGCAGGCAAAATGGATGTGGTCTTCGCTGTGACAGGCAAAGATGACAAGAACCTGCTCTGCTCTCTGCTGGTAAAACAGCTCGGCACCAAGAAGATTCTATCCCGGGTCAACCGGAGCGCCTACATCAAGCTCTTTGAGATGGTGGGCGTGGACAGGGCCGTGAGCCCCGGACAGGTGACAGCCGACGCCGTGCTGCAGAGGGTAATCGGAGGAGAAGAGGTGATCACCCTGAGCGATGAGAGGATGGAACTGGTGGATTTCATAGCCCGGCCCGGGGCCAGGATCATAGGAAAGATCATCTCCAAGGAGCTGCCCAAAGACTCGCTGATGGGTATGGTTATCAGAGAGGGCATCCCCATGGTGCCAACGGAAGACTTCAAGGCTGCCGTGGGGGACCGCATCTTTGTGATGTCCATGCCGCAGGTTGTCTCCAAAGTGAAAAAGCTGTTTGTTACCTGATAGCACATACTGACTAAATATTTTTATTAAATTAAACCCCAACCGAAAGCCAAAAAGGCTATCAGAAGCACATCTTTTTTATAGCAAGACATGGGGATGGTTTTCTTATGGAGGATGCACTCCCATCGCGGAGCGGCATTATTCAATGAAGATCAGAGTATTTCTGAGGCTATTTGCATCGCTTCTGAAGATTTTGGCGGTTTTGCTGCTGGTTCCCGGTACTGTGGCAGCATACTACGCAGAGACGGGAGGCGTTATCGCATTTGCAGTAACCTCTCTTATCACCCTCGCCACGGCCATAATTTTGGGACGACTCTCCACTGAGGAAGAGCCCGGCCTGAAAGAGGGCTTTGCCCTGGTCTCTTTAGGCTGGCTGGGAGCGGCCTTCTTCGGTGCTCTGCCTTACGTCTTCCTGGGGATAAGCCTCATCGACGGCCTCTTCGAGTCCATGTCCGCCTTCACCACCACCGGCTCATCCATACTCACAGAGTCAAATGCCGGAGGCTACTGGATTATTAACACAACTCTGGCCAACAGCAGCCTGGCACACCAGCTAGAGCTTTCCATAAGGAGCCTGACAGCAAATAGCACATTGCTCCAGATTAGCAGCACCCCTGATAAGACCTACATGGGTCTGCTATTTTGGAGGTCCTTTGCCCAGTGGCTGGGCGGAATGGGGATAATATTATTATTCGTAGCCATACTGCCGCGCCTGGGCGTAGCGGGACGCCAGCTCTACCGGGCAGAGGTGCCCGGCCCGGACAAGGATGCTCTGACGCCGCGCATTAAGCAGACCGCTCAACTCCTCTGGGTGGTTTATATCCTCATGACGGTCGCGGAGATTGGGCTTCTTTACCTGGCAAAAATGCCCCTTTATGACTCGCTCTGCAATGCATTTGCTTCCATGGCCACGGGCGGCTTCTCTCCCCAGGCTCTGAGCATAGCCGCGTATAAGAACGGGACCATAGACGTTATCATCACACTGTTTATGTTTTTAGCAGGGGCTAACTTCGCCCTGCATTACAGGATGTTGAACTCCGACCGAAAGGCCCTCTTCAAGGACACAGAGTTCAGGTTCTACAGCCTGATTATAGTGGCGGCCACGGCAGTCATCGTTCTCTGGGGCGGTCTTGAAGGGGACATCATCCGCAAGATCCAGCTGGCAGGCTTTCAGGTGGTCTCCATTATGACCACCACAGGCTTTGCCACCACAAACTTCGACCAGTGGACGGCTGCCGCCAAATACATCCTCCTCCTGCTCATGATCATCGGTGCCTGTGCCGGATCTACCGGGGGAGCCTTAAAGGTAGTAAGAATAATGCTCGTCCTAAAGAGCGGATACAGAGAGCTGCTGCGCGTCCTCCACCCCAAAGCGGTAATTCCTCTGCGCCTGGGAGGCCTTTCCGTCCGAGATGAGGTGCTGCGGCCCAGCAACATCTTTGTGGTCATGTATTTGCTCATCTTTGCATCGGCCTCGCTTCTTTTGGCCGTCATCTCCTACGGCGAGCCGGGGATGACCATTGAGGCTATTCTCTCGGCTGTTGCCACCACACTTGGCAATGTGGGACCGGGCTTTGGCATGGTTGGACCCATGTTCAGCTTTGCCGAGATTCATCCCGCCGCCAAGATGCTGCTCTTCCTTTGCATGTGGATCGGCCGGCTGGAGGTAGTGGCGGTGCTGGTTTTGCTGGTGCCGGAGTTTTGGAAGAAATGAGAGTAGGGCACCCTGACCAATTCGTATTTAATAGCTCAGTTGGGATACTTTGTATTATGAAAGTCCTCCTCTTCGATCCTGGCGCCGGAGCCTCCGGAGATATGATCATGGCCTGCCTCCTGGACCTGGGGGCCAATCTCGATGTCGTTCGCCAGGCAGTCGAGTCCGTTGGGTGTACGCTGGAGGTCTCCCGCCAGGAGAAGAGCCACATCATGGCCTGCCGGGCCCGCGTGATCTCTGACAGAAGATTTCAGTCATTAAGCGAAGCCGTATCCATTCTGCAGGACTCCAGCCTGCAAGGAAAAGCCCGGGAAGATGCGCTGGCCGCCCTGGACACCCTGGCCGGGGCGGAGAGCCGGGTGCACGGCGTGGCCAAGGAAAAGGCCAGGTTTCATGAGATTGGCGCCCTGGATGCACTGGCCGACATCGCCGGAAGCTGCGCGGCAAGGCATTGCCTGGGCCTAGAGCGCGTATTCTGCCGACCGATATCTGTGGGCGGAGGCAATGTTGCGTCAGCACACGGCCTGCTTGCCGTGCCGGGACCAGCGGCACTGGAGATCCTACGCACACGCAAAATGCCCTGGAAGGGCGGCCCGGTGGAAGAGGAGCTGCTCACACCCACGGGCACCGCCCTGCTGGCCACTCTCGTCGATGAATTTGTGCCTGACTTTCCCCTCATGCAGGCGGAGAAGGTGGGCTACGGCGCAGGCAAAAAGGAGCTGGTTTTGCCCAATGTGCTGCGAGCCATAGTCGCGGATAGCATGCTGACCCCCCAGGCGAAGGCAGGGCAAAATCACGGAGCGCACGGCGATCGGGTGGTGCAGCTGGAGACCAATGTGGACGATGTGACGGGCGAGGTGCTGGGCTATATGATAGAGAAGCTCATGCAGGCCGGGGCCCTGGACGTCTCCGTTCTGCCTGCCCTGATGAAGAAAGGACGCAGTGGAAATGTGATCAGGGCCATTGCCAGAGCTGAGGAGGCGAAATTGCTGGCCATGATTATGATCCAGGAGACGGGCTCCTTAGGCGTTCGGGTCTTTCCCAGCGTTCATCGCTTCCTGGCCGAGCGGGAACTGATGGCGGTACAGGTGGAGATTGGCGGCCAGGTATTCCCGGCCCAGGTGAAGGTGAGCCGCATGGACGGCAAGCTCATCAGCGCTAAGCCGGAGTATGAGGACTGCAAGAAAATCGCAGAAGAGACAGATCTACCCCTGCGAATGATCATCAAAAAAGTGGAGGAGGCGGGGTGGCAGGCAAGAGAGCCCTAATTCGTGCCATCCCTTCTAACATATACTTTATTTTATCTCTGCTGCCCGACCAACCCACCTTATTGGCTGCTTTAATTCGTATAACTAACTTATAATACTAATATAGTTAAGATTGTAGTTAGTATTATATATACTTTTCGTGAATAATAATAGTAACAGCCGCCAACGCAGTTGGTACTGACGGCTCGCAAGTTTGATTAATCTGCCCTACAGGGTAGCTCTTCTCATGCATCTTGATTCATCCATCCGGCTCTTTGATCGCGCCAAGAAACTGATGCCCGGCGGCGTATCCAGCCCCGTGCGTGCCATCTCGCCCTATCCCTTTTACACGGCCCGAGCAGAGGGCCCCTATCTATGGGATGCAGACGATAACCGGCTCATCGACTATTGCCTGGCATACGGGCCCATGATCTTAGGCCACCGCCATCCGGCCATCGTCCAGGCCGTGGCAGAGCAGATGAAACGCGGCTGGCTTTATGGAACGCCCTCTGAGCTGGAGGTTGCCGCGGCAGAGAGAATCTCCCGGCTTTACCCCAGCATGGAGATGCTCAGGTTCGTAAGCTCCGGCACAGAGGCCACCCAGGCAGCGCTTCGCGTGGCGCGCGGCGCTACAGGCCGGGATAAGGTCATCAAGATCGAGGGCGGCTTTCACGGGGCGCATGACAGCGTTCTGGTGAAGGCCGGCTCGGGGGCAACAACACTGAGCATTCCCGATTCTCGGGGCGTGCCAGCCGACACGGCCAAGAACACTCTGCAGCTGCCCTACAATGACCTGCCGGCCCTGGAGACGGTCCTGAAGGCTTTTCCCGGCCAGATTGCCGGCCTGATCATAGAACCTGTTTTGGGCAACATCGGTCCGGTGCTACCGGAAGAAGGCTACCTTGAGGGCGTGCGGCAGCTTACCAGGGAGAATGATGTGCTTCTCATCTTCGATGAGGTCATAACCGGCTTTCGGCTGGCCCTGGGAGGAGCGCAGGAGCACTTCGGTATTAAGCCGGATCTTACCACCCTGGGCAAGATCATAGGGGGAGGCTTTCCCGTGGGAATCTTTGGCGGTCGGCGCGATCTGTTAGAGCAGGTGGCACCCAGCGGCGCCATCTATCAGGCAGGAACCTTCAACGGCAGTCCCGTCCCACTTGCATCCGGCATGGCAACCCTCGACGTAATGGAAAAGGAGAACGTTCTGGAAAAACTCAATGCCACCGGAAAGCAGATGAGAAAAGGGCTGCAAGAGATTGTAGACGATCTTCGATTGGGCTACAGCGTGGTGGGCATAGCCTCCATGTTCAAGATATTCTTTGGAGAGGAGCCCCATAACTATGTTCAGGCTTTAAAATGCGACAAGGCAGGCTATCTGGCCTTTTTCCGTCGCATGCTGGATGCGGGCGTTTTCCTTACCCCCAGCCAGTATGAAACAGACTTCATATCGGCAGCACACAGCCCGGAAGTAATACAAACCACTCTGGAGGCGTTTTCGTCCTGCCTGAAAAACTGATCGTAGGCAGCCGGGGAAGCCCTCTGGCCATGCGCCAGACCCAGATTGTACAGGAGAGGCTTATCCCCCTGGGCGTAGAGACAGAGCTGGTCAAAGTCAAGACCAGCGGAGATGTCTTCTTAGACAAGCCTTTGCACCAGCTCACCGGCTTTGGCGTCTTCGTGGCGGAGATAGACGAGCGCATGCTCAGCGGGGAGATCGATTTAGCCGTACACAGCATGAAGGATCTTCCCACGAAAAGACCGGACGATCTGACCGTATCCGCGGTCTTAAAGCGTGACTCGCCTTATGATATTCTGCTGACCAGGAATGGCTCGGCGCAAGCTCTAGAAGAGCTAAAAGAAGGGGCGACCGTGGGCACCTCCAGCATGCGACGCACGGCTCAACTGCGCCGGGCCAGGCCCGATCTGCAGATTGAAAGCCTGCGGGGAAATCTGCAGACGAGACTGCACAAGCTGGATCGAGGAGACTACGATGCCATTGTCCTGGCCGAGGCCGGTCTGGAGAGGATGGGCCTGAAGATGGATTATGTGCGGCTGGATAAGGAGAGGTTCGTTCCCTCCGCCAACCAGGGGACTATAATAGTCGTAGCTAAGAAGGGATCAAAGGCAGAATTTTATTCCAGATCACTGGATGATGAACCCACCAGAGCCGTGACCATGATCGAGCGCAAGATCCTGGAGACGGTGGGCGGCGGCTGCGTGGTGCCCATGGCTGTGCACGCCACTGCAAACAACGGCCAGGCACGTGTCCTGGCTGAGGTACTCTCCCTGGACGGCAAGAGGTTTGTGCGGGTGGATGAAAATATCTCTTTAAAAGAAGATGATCCCCTGAAACGGGCGGAAGATATGGGGCAAAGGCTCATGATTATGGGGGGACGAGAGCTGGTAGAAGAGGCGGTGAAGGAATTTGGCACTCGGTAAGGTTTATCTGGTGGGAGCCGGCCCTGGCGATCCCGAGCTTATGACCCTGAAGGCGAAAAGGCTGCTAGGTATTGCAGACGTGGTCTTATTTGACCGGCTGCTTGATCCGACGATGCTGGACGGGGTTAAAGCGGAATTAATCGACGTGGGCAAGAACGCGGGAAGGCATAAGCTGACTCAAGAGGGCATCAACCAGTTGCTCATCGAGAAGGCGGAGACGGGTGCGGTAGTATTGCGGCTGAAGGGCGGAGATCCCTACCTCTTTGGCCGGGGCGGAGAGGAGGCACTGGCCTTGCAGGAAAAAGGCATACCCTTTGAGGTTGTGCCCGGCGTGACCTCCTCCATTGCCGCACCGGAGCTGGCCGGAATTCCCGTAACCCACCGGGGTGTGGCCTCTTCGCTTATCATAGTGACCGGCCACGAAGAGCCGGGAAAAGAGACACCATTGGACTGGAAAGCGATAGCAGCGCTGGGCGGAACTTTAGTAGTTCTGATGGGCGTCTCCCGCCTGGAGAAAAATGTCGAGGCCTTGATTGCGGCCGGAAAATCACCGCGTACTCCGGCAGCCATGGTGGAAAAGGGTGGATGGTCGGAGCAGAGGATGATCTCGGCAACGCTGGCCGATATCGCTGAAAAGGCGAGAGAGGCGAAGATCGAGTCACCAGCCATACTGGTAGTAGGCGAGGTGGTGCGGCTGGCAGAAAAGCTGGGAAAAAAGAAGATCGCCATTCTTCGGCCCGCCGCCCAGCAGAAGGAGTCGGCGGCGCTGGCGGAAAGTTACGGCTTTTCGCCCATCCTGGCACCGGCCATCACTCTGGCAGAAAAGCCCCTGCCCGAAGATCTGCAGGAGAGGCTTTGCAAAGCAGAGTGCGTGGCTTTTACCAGCGCCAACGGAGTTAAGATAGCGCTGCAAAGCCAGGCTATCCGCAAAGCATTGACGGAGAAGACGATCGTGGCTATCGGGCCCAAGACGGCCATGGCTTTGGCTGAGCAGGGCCTGCCGTCACAGGTTCCGGAGGAGTACAGCTCGGCGGGGATGGAGAAGATGCTTAAAGGCAAATGCCGCAGCATTCTATTCCTGCGCAGCGCTCAGGGCAGCCGCTACCTATCCGAGGCATTGAAGGCGGCAGGGCTCTTTGTGGATGACATTGCCCTTTACGAGGTTGCTCCTTCCCATGATCCCAGGCTGGATGAACTCATAAAGATAGCAAGAGGCGTGCAAATATTTGCCTTCACCAGCTCCTCCACAGCACGTTTTCTGGTAGAAAGAGCCAGAGAGATGGGACTGGAAATGCAGCTAAGAGATGCACTCGCCGCCGGCACGGTGGCTGTCATCGGCAAGCCCACGGCAGCGGAACTGGCCCGGCTGGGTTTAAATGTGGACGTTATGCCGGATAAATTCACCTTTGAGGCAATGCTTGCCACCCTAAAAGGAGAAGAAGAAATAAAATGATTATATTTTCCAAAGCTCTAGCGGATCAGGCCACGGTATGGGAGGCGCTGCGCGCTTCCGAGTCCTGCCAGAATCTGCCGCCTGATTTGCTCAGGTTCTCGGCCCAAAAGAGGCCGGTGGTGATGTGGAATATAACTGCACGCTGCAATCTGGCCTGCCAGCACTGTTACATGGATGCCAGCCAGGAGAGGCAAGAGGAGATGTCTTTAGAAGAGGGCATGCGTCTGGTAGACGAACTGGCCAAGTTGAAAGTTCCTATCCTCATCTTCACCGGCGGCGAACCCCTTCTCAGCCGCAATTTCTATGCACTAGCCTTCCATGCCCGCGAGGTGGGCCTGAAGACAGTCATCTCCACCAATGGAACCCTGATTACTCCCCAGGTGGCCAGGCTTCTGGCCGAGGCCGGGATCAGATACGTAGGAGTAAGCCTGGACTCCGCTACTGCGAGCAGGCACGATGCCTTCCGGGGTGTGGTTGGAGCGCATGCCCGGGCCTTGCAGGGATTGAAGAACGCCCGCGATGCCGGCCTGAAGACGGGGCTGCGCATCACGCTCACTCGCGATAACTGGCAAGATGTTCCAGCTCTGCTCAACCTGGCACTGCAAGAGAATATTCCGCGATTCTGTCTCTACCACCTGGTCCCTACGGGCAGGGGAGCAGGCATGGCCGACAGGGATGTCACGCCCGAGCAGAGGCGCAGCGTTATCCGTCTGCTGGCCGAGGCGGCTGAGGAGCTGAAAGGCGAGAATATCGAGATTTTGACCACCGATTCGCCCATGGATGGGGCATATTTGCTGGAACTCTTAAAGGACGATCCCCGGCGCGAGAATGTGCGAAAGCTGCTGGCCAATGCGGGTGGCTGCTCTACGGGGGTGAAGGTGGCCAATATCAATCAGCTGGGAGATGTGCATCCCTGCCACTTCATGCCTCAGGTGGTGGTAGGCAATGTGCGGGAGCGCTCCTTCCAGGACATCTGGATCGATCACCCTACACCAGAGCTGCAAGCGCTGCGAGACATCAGATCCAACCTTAAAGGCGCCTGCGGAAGGTGCGAATACCTGGATCTGTGCGGAGGATGCCGCCAGAAGGCCTACTACTATCATGGGGATTTGAGTGCTGAGGATCCGACATGTATTTTAGAGCAGCAAAGCCCCTGACCATTTCTTTTTTTCCTGCGCCACCTCACATATTGCGGTTTTTCTAACTCAACAGGCCGGTTAACTTAAATTTTATTATAATAATTATATTATTATTACTACAATTACTATTACTATTTTTACTGTTATTATTATAATATCTATATCACTGCAACAAGCAGTGCAGTTGACTTTTGCCATCGTTTCATCATCTTTTGCTGCCTCACCCAGCAGAATTAATTTCATCATTTCAGTCAATTAATTTTCGATAATTGCTATAATTTTCAACAAAAAATAACGTTATATGCCGAAAGATTGATAAGCTAATAACGCCTACTAAGTGATTGGAGTAAAAGAAAATGACACACCACGAAGAGAAGAAAAAGGCGGATGATAAGGAAGCAAAGGTCGAGCCCATCAAGCTGGGCGACAAGAGGGGTGGAAAGAAGAAGGGACTGCTGGACACTTGCGAGTGAGATAGGCAGCATTTTTTCCCCATTTTCCCGAAAGGCCAACGCTTTATTCAAATTAATGGGAAAAATGTTTGTATTGTTCACCGGAAGGTATAATTAATATCAACTGCTAAAATATCAGCTGCAAGAATAAATGGAGGCTGCAAAATGACACACCACGAAAAGAAGGAAGAGAAGAAGGAAGAGGCAGAAGCAAAGGTCGAGCCCATCAAACTCGGTGACAAGAGAGGCGGCAAGAAGAAGAGTTTGCTCGATACCTGCGAGTAAAGCCTGCATCAATAACCATTTTTCTAAATTTTCTCTTTTGTATCTTAAAAATAATTAGATCACTGCCGGTTAGACGCCGCTAGTTTTGCAATTTTGTTGCCAGACATTTTGCCGAAATGACTGTGCACCCCAGGCCACCAGCACGGCAAAGAGAGCATAAGCCAGGGGCAGCCAGACAGGCATTCCGAAAAAATCCGGCCGGGCATAAAACCAGGCACCAGCAGCTACAGGCATGGCTTCACAAACCGGCCCGAGGAGGCCTCCTGCTGCCATGAGGATGACAGTCGATTTTTCCGGCCGGGTCCGGAGTATAGCGGCGGCCAGGAGCAGGGTGGCGACGATAACCAGCAACTTATCTTCGCTCAGGGCGACGAAGAGCACGATCTCCACGACAATGCCGGACAGGGCCAGGCGCAGAGTTCCCGGCCTCAGCACAGGAATCTCGCTTAGAAGGCTTCTCACAATCAGCCACATGGCAGTGGGAAAGCAGGCCCAGATGACGAAAAGCCAGGGAGGGATAAATGGCAAGCCGCCTGTATCCGCGTAGCTCCACAGGCTCCCAAAGACGCAGGCCACCTCCGTGAGCGGCCCGATGACGGCCCCGGCAGCGGCTACGGCCAGGGCAGAAGGCCCCATGCGGGCTACCAGGGCCAGGGGCGCAGGCAGGAGGAGCAGGGCCAGAAGATAGGGGCTATGCCAGTAGGAGACGATGGCAGAGACGGCGTAGACGACGAGAGCGGCGACTAGAGCCAAGTCGAAGAGGCGGGTGGAGAGGGGGATTTGCTGATGCGAGGATGGCAGGGAAGTGGGTCGGGTCATGGGGCGATCTCGACGGTTATTGGGAGGCGATCTTAAGTAAATGATCCTCCTGGCCTGGGAAAAGTTGATGCCATAAAAAGAGAAGCCATGATAAAAAGGACTGACAATCAACTCGTATTTAGTTGGGCGATCCAATTCGTTTCGGCATCAATCTACTGCAAAAAGCCAGATGAGCAAGCCCATTGCGGCCAGCAATCCAAGCTCGACGCCCTCAAGCGCCACCAGGCCAAAGGCCGCCGCCGAGCTGGACGCGGCTACATGCCGGCTGTGCAGGATCCGGGCCTTCCGGGGCGAGCTGTGAGTAGATCGCTGATTTTCAGGCGCATTTTCTGGATTGCCGCAGAAGAATACTTTCACCTCCCATCGGGTGATCTTTTATTCTCTTAAATTCCAAAACCGTTTGAATGCTGAAAATAATGCAGCAGGACGCCGTTTTGCTTTCGCTGATGAATGAGATGAGAGCAAAAGGCAGTTGGTGTGGCGAGACTCACATCCAGAAATCTGTGTATTTCCTGCAAGAACTGCTGGAAGTCCCGATGAATCACGAGTTCATACTCTACAAGCATGGCCCTTACTAATTCGATCTGGCCGATGCAGTTACTGCCATGCGGGCGGATAGCTTGCTCGAATACAAATCACGCCGTCCCTGCGGGCCAAGCCTTCTCCCCACAAAAACAGGCCAGGATTTCCTGAATAGATATCCAAAGACGCTAGGGAAATATGCCGAAAGAATGCAGTTCGTAGCCGAAAAGATTGGGAAAATGGGTGTTGCAGAGCGGGAGCGTCAGGCCACAGCCCTTTACGTTACCCTTAACGAAAAATGTGCAGGAAATTCACGGGCAATCTTGATTAAAGAGCTTAAGCCCCACATCCAAATCGACCAGGCCGAAAAAGCCCTGGAAAGCGTAGACGCCATGATAAAAGAGGTCGCTGAAAAAGGACTGTGTAGCGAGCTGTAAATCATGAATTTCAAAGTCGTTCTTGTGCAAGACGAGGATGGTGGCTACATCGTGAGCTGTCCGGCACTTCCTGGATGCCACTCCCAGGGCGACAGCGAAAAAGAAGCCCTGGAGAACATCAAAGAGGCGATAGTAGGCTGCCTGGAATCTCTGGCTGAAGAGCGAACCAGGCTGCTGGGCACTCCAGGAAAGATCGTGGAAGTAACGGTTTGATTCAATTGCCTCAAAAACTGCAGGAGATTCCGTCTATCGCCACCGTGCCACCAGCTCTGCTGGGCAGGGCATTGGCAGGAGTACTTGAAGATCCTTGCTAATCCTTAAAGTAAGTCGCCTTCGAGAAAAAATCAAGGATCACAGATATATCCTATTGATACTCTAAAGTGATGCAGCTATGTATGCAATCATCGCTTGCGGCATTTTCGAAAATGAGATCGAAGCGCTCCGCTTTGAGCTGGGATTTCCCTTTGAGGCGCATTACCTGGGAGCAGGCCTGCACGTGGACTTCGACGATCTGAAAATGGCTCTTGTGGCAGAGCTGGAGAAGTGCCAAAAAGACGGCAGCGAGGGCACGATAGTAGTATACGGCCAGTGCCATCCCAAGATTGAGGAGATCTTGAGGCCCTATCATGCGGCGCTTGCGGCATGCCAGAACTGCGTGGACGCCTTCATCACCCGCAAGGGCATGGAAGAGAAGGCCAGGAAAGGGCTTTTCTTCTACCTCACCCCCGGCTGGCTGGATGCCTGGAAGGACATCTTCCGCCGCCTGAACTGGGGTTTGGAGGAAGCCAGGATGCAGATGGGCTCTTTTCGGGGATCGGTCTACATCGACACCCTGAAGGATGCTGCGGCACGCGAGGAAGAGCTTTTGCAGTTCTTTGACTTCACCAACCTGCCCTTTGAGATAATGCCCGTAGATCTGGGCCACTTCAAATCACTCATAGTCAACGCCAAAGAAAGCCTGGAGGATTGAGCTTGGACGAGCTGGAAGAGATAAAAAGGAAGAAAATGGAAGAGATGAAAAAAGAGATGGACAAATCCACAACGCCGTCGATAGATTTTCCGGATAAGCCTGTGATTATCACTGATGCGACAATTGATTCTGCCGTATCCCAATATCCGGTCTTCATCCTGGACTGCTGGGCGGAATGGTGTGGACCCTGTCGCATGATCGGGCCCATTATCGAGGAACTGGCCAGGGAGATGAAAGGAAAGGCCGTCTTCGGCAAGCTGAACGTCGACCAGAATATGCAAACCGCTAACAAACACAGGATCTCGGCCATACCCACTCTGATGATCTTCAAGGACGGCAAGCTCATAGACAAACTGGTGGGCGCTTACCCCAAGCCCGCATTAGTCGCAAAAATTCAAAAGTTCCTCTGAAGGCTAACCTTCCGAGGACCCTCTTTTTACATTACTTTTTCCAGGCACGGATCAACTGATAAACGCGCTTTCTGATAAACGTGCTTTTAAGGTATGCTATTGGCAGCCTTGATCAAAGGATAGCCGGAGATACTGTAAACCGGTTTGGACGAGAGAGTGTCAGGCACCTCGTAAAGGGGCTTGGTTCTTGAGTACTGGCTAATATTGTAAGTGGGCTTGTAGATATCGGTGTTGTAGGTGGTTTTGGATACATTTCCCAGGCGCTGGCTGATATTGAAGGCGGGACCTGGAGAAGTGCTGGAAGGTATATTGTAGGTGGACTTGTTGCCGTACACATCCAGATTGTTCAGAGGCTTGGTCTTCTCGAAGCCGGCACGCAGAACCTTGGTATGCGAGGTGGCATTCTGAGCACTCATTTTAGTGACGTTTGGGACACTTTCTGGGATATCATCCTCTGTAACAACATCAGTCGCATTTAGCGTGATGTTCGCGGTGGCATTCAGAGTCTCGTTTTGCGTGACGTTCGCGGTAGCGTTCAGAGTCTCGTTTTGCGTGACGTTCGCGGCAACGTTCTGACTTTCCTCTGCAATAATGGCAGGCATCAAAACGGCCAGTAGCGCCAGAACGCAGGTAAGGCTCACAAGATTTTTTTGCACAATAACACTCCAGGATTTATTTTGTATTCGAGATTATCGTCTCCTTCTCCTGAGAAGAACGATCGTGAGCATGGCTATTGCACCGGCACCTGCCGGAAAGCTTGCATTCTCTGCCGTATCTGTGGCGTTGCTCCTGACCAGAGGCTTGGCCTCAATCACATTCTCCTCCAAGTCCTTGACAACGCCCCCCTGGCCGAGCAAGACGGTACGCAGTTGATAGATGCCCGGCTCAAGCGTATTGTTCCAGGTGATCTCCACCGTCTCATCGTCTCCGGTTAGAAGGATCGGAGTCCTCTTCTCAGTGGTATTGAGAATGGAACCGTTTTGAGATAGAATAAACCGCAAAGATCCCTCAAAGGGAACGCGAGAATTGCCGAGGACGGTAGCGCTGGCACCGGTCTCATCCTGATAGGTTTCAGTGATCACGGCATCATCGACCGCCCGGAAGGAATTCATGAAGGCCCTTGTCAGGTTGTGATTAAGCTCCACAATCTTGACCCGGCCCGCATATTCGTGTCCGTTTTCCAGGATCTGCTTCCAGGCATAGTCCTTGCTAATGGGCATGGCAAAGCTTCCTGTTATGGGTATCACCTGTTCACGGGTGACATACACAGCCTTGTTCCCGTCGATGAGCATGTAGTAAATATCCACAACAGTAGGATCGCTGGCACTGATGGCAAGGTGCATGCCGCGAGAGTCGGCACGAAAATCGCGCACGTCAAATCTTATAGGCTCCACGCCACCGTAAAAGAAGCTATTGCATTTCCTGGAAACAAAGGTCCCATTTTTCCATAAGCTTGCGCAGACGTCATAGCTGCCTTTCTCGGCATTAAAGGGCGGCCAGCGAATGACCCAGGTCCCCGGACCATCCGCCGTCAGATTCCTGGTCATGAGCCGCCTTCCCTCAAAGATAAGGTCCATCTGCAAAGCCAGGCCGGATGCGTCCCCTTCCAGAGTAACATCAGCTGAGTCTATGCTGGAATAAAGATCCGCAATCTCCAAAGAATGGGCTGTGCCCGCCATAGCCATCAGGGCTGCCAGGGCCACCAGGACCGCTAAATGCCAAACCGCGAGAATTCTCATAAAGGACCTACCTGCCGGCAATTGCCAGGTATTGTGTCCCATCTGAATAGGTTTAAAACTAACGTATCGAAAAAAGGAAATCAAAAAAAATTGTCCTGAAGCTCAATGCCTTGTCGGTTAAATAGGCAGCCAATTGGTGAACGGCGCGATCAAGGTTATGAGCAGGGATGTCAGTACAACCCAGGTAAGAATGGCCACGGTCGTCTTGGTGAACCTTTCCGCCTCCTGGGGCCTCACAATCCTTTCAAAGCCGGACTGCACCAGATCCCTGAAGATATGCCCCCCATCCAATGGCACCGCAGGGAGACAGTTGAATAGGCCGGCATAGAGATTGATCCAGCCGATCCAGAGCAGGAGGTTTGCAATCCAGAAGAACTTGTCTCCCAAAGGCTCTGCCCATCCGCTGGGCTCAAAGACGGCAGTCAGCCAGCCGCTAAAGCCTGGAAAGCCCTTCTGGGTGAATCCGGGAATTCCGGCAAAAGGCAAGCTTAACATATAGGCGAAACCCTGCATACCGCTATCGGGTATAGCCTTAAGGACCTGCAGAAACTGCCTGGCAGGAGCCTCCTGAAAGATCACGCCGTCTAATAAAACAGCGTTCCCGGAAATGCCGATGCCTATGAATCCACCGCTATCCTCAGAAGCTGCCTCTTTCGTAGTGAGATTGACCTGGTAGGAATTGCCCTGGCCCGTGGCTATGGCGATGATTTGGCCGGAGCTAGTCGTATTCATATGATTTCTGAAGCCCTCCAGGTTTGCAGTCTCCATTCCATCGATACTGGTGATTACGCTCCTGGCAGGAAGTCCGGCCACATCGGCAGGCGAGTCCTGAAAGATGGAGGCCACCATGATGCCTCGCGCCGGCTCACCGGAGAGCGATAGAATCTGCTCTCTATCGTCATAAAGCATCCGCATGCTCGCTGAAGAACCGCCGAGATCGCTGTAGAACTGATCCAGACCTCGGTCTCGATTCCCATTTACATCCAATAGCACCATGCCGGTCTCAAAACCTGCCGTCT
>JAFGNK010000093.1 GCA_016927055.1 Methanotrichaceae archaeon | reverse complement strand
CAAATCTGTGGCCGGTACTCTCTGATCTCAACGTTGTTCTCCAGGCTCTCCAGAACGGTATAATCAGGCTCTTGCACTTTTGAAAACATTGATTCTCCATTCAGAATGATCGATCTCTGCAAACTCTGCAATAACGGCCCGATGTACTGGGCTTTGCACGGGGGAGGTTTTCAAGAGGATTGAAGTAGATTATTGCGTCATATTGGGATAAATCCTTTTGGGCCTTGCAGGCACCCTCCAAATTTTCTTTGGCAAAAGTCTATCATGATCACCAAAGCTAAATATCCAGCCATCCTATTAAATATTGAGTTTTTATGAGGCAGTTTGCAAAGCCGAAGGTAGTTATCAGCAAGTGCATCGAGTTTGACCATTGCCGGTACGATGGCAGCATGATCCCCAGCGATTTCGTCCGGGCTCTCAAGCCCTATGTGGACTTTCTTCCCGTCTGCGCAGAAATGGAGATTGGCCTGGGAGTTCCCAGAGATACGGTGAGAATTGTATCGGTTGATGGCGAGATCAGGCTCATGCAGCCTGCCAAAACCCTGGATGTGACGGACAGAATGAGGGACTTTTCCACTCGCTTCCTGGCCTCTTTGCCAGAGGTGGATGGATTCATTCTCAAGTATCGCTCACCCTCTTGCGGCATGAAGAATATCAAGGTCTATTCCGCCGCTGCCAAATCGGGAGCAATATCCAAAACTGCAGGCTTCTTCGGAGGAGAGGTGGTCAGGTCGTTTCCCGATCTTGCCATAGAGGATGAAGGCCGGCTGAGAAATTTTAATATCAGAGAGCACTTCCTGACCAAGCTTTATGCCCTGGCAAGCTTCCGGAAAGTCAGAAGCAAGGGCGAGGGAGAAGTCTCCGGTTTAGTTAAATTCCAGGAAGCCAATAAATTTTTGCTGATGGCTCACAGCCAGAAAGAGACCCGGATTTTGGGCAATATTGTCGCCAATCACGACAGCCTGGATTATGCAAAGCAGGCTGCTCTTTACAGGGAGCATCTGGCAAAAGCGCTCAAAAGGCCGGCAAAAGCAGAATCAAAGGCCAATGTGTTCATGCATTCCCTGGGATATTTTAAAGACAGGCTCACCTTGCAGGAGAAGGAGCATTTCCTGCAGAGCATCGAGAGGTACAAGAATAAGAAAATTCCCTCCAGCGCCCTGCTGGCTATGCTGCAGAGCTGGATAATCCGTTTCGGCGAGGAAGAATACGTGAAGAATCAGACCTTCTTTGAGCCTTTCCCTGAGGAGCTTGTAGAGCTTTGCAGCGATTCACAATGCGAATGGGCGGGAGAAGAACTCTTCCAGGGCCGAGGGGAATAACGTGGGAATGAGCAATATTGAAGTAGGATGTTCATGAAAATAGGCTATCCCACCATTGCTCTGGGCCTGGGCTGCACACCCAGTCACACCTTTCGGCTTGCATCCTATTCCGAGAGCAGGCTCAAAGAATGCGTTGCAAAAAACCTGGATTGCCTGGAAAGAATTCTGGAGTATAATCTGAACCAGGATCTATTGTTCTTTCGCATTAGCTCGGAAGCGATTCCCTTTGCCTCGCATCCGATATGCACTCTCGACTGGGAAGCGTACTTTGGGCCGCGCCTGAGAAAAATTGGAGAATATTTGAAGAAGCACAAGCTTAGAATTTCCATGCATCCCGATCAGTTCATAGTCCTCAATTCTCCCCGCCCAGAGGTTAGAGCGAGAAGCGTTGCCGAGCTTGACTATCATTGCCGGCTCCTTGATGCCATGCAGCTGGGGCCGGACGCTAAGATACAACTGCATGTGGGAGGAGCTTATGGGGACAAAGAGAAGGCGTCTTACCGGTTTATAGAAAACTATGAGAGGCTTTTGCCCTGCGTAAAGAGGAGGCTTGTGATTGAGAACGATGACCGGCTTTTCAGCCTGGAGGATTGCCTGAAAATCAGCAGCAAAACGGAAATTCCCGTAGTCTTTGATACTCTGCACCACCAATGCAACAATAGTGGTGAGAGCTTTAGGGAGGCACTTGACAGAGTCCGGGAAACCTGGAGCGATATTGACGGGGTGGCAATGGTTGACTACAGCAACCAGGCACCGGGAGAAAGACCGGGGAAACATGCCCAGTCCCTCAATGAAGAGGAGTTCAAGCAATTCCTGGAAGAGACCAT
Organism: Methanotrichaceae archaeon; assembly: GCA_016927055.1. Taxonomy (GTDB): domain Archaea; phylum Halobacteriota; class Methanosarcinia; order Methanotrichales; family Methanotrichaceae; genus Methanothrix. The sequence continues at coordinate 12,219 of JAFGNK010000093.1, read as the reverse complement.
TGGCCACGACTGCGAGCACAACCATGAACACGATTACGATATAATGCTTGAAATAAAGGATAAGAACATCAGCGCCCTTAAGGCTCATAAAATTCTGAAAGCTTTGCATATTGACTGATGGCATAATTTACTAATAATGGAAATGACCAATAATGAAATGGGAGGTCTTGGCTTTGGATTACTTTTCCCTCTATGCGGCTCTTTATCTTGTCGGCTTTGCAGCCTTGCATAGTCTTCTGGCCAGCCTGCCAGCCAAGAAGATGATGAGAAAGCACTTCGGCCCCAAGGTAGACCCCTGGTACCCTGTGCTCTTCAGCACTATTGCAGTTATTACTATCCTTCCTCTTGCGGCTCTGCTTATCCAGTCTCCCGGCCCGGTGCTTTATGTTGTTCCCCAGCCATGGATCTGGCTTTTCTTTTTAGCCCAGTTCATCATCGGTCTTGCCTCCCTGAGGGCTTTCCTGGACGCACCTCACAGATTCCTGATTCGCGCCCAGCTCGCCAGGCCTCAAAGTCCGGGTGCATTTGCTCTGGGAATAAAGGGGATCTATTGCTGGATTCGAGATCCTTTTCTGCTGTCCGGCCTTCTCCTCATCTGGCTCACGCCCTTTATGACCGAGAACTTATTGTTGGTTTACCTCATAGCCTCTGTATACCTATTCCTGGGCTCGCTTCATTGGGAAAGCAGGCTTCTCGCTCAGTTCGGCGAAGAGTATGCCGCTTACCAAAATACGGTTCCGCACATGATTCCCCAAAGGAACAAAAGGTGGAAAGGATGCAGCAGTACAACAGAAAGAAAATAGCACTTAATCCAGCAAATAAAATCAGAAGCATCCATCGCTTTTTGGCCAGAGCTGCCTGATCTGCCTATGACTGCATTTACTCGGGTAGGACGCTGCATAAGAGACCGTCATTATCGTATACATTATAAAACACATTATAAAAAGATCCATTAACTTTAAATCTTTCAAGCGCATATTTAAGTAACAGTTTTGATTATAGGTAGGTGGAAGAATGGCGGGTACAATAGACGAATATAAAAGGCTCTTTCGAGAGGCCCACGTCTCAGACCAGATGAAACTGTTCCAGCTCCACGTAGCGATCTATCTGGTAGTGAACATTATTTGGCTGGCCCTGAACATGATGGGTACGATCACGATTACACCAATCTGGGCGATGTACTACTCCCCGGTCGGATGGGGTCTGCTGGTAATTGTACACTACTGGTTCTACGTCCGTGGCGCAGAGAATCTGTGCAAGCTCAGAGAAGAGATGGTGGAGGCAAAGATCAAATAGATCCAAATACCCCCCCCTTCTATTTTTTTCGGCGTATTTGGCCATTTTGATCTTGTATACAGACCCAAGCCCGTTCAAGTCCTTATCAAGTCCTCATATAACCCCCCTACTTTCGTTCTTCGCACTTTCGTCCTTCAACATCAACACTCATGCTTTCACTTTTACTCCGATCTTCTCTCTCTTTGAGAAGCTCAATCAGGACGGAGAATACGGCAGCCTCTAAAGGATCGTCCAGAGCATAAAATGCCTCGCTGGAGTGCCTTTTGGCCATCTGCGCCAATTCCAGTGCATAAGGCAGATCCTCCTTCTTCATAGCCCGTCCCGCCCTGGCCCAGCGAACGGAGACCTCCTGCACGCCCATGCGCACGCTCTCAAAACTCCGGCCCATCAGAAAGCCTCCAGGGTGGTCTGGCCGCCAGCCGAGTTCGCTTGCGCCTTTCGACAACTCTTTGCAGAAGGCCTTGCCGCAGGGCCGGGCCCTTTTGCGAAGTAAAATACTCTATCGGCATAATTGGTCATCATCTCCAAGAATGGGTCAGATGCAGGAGAATAAAGAAGCACGGTGCTGCTCTTTGCCGCCTCTCTCATCGCCTGTGATACATACTCTACCATCTCTTTAGCGTCCTCGTAAAGCAGGGGATCGTGCTCTATGATCAGCAGCGTGTGACGGTTATCCTCCAAAACGGTCATAAGCTGGAAGACAGTAAATGCCCTCCTTACCTGCAAGGATGTGAACCTGCGATCCAGGCCGCTCAAAACGCGCGAATAGTTGCCGCAGATATAGAGGACCTCGAACCTCTGCAGGTCGAGATGGTCGTTTAAGGCTCGCGTCAGCATCTGCAAGGGAGAGACAAGGATGTGGAAGGCTCTGCTGCAAAGAGTGATCGAGGGATGCAGTTCGAAGTCCATGAGACCCCTTCACCCCAGGAGGGGATAAGTTCGAGGAATGCGCGGGGCGAATGTGAATTAAAAGCTATTTTCTATTTTCAAAAGCTCATTTTTAAAAATAATTTATAAAATAAGATGCATAGTACCACACGACCGAAAACTAGATATTCTATAATGATTGAATATAGGATTTGCCGCATTCTATGCTGATGAGGCGCAGACAAGCTTACCGAACCGTAGCTCTCAGTGGCTAATACCTTCCGAAAAGGCTTGCCCACCGGGGATAAGCAATCGAAGAGGAAATAGGGCCAGAGGGGTGCCGTCTTTGAAATGACGTGCATTTCGGCTAAGCACCGGATTGGCTGCAAGATATCTCGGCCAGATAAGTGCACGCCGTTAAGGGCGTAGTATGCCGACCTTCAGCCAATGATTCCGAGGTCTGCGAACAAGATAGGATGCGGCACCAATCCCTTTTTCCTTTATAATTCTCAAAACAGTTCAATTTATCAAAAGAGCCAAGACTCTTTTCATTCAGAATAGAATGGTGACGGTAATTAGTATTGTACTTCGTCTATAGACTTAAAGCGAAAAGTATATATTCGTTAATAGTCGAATATGAGTTTGGCAAAAGTTGAGCTATTCTTCTCCCTCCTTTAATCTCGACTTTTGCCCACCCTCGTCTACGAATAGATGTGAAACACATTAACATTTAAATTATAAAAATAAAGTAATAATTAAATATATTTTGGTGCGTGCGCGAAAGTAAAAATATTGACAATTAGTAAGAATGCAATAGTCATTAAAATCACCTATGTTCAATAGATCGGTATAATTATTTTTTATAATTAGTTATAAATAGGCAGCACTTTTACTTCTGCAAATTTTTTTAATTCACTCTTTGCGATTACCGTATAATAAAGCCGAAAAATGTTATTAAAATCTAAATTGTATAAAAAATTTCCCAATTTATGATGTCTCAAGGTTAGAAACTTGGATAAGTATAACTAGTAGGGGATTGAGACTTAATTGATTAAAATTAATTGTTAGGGCTGCTCGCTAAGAAAAACATCACTGCATATCTCCAAAACGCACCCTGCAAAAGGAGGGATTTGAATTGGAATGGCTTACATTCGCATTCTTGGGAACGATCTTTTTCACTGTTGCAGGAGTACTGAATAAACTTCTGCTCAGCAGCTACGCTGACGATTCCAATGCGTATATCGTATGCCAGGTATTAGCTTCGCAGCTCTTTACAATCCCTGTGTTTTTGATAGTAGGCGCGGATTTTGTATACCCGGAATCCCTCATTGCTCTGCTCTTCGGAAGCCTGCAGGTATTTCCAGCCTTCTATTACATGAAGGCCCTACAGGTTGAAGAAACATCTAAGGTAACCGCACTGGAATATGTGTATCCCTTATTTGTATTCATAGGCTCCGTCCTCCTTTTAGGAGAGGTGCTGGAGCTAAAACATTGCGTGGGAGGCCTTTTGCTTCTCATCGGCACTCTGCTCATATCATACAAAAAAAACGAATCTGATTGCAGGGGTTTATACAGTAACAGTTCGGACAGCAACGGCTCAAATAGCAAGCCATTTCTCGGTGGCCTATCCCCTGCGATCAAGCCTTTCCTGTCCTACTGGGTATTAACCGCCGCCTATTTTCTTTCCCTCAAGTACCTACTCGTCTCCATTGATGAGTGGAATCTCTACATCTGGTCATCCCTGGGCAGTCTGATAGTGGTCCTGCCTCTCATGGGCATACAATCCATCCGCAGTGAGGTCAAGAGCTTCTTTAGTCAAGGCGGCATGGCCGTGGGAGCTTTGGTCTCTGAGGAGATATTCCAATTCCTGGGTATCATCTTCTCTCTCTTCGCCTATGCCATTGGATCTGTCACCCTGGTATCAAGCATAGGAGCACTTCAGCCGATCATGACAGTGCTCATCATTCTGGGCCTGGGAATTCTCACGCCAAAGCTGGCAAAATCATTGAACGAAGAAACGGATTGGGGTTCATTGAAACAGAAAGGCATTTCTTTTCTGGTAGTAGCGATAGGCATGTATTTTGTGAGCTGATGAAATGAAACAGAAAAACGGCTAAACAGCAAGGTGCCTGCAGCAGCAAGATGGCTTTCAGAGCCCTTGCAAGGCATCCTGATAGCAGTGGTTAGCTCTAGCACTAAAGCAGACGGCGATTACCTCACTTCCTTCGCTTTTCTCCAGGAAAGCGCTCATCTCTCTAAGAGCAATACGGCAGGCCCGTTCCATGGGAAAACCATAAACACCGGCACTGATGGCCGGGAAAGCTATGCTCTTTACGCCATACTGCTCTGCCAGGGCAAAAGAGTTCCTGTAGCAGCAGGCCAATAGACCGTCCTCGCCGTAGGTTCCGCCCCGCCAGATGGGTCCTACAGTATGGATGACCCATCTTGCCGGAAGCCCGTAGCCCCTCGTAATGCGGGCCTCGCCCGTGGGGCAGCCACCAATGAGGCGGCATTCTTCCAGAAGCTCTCCGCCCGCAGCGCGGTGGATGGCACCATCTACACCCCCGCCGCCCAGCAGAGAGTTATTGGCGGCGTTGACTATGGCATCGACCTTGAGCGTGGTGATATCTGCCAGCAATATGGATATTTTGCCTGGATTTCTGGGATGCTCGTCCATAATTTTGATCCTTCTTCCTGCACCAGTTTTTTCTAATTATATTTTTGTGATCCTAATTAATAATGATATTTCTCGATCTTGACGCCACAACGCCAGGCAATCTCCAGAGCAATCAGCTCGAAATTGTTTTTGGCTTCAAAGATTGCATTCTGATGCGATCCAATAGCCCCGTCGGCGGGCAAGATCTTTAAAGTCCCAGGCCAACGACCTTTTCGTTTTCCATGCCAAAGATGATTGCACCGCAGATAAAAAAGGCTTGCTCACACAGATTCGTTCTCGTAGCCCTCCCTGCTGTTTTGCTCTTCATAGCCATGCTCTCTGCCGCTCATGGCAGCGACCATTCACCCAAAGCCAGCGCCATCCCCGTCTTTGGCTACCAAATCATCAATGTCTATCCTCATAATAGCGCCGCATTCACTCAAGGCCTGGTCTATGACGAGGGGGTGCTTTACGAGGGAACTGGATTGTACGGGCGATCATCCCTGCGCCGCGTCGATCTGGAAACAGGCCGGGTTCTGGAACAGACCCGCCTGGAGAGCAACTTATTCGGCGAGGGTGTAGCCCTCTGGAAAGACAGGATTATTCAACTCACCTGGCAGTCAGGCCTGGGCCTGGTCTATTGCAAAGCGAATCTGACAGAAATCAGAAACTTCAGCTACCAGACAGAAGGCTGGGGCATAACCCCCTACAACAAGAGCCTGATCATGAGCGATGGCACAGACATCCTGCACATTCTCGATCCGGAGAGCTTTGCAGAAACGGGGCAAATAAAGGTAACAGCCAATGGCATTCCGCTTAAGGGTTTAAACGAACTGGAATATATCAAAGGACTGATCTATGCCAATGTCTGGCCAACAAACTGGATAGCGATAATTTCTCCTGAGACTGGCGAGGTGAAAGGAAAAATAAATCTGCAGGGGATTTTGCAGGAAAACTACACTTTGTTGGGCTATAAGGTGGATGTTCTCAATGGCATTGCCTACGATGAGAGAGAAGATAGACTATTTGTGACCGGAAAGCTGTGGCCTAAACTCTTCGAGATCAAGCTGGTGCCTGAATTAGGCAGCGATTAGAAAAAGATTTACGGCCGGTCCTGCAAATGACAGAAAGCAGAAATGAGAATTGTCCCTGCCAACACATGGCCGGCCTTTTGTGCTATTTTTTTATTCGGGGGATTATCTGAAAGAGACGCTCCTCTTTTCAAGGACAATGCGCTAGGCTAAAATCTAGTCTTCTCCCTCATACTTGAAGGAGAGTCTGACCTTGGCCCTGTACTCCGCGATCTTTCCATTCTCCAGCCGGACATCCAGCTCCTTGACCTCAGCAATACGAAGGTCTCTCAGACTTTTGTTTGCCCGGTCAACAACGGTCTTAACTGCCTCTTCCCAACTGGTTGGGGAGGTACCGACCAACTCGATTATTTTGTATACATCTTTGTCGGACATATATCCATCACTCCTAAAATCGTAGTTACTATTGGAGCTTCTAATTGATATATTTTCCTAAGTAAATATCTGCTCGGCCTGAAAATTGGCTTGAGGGATAGCTTGAGGAATAGCTTGAAAATTGGCCAGAAAATATTTTGCAAAGCAGCAAAAACCTGAAATAATATCCAGCCACCCATGCCAGCAGCAAGGAGATGCCGATCTTGAGCAGCAATATTGAAGATATTCCGGCAGGTAAAGGACAGGCCGTGGGAATCGATGATCTATCCGTTTATGTGCCCAGGCTATTTCTTCCCCTGGCGGGAGAGTTCTCCACAAATCGAGGCATTGATCCCGGCAAACTGATTAAAGGAATCGGCATCGAACGCATGGCAGTTCCCGATAGGCATGAGGATGCAGCCACCATGGCGGCCATGTCTCTTCTGGATCTGATGAAGCATTCTCGCCTTCGCCCGGAAGAGATCGGCAAGATCTATGTGGGAACGGAGTCCGCTCTGGACGAGGCCAAGGCCATGGGAACCTATGTCATCGGCATGCTGGAAAAGATCTACGGAAAAGGCTCATTTCAAGAATGCAGCACCGTTGAGTTTAAGGCGGCCTGCATCGGCACAACCTTTGCCCTGGAGAGCCTCAGCTACTGGCTGGCTGGCGAAGAGGAAGACAAGGTGGGCATTGTCATCGCCTCGGATGTGGCCAAGTATCCGCTTGCTTCCCCCGGGGAGTACACCCAGGGTGCAGGCAGCGTGGCCCTGCTCTTAAAAAAGAATCCCCGGCTGCTGGCCTTGGAGCAGATCTACGGCACCTTCACCAGGGATGAGAACGACTTCTTCCGGCCAATGGGCTGCTCAACCGCGGTTGTAAACGGAAAGCACAGCAATCAATGCTACCTGGATGCCATGCAAGGAGCCTTCGATTCATTTTCTGCCAAGGCCCTGAAAAAAGGGGCAATAACTCCAGGTGCGGGCGAGTGCACTACTGATTTCATAGATCATCTTCTCTTTCATATTCCCTATCCCAGAATGGTTGAATACGCGTCCGCAGCTATCTTCAGGCACGACTGGAGACAAAGCCGCCGGTGGAAAGAGATTGAGGAAGAGCTGGGACCTGAGCCGAAAGCCCAGGAATATGAAGACCATGGAAAATATCAGGCGGCAGAAGCGGACTATGCCCGGCGCTTCGCAAAGTCAGAGCAATTCTTGCAGGCCTATGCAGCCAAGGTCAGGGATACGGCCACACTCTCCCGCCAGATAGGAAACATATATACCGGGTCGATCTACCTGGGCCTGGCCAGCCTCCTGGAATCGCAAAAGATCCATGCCAAAGAGAGATTATCCTTCGGAGCCTATGGCAGCGGCTGCTCGGCCCTCTTCTTCTCGGCCATAGCAAAGCAGCAAGCAAGCTCTGTGCCCCGGAGAGGGCTGGTAGAGAAGCTGGAGGAGAGAAGGCAGATATCTTTGCAGGATTATGAGAAGCTTCACGAAGGAAAGGCGGAAAAGAGCGTGCTTATGCCCTGCAAAGAGTTTGCCCTGGCCAGAATAGATCACCAGGGATATAGGCATTATGAATATGTCGAATAATATTATTAACTATCTATATATTTTTTTATTTAATGAAATTTTCTTTCATACATCATCGAAAGATAGTGACCATAGACCAGTTCATTCTCATGTGCAGATAATTTAAGTTAGGCGGCCCGTTTTATACCGCAAAGTATATATTCAATATAGTTTATATCGTCATCTGCCGTGAGAGTGGGCGGCATTTCAGTGTCTTGGAAGAGAGCTGCATGTATGATTGAGCCTTGGTTGTCTTATCGAGAAAGGAAAAATGATTGAAAAATGCACATTTAGGAGAAGTTATATGAAATATTTGATAAAGAATTTTAAAGTAGCAATTGCAGCCATTTTGATTGCTTTGATAGCGCCTGTTCTTGCACAATTACCATCTGACGCGATAGATCCAAATCGTGAGGCCGTCAATGAATCGATCAACAAGACCATAATCAATCCAATGGATCCAGGATATGTTTGGGGAAACCCGCTTGCCGTCGATCTTACCAACTTGAATCCAGATATCTTTGAGAACGCCGCATTTAAAAAGAATCCAGGAGGTTTGATGTCGGACATGTACACCACGAGCATCAATGACTTCAGGAACGCTGATCCGAAAGCAGGTGTCAGCAATGCCACCAGAAAGGCAGCAGTGGTAGGATTGATTCATCGGCTTAGTAATAGTAGCCCGTAAGTCCAGGCAGGATTTATGTTCTACATTAATCCCAAAGCCAGCTAAATCATGTGGCGATAAGAAAGAGAGAATCCCGCTGTCTCGGCTTGCTTCGGCTGGGCCGCCTGAAGCCTGCATTAATGAAATCGACGCATACCGAAACAGCTTTCCGAACATCGGAAAAGCGATCAGGCATAATAGATTTTCGAAAAAGGGGCAAATGGTGCAACGCCGCTTATGGCCAAGTCCCTAAAGTCCCCCTTTTCGCATAATTTTGCAGTATATTTTTGATTGAGCCAGTATCCCATTTTTCTTTTCCTTTAAAATCCCCGGCTGCAGGCCAGGAACTTCCAGTCATCCGTGCTGTTGGTATCCCTTCCGTCCGGATCCCGGGTCCAGGCGCCCTCGTTATCCTCTTGGTCGCTGAGAGCAGCCGTGCGGTCCACCTCTGCCCCTGTGGCATTTAGCAGCACCAGAACCTCGCCGCTGTGAGCCAGCCATTTGGCCTCCACATCCAGGACGTAATAATCCAGGGCTCTAATGACTGCGCCCGGGGGAAGAACCATCGACCTTCCTTGCGAGGTATTTATGCTCCATCCGCTGACATCCACCTCTTTGTCGTCGTTATTATAAAGCTCAAACCATGCCGTTATTGGTGTTTTGAAGGCATCTTCATCACCGGCCGGGTTTGCCTCCACCTCATTGATGACCACGCTACACGCGGCCGCACCCAGCCAGATAATAATGCAGGCAAAGAGCAATGCAAGAATTATACTACGATGAAATCGCAAATACATCACCTCGCTCAACTCTTGGAATCTTTGGCATCATATCATTGTCGAGTGAAAAATGTATAGAGTGGACTTTTTAGAGGCAACGCTTGTAGAGGCAGCGTGCGATAAATTTATTAAGTTTAAATGCACAAAATATAAACGAATAATCGTGTGCAACATCCCAAGCATGTCCCCAGCTCCCTGCCGCTTTTCTCCAGTCGAGCTGTTAATCGGTGGAATAAAGACCGTCATCATCGATCCCCACAACGAGATCATCCCCTATTGGTTCAGAGAATTCCTGCGCTATAAGTGCAGCCTGATAGTGGTGCGCATAGACGCCCACCACGATATGTTCCACTACTGCCCGGCTCTGCCCGCCCGGGAGGGAAGGAAAAAATTCGAATTTCTGGCCAAACTAATGCCCTATTTGCAGGACTATTGCCAGGAAAAGGTCAACGAAGGTAATTTCACCTGCCCGGGTTATCACTACGGTGCCATAGGAGCCGTGTACCATTTCAATCCCCAGGAAAATGAAAATCAAATGGATACCTATGGAAGAGTTTCAGGATCGGAGATGATAGACGCTCCTGGGACAACGGAGAAAAGTGCTCATCCTAATGAAAGAAAAAGCAAATGGATTGTCTGGGATGAGGCCACAACCCCCCTCAAAGGCGGCAGCGCCAAGACCTTTCCCGCATCCCGGAAAATAACCTTGCATGATTTTAAGAGGGATCTGCAAGATTGCCTTCTTCCCACGGCGGTAGGCTTTGATCTGGATGGCCTCTATGGAAACGGCGACCGAGGTCCAGCAGACGAGGTCGTAAAAAAGAGGCTGGAAGGAGTTTCTCGAGTTTTAGAGAGCGTAGCCAGACCGGCATTCATTTGCCTCGCCCGCTCCCAGACGCCCAGATCCTATGTTCCGGCCAAAATCGTGGACCGGGTGCAGGAATTGGCATTGAGCCTGATTAAAGAGACCTACGATAAGGATTTTTGAGATAATTACGTCACGCCGCTCCCAGGCAACTGCACAGGTTCGCTTCCAGGCCGACGTCCTTGTCCAAATGCTCTTTTCGGGCTGGTTAAAACTGCTCTCTTCCATGAATTCAAGCCTGAGCCTGGGATGCAACAGGAGGATCGTGGATTCTTCAGAGTAGGGGAAAACTCGACACAAGAGGCAAAGAGATTGGTTGATATATGACGGGATTGGGGCTAGCGACATATGGCGTCATTTAAAGTCAAAGCTTTCGGGACTACACATTTGATCATCAGATCTCATTTCTGGATATCGGATATGTATTGTATTTACTCTATATTTTCTTGGATTTTGTATCAAGTCTATTGCTGTTATATATTCTATTTTAGAAAAATTTCTAAATAAGGTCGCTGATTAAGCCTTTTTGTAATAAACCGATTAAAGAATTCGAGGTGAAGTGATTGACGATAGGAATTACTATGCTCAAAGTCTTGCCGGGAATGGAACATAGTGTCTATCATGCTTTAAGGTGCAAAGAAGGCATTTTGTACATGTGCGCTGTTTTTGGAGAGTACGATTTCATGCTGGTGTTGCAGGCAGAGGGTTTGAATGAGCTCAATGGTCTGATCGGCGGCATCGATGATACCAAGGATGTTATCGCGACTCAGATGATACTGGTGAACTATCAAAATGAAATGGTTGCCCAGGCATGCTGAAGAATGCATCGTCTGCAATTCTTTCGAGCATTGCTGACCATCGAGCAAAAGCTGATAGCAGGGATGCTTTATGATTGAAATGGGGTATATTAAAAGGAATAAAGGTACTTTCCTGCAGGCGGATTTAAGTTATGAAATGAGATTTATGGATGAAGACAATCTCGATGAGGTGATGGATTTGCAGGAAATAGTGATCCATCATCTTAATGATAAAGAGATGTTCAGGACACATTCTGCCGATTACTTCCGAGAACATTTGCAGGCAGAAAAATCAGTAATAGGCGTCTATTGCCAAGATGGACTCATCGCCTACAATGTACTCTCTTTTCCAGGAGACAGCAAAGATAATTTTGGACTCGACGTAAACCTTCCCAAAGACGATCTACTGGATGTAATACACCTGGCAACAATCGCAGTTCATCCCGATTTTAGAGGCAACTCGCTACAGAGCAAGATGCAGCATATTCATCTAAAAATGATGGCAAATTTGGGGTACAAGCATGTCTGTTGCATGGTATCGCCTAAGAATCGGCCCAGCCTTCAGAATATTCTCTCTCAGGGTCTGATCATAAAGGCCCTGAAGATTAAGTTTCAATGGCGGTTGAGGTATATAATGCATAAGAATCTCTTGAGCCCATGCCTAATTGGTCCTGATGTGGTTAGGATGGATGGCAAGGATATCCTGGGTCAAATCAATCTACTCAATCGAGGATTCCAGGGATTTCATTTGTCGAGACTTTCGGATGGCTTTGAGATACACTATGCAAAGCCCCCCTCATTGGCCGTCTAGTCCTCAATCGCTAATTTTTGGACATTTAATTGGCGGATTTATTGCGTGGATCTCCTGATTAAAATCAAAGTCTATCGGCTCTGCAGCATGAGAACCAAATTTTTTTGAATTTTCGAAGTGACAATTTTTGCTGTGGCATAAGGATAAGGGCAAATTTCTGTCTTTCAATAAACATATCCACTCGATGCCAAAATTAATGTCAGATCCATACAGCTATTGTCTTCATCTAATGTATTTGCAAAAAGATTATAGGGTATCCTTTCGTTAATACAGTGGGGCATTTTAAGCCCTAAAAGCACCCCCCTTTCCTTCATCGTCTGTGCGGACCTCGGCCAAAGCTCCTGTTTGGAGGATAATTGAGGTGCGCAGGGGTGCATTCCCTGCTGGCAGATTGCACCCGAGCTAAAGCTCTATGTCAGGATACCTGGCCTTTTACTTCTCGGGCCCTGCCGGCAACCT
>JAFGNK010000009.1 GCA_016927055.1 Methanotrichaceae archaeon | reverse complement strand
TCAGGAAATGGCATGCTCTTCATTGAGTCCTCATCTGTACAGGGCAGAGGCGAGGTCTCCATCAAGGATACCATCCAGGGAACGACGATGGAGTTTAATGAGAGGATAATGAGTAACGGTTCCATCAGCCTGGAGACGCTTCGCTGCATCGATCGCAAGGGATCGGCAGATAACTTCACTGAGAAGAAGGATCTGGTCTTTACGGGCGGCAATATCAAGGGCCATAAAACGGTGGCTTCTCCTACCTTCCACGGAGGAATGGGGGCTTCGGTCACAGAGAGGTTCAACTTGAGCCATGTGGACAAGAGCGAGACTTCAAGTGTCAGCAGCGCCAATTTTGCCAACAATACCCTGGCCTTCAAGACCGACCAGGCCTTCGACGGAACCTGGAACATTCAGACCAAGTATGCCAAGTTCTACAAGAAGATCAAGGCTGATCAGAAGTACACCGGCTCCTTCCAGACCCAGAAGGATATCAAGTTCGAGGATGCGGGACAGAAATAGGACGTAACGCAAATGATGCATGGGGCATGACCTTTGAGGTCAGTCTTTCGTTCTAAGAAAAGAAAGTCTAAAGCTTAATGATAGCGAGGGGCTTTTTGTTTAGCCCCTTCTCGACCCTGCCGCCTTCTGCCATACCTCGTCGCTATTGTCTATGGACTCGATCTGATCGTGAATCTCGATGCGGTGCTGCACCTCGGCGGCGCGAAGCCTCTTTTCCATGGAAAGCCGCAAATTCTCCTTGGCAGCATCCCGCAGCTCTTCTGCCTCCTGCCAGAGGCTCTCTGCTAGCGCGGCATCGTCCGGCCTGGTCTCTACCGACTTTGATCGCAGCTCTGTCTCTTTTTGCATAGCTGCATCATGCTCTTCTTTCATACGCTTGGCATCGGCTAAAAGCTCCTCGACCTCATGTGCCATATCCTCTACGCTTCTGGCTACCAGATCCTTCTCCGAGAACATCTCATGCCTCCAGCATCTTCAGGAATATTTGATGAATCCTTGCGTCTTCCGTCAGTTCAGGATGAAAGGCCAACGCCAGCAGATTCTTCTGGCGCGCCGCCACCACAGCCTCGCCCACCCGTGCCAGTACCTCTACCTCGCGACCTACCTCGCAGATGGCCGGGGCGCGGATGAAGACGGCCCGGTAAGGCCTGTTCAGTCCTTTTACTTGCAGGTCTGCCTCAAAGGACTCCCTCTGCGGCCCGAAGGCGTTTCGGCTGATCTTGATGTCCATGAGGCCTAAAGGTCTAACCTTGTTGTCACCCTCGACCTCCTGGGAAATAAGCACCAGCCCGGCACATGTGGCCAGGATGGGCTTACCGGATAATGCCGCCGCCTTCAACTCCTCGGTGAGGCCGGAGCTCTGCAACTGGCGGCAGATGGTTGTGCTCTCTCCGCCCGGCAGCACCAGGGCCTGGCACTCTTCTATCTGGCCGGGCTTTCTTACCCCCACTACCTGAGCTTTTCCCGCTGCTGCCCTCTCCAAGGCCTGGACATGCTCCGAGACATCACCTTGCAGTGCTAAAACTCCAATGCGTGCCACTTACCAGCCCCTATTCTGCAAAGCTTCCGCTTCGGGAATGGTTGCAGCATCCAGTCCTTTCATGGCCGCGCCCAGGCCCTTGGATATATTGGCCAAAAACGACGCATCATCATAATGATGCACTGCCTCAACGATAGCTACCGCCATGGCCGCCGGGCTCTCGGACTTGAATATGCCTGAGCCCACGAAGACTCCATCCGCTCCCAACTGCATCATCAGAGCTGCATCGGCAGGTGTGGCCACTCCGCCTGCGGCAAAGTTGACCACCGGCAGGCGCTGCATGCGGGCGCATTCCTTGACCAGATCCAGGTCCGCCTCAATTTCCCGTGCCACTTTCAAGAGCTGCAGATCGTCCATGCCTTTCAGGCTTCTGATCTGTCCCAGAATCATCCTCATGTGCAAAACGGCCTGGCTCACATCTCCCGTTCCCGCTTCGCCCTTAGTCCTGATCATGGCCGCGCCTTCCTTGATGCGCCGGCAGGCTTCGCCCAGGTTTCGGGCGCCGCAGACGAAGGGAATGGTGAACTTGGCCTTTTCAATGTGAAATTCGTCCGCGGGTGTGAGAACCTCGGATTCGTCCACCATATCCACACCCAGTGCCTCTAATATCTGGGCCTCGACAAAGTGGCCGATCCTGGCCTTGGCCATGACGGGGATGGTCACAGCCTCGATGATCGCCTCGATGATTGCAGGGTCGGCCATCCTGGCCACGCCGCCCATCTTTCTGATGTCCGCAGGCACGGCATGCAGGGCCATTACGGCCACTGCACCTGCTTCTTCTGCAATAACTGCTTGCTCTGGAGTGGTGACGTCCATGATGACGCCTCCCTTCTGCATCTTTGCGAAACCGCGTTTGAGCAGTTCCGTACCAAATCGAAGATTTTCAAGCTCCATGAATTGCCCCAAATGTTCTTAAGTGCGAGGCTAATGCAGTGAGAATAAATAAACTTTGCCCCGACAGACTGCGATCTCTGTCTAAAAACTTCTTTTAGAAAAACGAGTGGGCAGGCAAGCGGGCGGCCTGCCCCAATACCTCTTATGGCATATAGTTTTCGTAAAGATAGATATCTTGCTCTCCACTGCGATCATCGGTCCAGACGATTCGTCCCGTCTTTATGCGCGGCTGGGTCTGGTCCCCGGCATCTGTGCAGATAGGCTTCTCTCTTTGCACATTACGGTCGTAGACATAAATGTCCCAGTTGCCGTTCCTGTTATCCTGCCAGATAACCACACCATTCTCGATATCGGGACTGGTCTGATCCGCCAGGTCCTCAGTTATCTGTATTTCCTTGCTGGTGTTCAGGTCGTAAGCATAGATATCCCAATTGCCGTTCCTATTGTCCTGCCAGACCACAGTATGTCCATCCGTGGCTGCGTTGATCTGATCGCTGGCATCGCTTGCCAGCGCCACGGGCTTGCTCCCCTGCTTCCACATCCAGATATCCCAGCTGCCCTTTTTATTGTCCTGGTAGACTACGATATCTCCTCCTGCCCGCGGATTGATGCCATTGGGCGGATAGTCGGGAGTGACCTCTTTCTCATAGAGTGGTCTCACATAGACCATCCAACCGAAGTAATTCTTTCTCAAATACGCCAGGTAGTCTGCACTGAGGGAAATGGCTGTAGCATTCTCTAAACCATAGACCAGTTCCGTGGAGTTGACGATGGAGATATCAAAGGTCCTGATGGACCAGTAGTCCTCTATCTTGTACTGGTTCAGGGGATTTCTGGACATCCAGGCAATGATGCTTCCTTCGATATCCGGATACATATCCTCATACGGGCCAGCCGCTATAGGCAACTCCAATTCCTGAGCCAGGCTGTAAACGTAGATATCCGGATTTCCGGTGCGATTATCCATCCAGGCCACGTAGTATCCAACCTGGTCGTTGCCGCCCACTACAGGATGGCTCTGGTCGCCGGGTGCTTGGCATATTATGCTTGTCTGACCCGCGGTCACAGGCACAGTCCTTGGTCTGCCGTTATGGGTGTTGAGCCAGACCAGCTTCTCGTCCATGCTGGGCTTGACCTGGCCCGGGCCCACCTGCACCAGTTCATCCTTCCAGTTGGAGAGGTCCAGCTTACGAATGGATGTATCCGTATCGGTTCCGTCCATGTAGGAGATATATTTTCCCGATACTACGGGATTGGTCTGATCTCCCGGCCGGGGATAGGTCTTGCCCCACTTTTTGTCCCAGAAGTAATAGGCGATATCTTTGCTCTTGGCGTCCTCCCAGGCGATGGTGTTTCCGGATATGTCGGGATAGAGCTGGTCTCCTTCTCCGGTGAGACTAGTCTCATTTCCTGTCAAAAGGTCTTTGACGTAAACATCAAAGTTGCCGTTTCGGTTGTCCTGCCAGACGACCAGATTGCCGCTTATGATGGGATACATCTGCTGGCCAGATCCCTTGTAGACGGCAACGCTCTCGCCATTCGCCAGATCTTGCATGAAAACGTCCCAGTTGCCGCTCGAGTTGTCCATCCAGACGATCTTATCGCCGGAGATGGATGGCCAGGTCTGATCTCCGTTGCCGGTCACCACGGCCGATTCGATGCCCGTGGTCAGATCCTTCATGTAGATGTCCGCGTCCTTATTTCTGTAGTCTGCCCAGACTACTTTATTGCCAGAGGCTTTGGGATAGAGCTGGTTCCAGTCTCCTTTGGAGATGGGCTTTTCCGCCCTCGTGAAGAAATCAAAGCCGTAGATATTCCAGTTGCCCCTCCGGTTGTCGCTCCATAGCAGCAGGCTGCCGTTGGTGCTGGGAAAATCGGTAGAAAGCAGCAACAGCGGATCGGAGTTGATGTACCTCATCTTGATCTGGGAAAAGCCATTGCTGTTATCCATCCATACAATTTTGTTGTCCCATATGATCTTGGAAGAGAGGTATGGCTTTACTTGATCCGGATCGCCTTTGCCGTCATTGGGAGTCTGTTGCAGAGGAAGTGTGGCCAATGGTATTTCCACACCTTTTTCCAGATCATAGAGATAGATATCCGAATCTCCTCCTCTAACATCCAGCCAGGCTACGTAGTTGTTGTATGTCGTCGGATAGCCCTGGTTGGCGGAGTTGATTGTTATGGCCTTTTCCGTTTTCGTGGATAGGTCATAGCTGTATATATCCCAGTTCTTGTTTCTGCCATCGGCCCAGACTACAGTATTGCCCCAGATCCAGGGTTGGGCCTGCCTGGCAGGGTTGGTGCAGATAGCGGTTTCTTTTTCAGTAGTAAGGTTGTAGAGATAAACGTCCCATTTATCTTCGCCGCTGCGGGAATCGATCCAAACGATTTTGTCACTGCTTATCACGGGTGAAAGTTTCAGAGACTTTACGTTAGTGATTTGCTTTTCTTCTCCTTTAGTGATGTCATAAAGGTAAATCTCCTCGCTGCCCGAGCGTTTATCAATCCAGATGATATTATTGCCATCGATCATTGCGTAGCGGTTGTCGGTTGAGCCATTGGTAACCTGTGTGGTCTTCTTCGTGGGCAGGTTGTAGAGAAAGATGTTGAGTTTTCCCTTGCTCTTATCCGTCCAGATTAAGTTTTCGCCGCTGATATCCGGACTGCTGTGGTCAAAATCACTATTGGTAATGGTTTGTTCCTTGTTAGTTGTGATGTTGAACAGATAAACGTTGAAGTATTTATCCCGGTTGTCCGTCCAGACGATGTTGTCCTCTGAAATGGTGGGATTGGTATGGTTGAAAGGTCCGTTGGTTATGGATACATCGGCTAAAACCTTGAAGTCGTGCATCCGAATATCCGGATCGTTCGGACCTTGCCTGTACTCTGTCCAGACTACGCCTCGATCGCTGATAGCAGGCTCCATCTTTAAGATTCCGGGAGACAGGCTGAAATCTGCATCGCTCTTGATGTCATAAAGATTGATATCGGTGTGGTTGTTAAGGTAGGCGATAAAATTGCCGAAAATTCTGGGGTCTGTCTGCATGCCCGGTTTAGTGAGTGTCGTCGTCTTTTGAGTTGCCAGGTCCATAAATGCTATATCGGACTCGCCGGTACGATTATCGGCCCACACCACGATGTTGCCGTAAACGGAGGGAAATGACTGATCATTTGGTCCTGTGGTGATGGCTGATTCTTTGCCGTTGGCAATATCGTACAGGTAGACATCGAAATCGCCCGAGCGCTTATCCATCCATACTATTTTATCTCCATTGATTTTGGGCTCAATCTTCTCACCCTCCCCGGAGGTAATGCTGCTCTCTGTCTTGGTCGCCAGGTCGTAGAAACGGATGTTATAGGTGCCGTCACGGTCATCGGCCCAAACCACCAGGTCACCGCTGATGTCGGGTTGTGTCTGGTTGCCTTCGGCTGCAGTCACCGCAAATTCCGTGCGGTTGACGGCATCGTACATATAGACGTCTCCGTTTCCGGAGCGCATGTCCTGCCAGACAATGCGCTCGCCGGATACGGCTGGATTGATCTGAAAGAATGGATTAATGCATACCCATTTCTCCAGGCCGGTCTCCAGGTCGTACATGAATATGTCAAAATTTCCGCTCCTGTTATCCGACCAGGCTGCAATATGCCCGTCTATGGCAGGTTGCATCTGCTCCGAGCCCACTAAGATGGCTATGGGGCGCTCTTTTCCATAATCCGTCCCGTCGACAGCGCCAACATAGAGAAGTGCTGTCATTATGATGATAATGAAGATTGCCTTATGCATCTTATCACTCTGTGATCGATCTGCGATGTCTTTCCTTTTGCGGTATCTCTCAGGGTGCTTTTGGCGAACCCATATAAGGACTTTTCTCGACGTTTGTCGTGATCAGTCCAAAAAGGATATTTCTATGAGTTATTGATCCCGAAAGGACGAATAATTGCTTCTGATGACGAATGGGCTTTAATAGTCATATTTTTCCAATAGATTCCTCTATGATGTGGTCGCAAAGCGGCGAATCTTTTGTCTAAGGGGCGGCCGATTTGGCCGCCTCGCTCGCTCAAATTAGCAATGACTATATATTCCTTGTGTCAACCCCTAACCACACCGGGAGGAACCGAGTTGAAGGATTATCTCACAATGGATGACGTCATGCTTGATAATAAAAGGGTCCTGGTAAGAGTGGACTTCAACTCTCCCATGGACCCCAGCGGAAATATCCTGGATGATAAGCGCATAAAAAGCCATTTAGATACTTTGCGCGCTCTTGAGGACTGCCGGGTGGTTCTCATGGCACATCAGAGCCGGGCGGGAAAAAAGGATTATACCACCTTAGAGGCTCATGCCCGCCTGGCAACCCGGCTCTTGCGCCGCGATGTCACCTACATTGATGATATCTTCGGATCTTATGCCCAGAACGCCATAAAATCTCTGATGCCGGGAGATGTTCTTCTTCTGGAAAATACTCGTTTTTATGCCGAAGAGAACATGAACCGGAGCCCAGTGGATCATGCCAAAAGCCACATGGTAAGAAAACTGGCCCCGTTATTTGATCTTTTCATAAATGACGCTTTTGCCGTTGCTCATCGTTCACACTGCTCCGTCGTGGGCTTTGCCGAGGTGCTGCCCAGCTACGCCGGTCTTCTCATGGACAAGGAGATCACGGCCCTGGATAAGGGCTTGAAGGGCCATGAGCACCCAACAGTCTTCTCATTGGGTGGTACGAAGGCGGATGATTCCATCAAAGTCACGCAAAACGTTCTGAGTCGTGGCGGTGCCGATAAGATCCTGACCTCCGGCGTCGTAGCAACTGTCTTCATGATGGCAGCAGGAATTGACGTGGGCGAAGCCAATCGCAAGTTCGTGGAGGATCAGGAGTATCTGAACCAGATTCCCATTGCGGCAAAGCTTTTGCATGATTATCCGGGCAAGATCGTATTGCCCGTGGATGTAGCTTTGAACCAGAATGGCGAGCGGGTAGAAGTTGCCGTGGACAAGCTCCCCACAGCTCTGCCCATAGCTGACATTGGCCTGGAGACCATTGTCACCTATTCCAAGTATATGAAGGAGGCCAAGGTTACCGTTCTCAATGGGCCGACCGGAGTCTTCGAGCAGGAGAAGTTCCGGCTGGGCACATCTGAACTCTTGAAAGCGGCCACCGAGTCCGGCTATTCCATTGCCGGCGGAGGGCACAGCGTGGCGGCCATTGAGCAGCTGGACCTGGAGTCCAAGTTCTCTCATGTAAGTATGGGAGGTGGTGCGTCCATCACTTACCTCTCGGGCGAGCCATTGCCTGGCATTGAAGCTCTGAAGAAGGCGGCTCTTCGGGTGCGCAAGAGCTGACTCAGACTGAACAGAAACGCAGGATTTGTGCCTGCACCGACAGGTCTCAAGCCTTCAGGGCAGGCTCTCTATCGCTTTTTTTCGGCATTCATTTAGGATGGTGGACGGATCGCCTTCCGCTTCCAGGGCGGCTGCCGACTTGTGGCCGCCTCCATCCCCTCCATGGGCTTTGCCCACCTCACCCAAAAGCTCTGCCAGGTTCAAGCCCTTCCGGGCTGCCTCTCGGCTGGACCTTGCGCTGATGCGGACCCTGCCCCTTTTCCCGTGCCGTCCTGCTACGAAGGCCACGTCGGCACCTAAATCCACCAGTGCCATTGCTGCTGAGCCCTCGAAGGAGTTGACTGTTGTGCAGGCGACAAGCCAGTCTCCCTGGCGTACGATCCGGGCCCGGGAGGCGGCTTTTAGGACGGCAATTCTTTGTGATATGCTTGCCGGAACGGAGAGGGCCTCCTGTACCTCTTCATAGGCAAAGCCTCCTTCCTGCAAGAGCTCCGCTGCAGCCCGGAAGGTGTCCGGCGTAGCGCGCTTGAAGCGACCGGTATCGGAGATCATGCCTGCCAGAAGGCCAAGAGCCGCCTTTCGGTCGGCCTTCTTGCCGTTCTCTTTTAGAATCTTCCAGACGATCTCGGCCGTGGACTTGGCGGGCCTTTGTATGTAGAAGATGGCATCCTCCAGCAGTCCTTCATCCAGATGGTGATCGACCAGGGCGTAGCTGGCCGGCAGCCTGTCCCCCAGTTGCATCCGGACCGAGGTGTCTACTGCTACCACCAGATCGTAGTCTTCAACTCGTGGATTTATCAGGACGCCAGCGCCGATGATCTCGGCCAGGGAAGCAGCCGTGCGGCTCAGATCATCCACGGCGCCGATTGTGCCTCCGAAGGCCCGGCTCAGGGCAAAGCCGCTTGCTATGGCGTCGGGATCGGCGTTCCTGTGGCAGAGGTAGAGGACCTTTTTGAAGCGGCCGATGTGATCGCCATACTGCTCTTCGCTAATGCGCATGGCTTGGTTCGATGCTATGAGAATTGATATAGGTTGTCCAGGCGAGAAGAAAAGGAGAAAACAATCCTG
>JAFGNK010000092.1 GCA_016927055.1 Methanotrichaceae archaeon | reverse complement strand
GGATTTCATAGATACTCCACGGATGCAGAGTGGTTTGTCCCCCATTTCGAGAAAATGCTCTATGACCAGGCGCTGATGGCCATAGCCTATACAGAGACCTATCAGGCCACAGGAAAAGAGGAGTACGCCAAAGCGGCACGCGAGATCCTGGATTATGTGCTGCGAGACATGACCTCTCTTCAGGGAGGCTTTTTCTCTGCAGAGGACGCAGACAGCGAGGGGGAGGAAGGCAAATTCTATGTCTGGACGGCAGATGAGCTGAGAGAATCTCTGGATAAAGAGGAATTCAATCTCTTGATCCGGCTATTTGATGTCCATGAAAGCGGAAACTTCGAGAAAGGACGAAACATCCTGCGCCTGAGGTCTGATCCAGCGGATGCAGCATCCGTACTGAAGATCAGTGTGCATGATCTTTACGATCGTCTGGAAAAGATAAGAGCAAAGCTTTTTGCAGTCCGGGAAAAGAGAATGCACCCATTAAAGGACGACAAGATTCTCACCGACTGGAATGGATTGATGATCGCAGCCCTTGCAAAGGCTGCGCAGGCTTTGCATGAGGCAAAATATGCAAAGGCTGCTATGAAAGCAGCCGACTTTATCCAAAAAGAGATGCAGACAACCGAAGGTAGACTGCTGCATCGCTACCGGGGCGAGGCAGGCATTTTTGCCAATCTGGATGATTATGCTTTCCTTGTCTGGGGCTTGATAGATCTTTATGAGACGGTCTTTGATGTTAAGTATCTGAAAGCGGCTTTGCAGCATAGCCGGATCATGATGCAACATTTCTGGGATAAGGACCAGGGCGGCTTTTTCTTTTCTGCAGATGATGCCGAGGCCCTGCTGCTGCCAAGAAAAGAGTACTATGATGGAGCGATTCCCTCCGGAAACTCCATTGCCATGTTAAACCTTCTCCGGCTCATGCACCTCTCCGGACAGGAAGAATGGGAAGAAAGAGCCTGGGATCTGGCACAGGACTTCTCCGCCAAAGCCGGCGGGCAGTCTCTGGGCCACTGCATGATGCTTTGCTCCCTGGACTATGCACTCGGGCCGACATCCGAGATCGCCCTGGTAGGAAGCTTGCAGGATGCAGGCATGATGGATATGCTGCGGGCCATACGATCTCGCTATCTGCCTAACAAATCCGTAGTGCTGGTATGTGAGGAAGAGATTAGAGAAATTGCACCATTCACGAGGAATTTGATCCAGCAGGAGGGCAAGATCACGGCCTATGTCTGCTCAGGCCATGTCTGCAGTCTTCCCGCTACAAGCCCGGAAAAGATGATGCACCTTCTGGAAAAGGCCGACTAGCATGGAATAGCCGGCCATGCCAGCATTGGAAGCTCTTCGCGCAGATCTTTCGTAAGGAGAGAAGCTTAATGGCTTTCAGCGACATTGCAATTGTAGCAGATGGCGTAATATCCAAGCGCCATCTGTGTCATGTCGATAACGATAAATACTACCAGCAAGGGTATGAGCCCTGGGGAAATTCAAATTTCTGAGAATGAAATGGAATTAGATCCAGATAGGCACCGTAGTCTGAGCAAATACCGTAGGGTATCCTACGCAGTAAAAATAACAATCGCGCCTCAAGATGGACGCAAAGAGCGCGAATTCACTCAACTTAACAGATCTATTTTCTCACACGCAGGTTATGCGGTGATGTTTTAATGAACAAACGACGAGACCATATTCCCAAGAAAGACATCATGTACACCTTGATGGAAAATGACTCCCAATATATTGTAAATGAGAGTTATTTTTACAAGACCGAGCCGTACTATACCATCGTCAAGAACGAGAATGACGGCATCAAGACCACCCCCAGCAGCAGCGATGTGCTGGATGCCTATATCGTTCCCATCTGTCTGGAGAAGGCGAAACTGGCAGGCATCGCTGTCTGCGAATGGATAATATCCAACCAGTATGTCTCCCTCCCCGCCATAGTCTACGGCTTGAACTACTTCTCCACGCCCTCCGACCACTTCCTCGTAAGCGACAAGGAAGAAGCGAAGACGGTCATCAAGCATATCACCAACAGAGGAAGGTATCCCTTCTGCTATCAGAAGATTAACGACACCTCATCTGTGGCAAAATGCGTGTCCATCTTCGGCAAGACGATAAACTGCTGCGAGCCGGCGAAGTCGCTGGCAGAAAAGATCTATAAGGTCTTCAGGTTGCCGTTAGTGGAGATAGTACTGGTCAAGGATGAGTCGGGCTGCCGACTATCCTCTCTGGCTCCAGTGAAATATTCGCAATTATCTAAGGATGAAACGGAAATGTTACAGGACCTTCTGGATAAGAGGGTGAAACGCTTTGAGTAAGCTAGGCATATTTGTCAATCGACGGACGTTAAGCAGCTCTGAACAGCTCACAGCTGTGGTAAAATGCCGGGACGTGGCCGAGAGCATGGGCCATACCGCTGAGTTCATCTTTCCCGTGGACATGAAAAAAATACCCAAGCTGGATGCGCTCTTCATTCGCGCCAATACCGATCCCATGAATACCACCTACGTGGCAGCCAGGGTGGCACAAATGTATGGCATACCGGTGATAGACGATCCCAGCTCCATCCAGATCTGCGCCGATAAAATCAACATGTACATGCACCTCATGAAGAAGAATGTCTCCATGCCCAGGACGAAGTTTCTAAAGAAGAAGGAGCTGGATGAAGTGCAGGCCGAACAGCTCTTCGAGGAGCTGGGTATGCCTCTGGTGCTAAAAGAGCCCTCCACATCCTTCTCGGCCCGGGTAGAGAAGGTCTCATCCGTAGGCGAGCTATTGAAGATCGCCAGGAGATTCTTCAAGCTCTCCGACTGGATCGTAGTACAGGAGTACATCGAGAGCAGGTTTGACTGGAGAATCGGTGTCATCAACGGGCAGCTACTTTATGCCTGTCGATACATCATCCCCTCGGAGACCTTCAAGATTCAGGCATCGGTGAATGGGCATGTCGTATATTGCGATGTGGAGAGCGTGCCTGCCGATCAGGTCCCACCTGAGGTCATCGAGCTGGGACGCGAGGCCGGCAATGCCATTGGCAAAGGATTGTATGGTGTGGACATCAAAGAGAGCAATGGAAAGCTCTACGTCATTGAGGTCAATGACAATCCCTCCCTGGAAGGAGGCGAAGATGCCTACTATCCGGACATGTTCCAAAAGATCATCTCCTATCTGATGACAGGAGACGCCTGCAGCTATGCCGATGAGCTTTCCGATAAGGTCTCAGAACCGCACGGTTTTGAGGGTGAATATGGCCTGGGAGTTGCCTCCGGCATATGCAATCCATCTATACTGGAAGAAAACAAGGTCTGTTCCTACAAGATTGATTTCTCTGAGCGGTAGAGGAAGATCCAATTTCCAAGAGATGATATTCTGATGGAAGATTATCTATGTGAAGCCATAAGCCAGGCCTGCAGCGAATGCCATCTGGATGGAGGCTGCTGCTTTGAGGCCAGACCACCCTTAAGCCAGGAGAGAATAAAGATACTGCTGGAAAACGGCGTGGCAGAAGACGCAATGGAGTTTGCCGGATACAGGAGGCTACGTCTGAAGCAGGACGGTTTTTGCGTGCTATTCCATGATGGAAAATGCAGCATTCATTCCATCAAGCCCGAGACCTGCGTTGCCGGACCTTTTACATTTGATATCAAGGAGGGCGTCCTGCAGATATTCCTTAAGAGAGAGAGCATCTGCCCACTGGTACGGTTTCTAAAGGCCAACAAAAAAGCCTACGACGGACTATTCGAGACCTCCGTGGAGAAGATCATGCATCTGGTAAAGAGCGTTCCCGCCGCTGAGATGGAAGAGATATTGAAGATAGAAGAGCCGGAGACGGATCTTGTAGCGCAGATCAAGCTGCAGGACTAAAAAAGAGATGAAAAGCGCCATGATAAAGACAATGCAAGCGCTTGCAGCTTCCTCGCCCATAGGAACGGAGCACGAGTACTCCATAAATGACAGAAATTGCCGGCCACTGGCCATCTCCGACCGGATCATCCAGAGGATCGCCGGACAGGTGCAGCACGAGGTGCCTTTCGGGGGGATACTGGTCTCCAAGGAGCTGCAAAAGCATGCCATAGAGCTGATCCCAGACAGGCCGGGGAACCTCAGTTTTTTGGAGAGTAATTTGTATCAGGGACTATGCGAGCTATACCGAACCACGAATCATGAGTATGGCTTCATGGGTCTGGGAATGCATCCGTTGCTGACATTGGATGAGACGACCTACTGGGATCATGATGAGCAGGAGTACTATCAGGTGTATGATCGTCTCTTCAACATCAAGCAGCACGGCTGGCTGAATATTCAGGCTCTGCAGATCAACATTCCCTACGTCGGCAAGGATGAGCTGGTCGCCATGTTCAACAAGATTCGCTCACTGATACCTTATCTGGTGGCAGTATCTGCTTCATCGCCCATGGTAGAGGGAAAGCTCAACTCTTACATGGACAACCGGCTGGTTTACTACCGGCAAAACCAGGCGGCAATTCCTGAGATCTGCCATAACATACTGCCCGAAAAACTGGAGAGCGCGGACGATTACGTACGAATCAACAGGCAGATCTACTCTGAGCTGAAGAAATGCGGGGCGGAGATTCTCTGCCGAGAGTGGGTCAATTCCAGAGGTGTGATCGTGCGTTTTACGAGAAAGTGCCTGGAGGTTAAAGCCATTGATGAGCAGGAATGCCTGCACTCGGACATGGCGTTCTCGGCCTTTTTGCTGGCTCTGCTGAGGACCGACCTCGCCCTGGAGGAAGAAGAGAGCTCCCTCCAGGCCATGCTGGAAGATGCCATGCACAGCGGCGTAGCCGGGATGAGGCCGGAGCTGGAGAAGCTCTTCGCCCAGGCCGAGAAGAGCGCCACCGCTGAGGAGCGGAGATATCTGCCCCTGGTGGCAAAAAGGATCGAGCAGGGCAGCCTGGCAGAGATCATGGTACAGAAACTCAGGGAGACGGATGGCATGGTCGAGCCCTTGCTCAAGGAGATGCAGTGGTGCCTGAAGGAGAACAGGCCCTATTCTGCCGAGCCGGAGAGTCGAGGGAAAACTGCGCCAAGCGACCAAAAGTAGCCGGGCACTAAAGGCTATAGCTCTTCAGTCCCAGGATCTCATCAACCTTGACGCCCACCAGCTTCCAGACCGAACTCTTCTCTTCGGCCAGCAAGACCTCCACCGGCTCCTCCGGAGAATGACCGAGAGCGGAGAGGACATTGGAAGAGAGTGCTTTGCCTTTGATCAGCTGCACAAACATCTCTCGCACCGCCCTTTTTTGCCCGGCATCCTCCACCTGCACCAGCCGCCCGGGCAGGGCCACAAAGCTAAAGGCAGAAAGATCGGGAGAGTAATGCTCAATCTCCACAGTCACCAGGGGATTGTCCCGGAAGTACTGCACCTTTTTACCGTAATTGGTGGACAAAAAATACATGAACCTGCCATCAAAGACATAAAGGAATGGAGCAATGTAAGGATGCATCTCCCCCTTAAAAACAATGCGGCAGACATATTGCTCCTCCACCAGCCGGTCGTACTCCGCCTTTCCCATACGGGGCATCTTGAAGACATCTTCGGACATTCATTTTCCTCCGCTAGAGCGGTTACGTAAAATATTATCTGCCCAATTCTCTCCATCATAATTTTGCGATCCATAATCCTCTCCGCTCTGCCAGCCCATAATCTATGCACCTGTTACATAAAAAGGATTTCGAAGAGATTACTTTCGCGCCGCTTGCATATTGGTTATAATCCATAAGCTCCCGCATAAATCCCAATGGTCACCCTGGAGAAGATCGCCCACCTGGCAGAGGAGTGCAGATTCGACACCATGGGGCCGACCGGAGGAGTGGACACAGAGAAGCTCAGCACTCTGGGAGAGGGCACCAGGCACGATGTCTGCGCGTCCACCTTTTCACCAAGAGAGACTCCCCTGCCCGGAATTTGTCACGCCTTCACCCAGGACGGCAGATGCGTCAGCCTCTTCAAGACCCTTTACACCAACCACTGCACCCATCAGTGCAGCTACTGCACCAATGCCGCAAACTGCAGCCGCAAAGCGAGAGCCTTCTCCTATACCCCAGAAGAGCTGGCC
Organism: Methanotrichaceae archaeon; assembly: GCA_016927055.1. GTDB lineage: Archaea > Halobacteriota > Methanosarcinia > Methanotrichales > Methanotrichaceae > Methanothrix. The sequence goes on along the minus strand of JAFGNK010000092.1, from coordinate 2,171 downwards.
AAGATCACCATCTCCCTTTATCGATCGAATTATATTGAAGGGCTCTTTCTTTCCTCAGGCGCAGGCCGGGATGAGGACGCCATCATGGAAAAGATGGTAGAAACGGCCCGGCTGCTGCGCCAAAAGCACGCATTTTCCGGTTACATTCATCTCAAGGTTCTGCCCGGCTCCACCCGGGATCATATCAAGGAAGCCATGGCGCTGGCTGATCGCGTCAGCATAAATTTAGAGGCAGCATCTGCCTCGCATATGAATGAGATCTGCGCCACTAAGAGTTATGAAAGCGATATCCTGCAAAGGCAAAGATACATCCGTGATATGAAGTCAGAGATTTCCGAGACCTCAGAGACCATTCTGCCTGCCGGCCAGACCACTCAGCTTGTGGTAGGTGCCGCCGGGGAGAGCGATGAGGAGATCTTCAAAAGAGTACTTTATGAGTACAAAGAAATTGGGGTGAAAAGGGCCTACTACAGCGCTTTTTCCCCTCAGCGAGGCACGCCCTTTGAGAACAGAGAGGCTCAGCCGCTGTGGCGAGAGCACCGCCTCTACCAGATGGACTGGCTCTTTCGGGTCTACCGCTTTCAGCCCGGCGAGATCTGCCACGCCTTTAATGACAGCGGCTTTCTCTATGATACCGATCCCAAAATGGCCATCGCCAGGGAGTTCATGGACTTGCCCGTGGACCCGAACACAGCAGCATTTCAGCAGCTTCTGAGAGTGCCGGGCATAGGGCCCAGGAGCGCCCAAAGGATTGTCGCCTTCCGGAAGAAGCAGCCGATTGTGGCTAAAGCAGAGCTGACAGCAATGGGAGTCAGGATCAAGAGAGCAGCACCCTTTCTCAAGATCAACGGCTGGAGAGATACTACTCTGGAGATGTGGCAGGCTTGAAAGTCCCAGAAAACTTCCTCTACTATCTTTCCATGCACAGGGACTGCAATGAGAGGCTCCTTGCCAGTGCAGGACAGCTCAAGGCAGAGGATCTGGAATTGTCACTTCAACCCCAGGAAGCCCGGCTCAAAAAGATGATCTTTGCCGTTATGGGTGAGGTGCATAGGATGAAGGCATTTGTGAGACTGCAGCCCCATGGCACCTGTGTCCTTTATGGCTATTTCAAGCCCAGGCACAGAATAGAAGAGCACATCTGCGATCACTTTGCCCGCAGAAACGCCGGGATAATAATAGTGCTGGGAAACGGCAGCGAAAGCTGGATCTCGCTTTGCCGGGAGGGCAGGATCTGGCGGGACCATGGCCAGGGACTGTCCGAAAGCCTGGAGAGGCTGAAGTCCGCCCTGCCTTGCACCGAAAATGGAACTAATATTCAGAACCCGGATGTAGAAGGCCTCTGGCAGGTCTATTACGACAGCCAGTACTGCCCGGAAAGACGGAATCTGGCTGCATTTCGCCGACAAATGCCCAGAAGAGATCAGGAGGCTGCAGGACTGAGACTGATGCAAAATAAGAAAAATGCAACACTGAACGACTTTATCAGCGACTGAGAAAGGCGATTCATTAGAATCGGGCAGAACACAAAATATAAGACCGAGTTCATATTTTGATAATTTTGGAGAATTGTAGAGTCCTGAAAGTATTTCGCACCTGCTTCGATTTCATTTCGTGTGAATAATTCATATTTTCTCTCATAATCCAAACAACCTGTGACCAATAGCAAAATACATCTCTAAGCGCATCTTTCTTCTGAATGCCATTTCTGGGGTTTCGAGATGTTCAAACTTCAGACTGCCATGCGGCCTGTTGTTGTACCATTCCTTAAACTCCTCAAATGAAGAAAAGGCTAATCGATGCTTCTGATATTCACCAAACCATCGTTCTAGCTTTCCATTTGTCTGAGGATGCTTAACCCTCGCCAGGATTGGTTTTATGCCATGTCTTTCAAGGTGTCTCTTGAATTCACTATCCCATTTGCCGTCATCATGAACGCGATGGGCACCGAATTCAGCACCGTGATCCAAGATAATCTCTCGCATGGGGCAGAGCCACCAGTATCTTTCAATCAGTTCATCCACTACTAGCTTGCTGTTCTTGGTATTGATATTCATGAACTCCCCGCCAGCAAGGATCATTCTGGATGCATCATCAATGATAACGCAAACCTTGAGATCTGACCAACCTGATTCATGCCAATCGATATGTCCTGCGGACAGGCTATGCTT
>JAFGNK010000091.1 GCA_016927055.1 Methanotrichaceae archaeon | reverse complement strand
TCCACAGAGCGACTGTCCGGAAGATGCCACTTGCTTTTTAGCTGCCGGGAACCGCAAATGGAGCATATGACCACCTCGACCTGGCCGGGGCAGCTAACCAGCTCTGCTTTCTCCAGGGTGCATTGCCGGCAGAGCCCATCAACAGTAGGCAGGCCGCAGCGGGGACAGATGGCTTGCATCACATTCGCACCATCTGGGCGTAGAGGATGCCGTCGATGGAGAGGACACAATCTCTATCTACATAGCCCAGGGATATGGCATGCTCGACAGTCTTGCAGCCCACGAAGTTGGCCATTGTTGCCGAGGCGAGGGCCGCCTCAACATCGGAACAGGAGGCCTTATATTCTCCGAAAAAATCGGGGCTGACGTCTATCTTAAGGTGGCCCTCTGCAAACTTCTTTCCCAGGATATCACAGTCACAGACTGCAATGAGGGTCTCTTTCCCCTGCTGGTAGCTTTTCAAATACATCTCTTTCCTTTCCGTCTCTTCAGGCATATTGGACATGGCAATCATGATAATTTAGATTTAATTGGCTCTTATTTGCCGTTTTTTTTGTTTTTAGTTTCCGGCTTATTCGAGATCCCGGTTATCAAATGCGTTGCCTGTATTTAAGGCAGCTTCAGCATTCCCGGTCGGGGCTCAAATACATCTCCATCTCTTCTCATGCGATCGATGATCTCTTCCGCTTTAGCTCTTTCTATGCCCAACTCCTGAGCTCTATCCAAGACGGCGTCCCTGGGGGCCGGGCCCTGCTGCTCACGGCTTATGTCCCGGATGATATCAATCACCGATTTGGTTCTGTCCCGGGTGCTCTTGGTGGTACCTGAGGCGATGATGTCCGCATCCAAAAAGCCCGTCTCCGGATCTACGCCTACCTTTCGCAGGCATGCTTCCAGGATCTTGACGACCCGCTTGGCATCATCCAGAGTGACTTTATCAGAGAGGCGAAGTCGAGCGCTGGCCTCACCCAGGCGTATGAGCGCCTCCAGTTGCCGGGCGGTGACGGGCACAGGCTTGTTGGTATCCTGCCCCTGGCTCCTCAGGCCGACGTAGTACTTGAGGAAGTACTCCTTGGCTTCCTCGCTTAAGGTGGGGAAGATGTTCTTCCTGGCGTAGGCCACATACTTTCGGAGCAGCTCCGGATCAAGGACCGGCTTTATCACCACCAGAGCGTTATCGATATCCTCCTGAGATATATCCGAATTCCAGTCCGCCTGGGTGGCCAGCTCTCCTGCATAGTTGCTCTTCAGGATATGCTGGGCGATGGCCGAATCCCGTTTGGTGTCCGGATCGTCGGTCAAGACGAAGATCAGATCGAAACGCGACATGAGGGCGGGGGTGAGGTTGATCTGGGGTGCGATGGGCTCGTACTTGTCGAAGCGGCCCAGCTTGGGATTGGCGGCGGCGAGCAGGGAGCAGCGCGACTTGAGGGTGGCCATGACGCCAGCCTTGGCGACGCTGATTGTATTGTGCAAAACGAGGCCTTGAGAGATGAAGGTATGGGTAGGCTCGACGGTTAGGTCATAAACATAATCTGTGAAGTATTGACCCTCATTTGGAATAACTTTAACATCAGTGATCCTTAGATATCTGATATCCGAAGCGAGCTTATTTTCAAGTGCTGCAATACTCATGGCTGTTTCTTTCAAGTGCGCATGAACTCGTTTGAAAATTTTTCCTGCTATTTCTGTCCTTTTTAACTCATCATAGCCGCCTTGTTCGTAGTAATCGATGTTACCTCGAGTAACTCCGGCTACAGACGCCAAGTAACTCTGTGACCATCCCAACTCTGACCTCATTCTGGGCAGGGTCAATTCGTTATTAACGACCATGAGCACTTCATTATATCTACTCTTCAGATCAGAAACATATTCTGCCACGGTATCAATGGTCAGTCCATATCCATTGTCCAAGTGCTCATTAAAGCGTCCGTCATTCGTGAGGCCCAAAGACTTTTTTATTTTTAATATTGAATAAGCAGTCTCTGCTGGAAGTACGTCATGATGGCGAACGGATCTGCTACATGCTGACGTGACACACCTCATTCTTTCTAGCTTCTCGTAGCTGGACTTGAAGAAAAGTTGCTCGAACTTCTTATGCGAATCGCCCATTATGCAGACTTTGAATGCGTTTGCTTTCCTATCTATGGATATTCTTGATGATATGTCAAGTCTGAGAAGGAGATCCTGATAATCTTCAGCTAGACCACGCGAAACAGTTGAATAAGCGACTGATGTTGAGTGCACACAGCCATCACCAAGAAACGCTGCTATTAATAAGTCTTTAATATTATTCGTTGTCCCATGGAAAACGGCTACAGGCATTCGTCTCTCTCTTCCAGTCTTCATCATCTCTGGGAAATTGGCCTCAAACCATCTGAACAAATGAGTTGATATGAATCTCAAGGTGACTACGCCGTCGCTTCTTTGGTTCCGAGATGCTTCAATGCCAAAAGACTCTTGCATGAGTCTCGACATTTCTTTTAGTAGAGTTTCGTCCTTGTTTGCAAAGCCGATCTCATGGCTGGAGCCTCTATAAAAATGGCCCTCCGCAAGGAGATACCCCAGGATTCTGGAAAGGCCAAGATCCATTTTTTTGGGAAATGTCAGCGGCTTTTCGCTGGAATGCTGCCTATTAACCTGAATGAGGTCTTTAAAAATCTCATTAATCGGGAGCGATCTTGGGGCGGGCGCCAAGTCTCTAACTTTGACATCGCGGGCAGATACACACGCTAGCCCGTCTTTCGCGATGTATATTGGGTGCTCTGGAGTAACAATTATTTCGCGTCCATTAGAATATTTAATTTTAATAAAATGGTGTGCAGCCCGATGCCTGCTTACCCTATCCACTTTTACATCGAAGATGCGGTTCATGTCGGTGCTTTTTATTTTGATGTCCTCATGAAGCGGCAATATCTCGCAATCCTTTCCGGCGATTGTCTCCAAAGGCCGGTCCTTCATCAGTCTGTCCACAAATTCGCCGATGCGCACCTTTCGCCCGTCCGCCAGCTGGACCTCCGTCAGAGGATGATAGCTCTGTTGCTCCATCGCCTCGTGCAGTGCGCTCTTGTCCTCGTTGTCCATCTTGTCCATCTCGTCTATGGCGGCGATGCCCTTATCTGCCAGGACCAGTGCCCCTGCCTCGATGGTCCAGCGGCCGTCGCCCAGCTCGTCCTTGACTGCCGTGGCGGTCAGGCCGGCGGAGGTGGAGCTCTTACCTGAGGTATAGATGCCGCGGGGCGAGATCTTAATCATGTAGCGCAGGAGCTGAGACTTGGCGATGCCCGGATCGCCCACCAGCAGGATGTGAATGTCGCCGCGGATGCGCGCTCCGTCCGGCAGGTGCTTTTCAAAGCCTGAGACCAGTTGCAGACCCAGGGCCTCTTTCACGTCGTCGTAGCCGTAGATGGAGGGGGCGATGGATCCTCTGATCTTTTCGTAGATCTCCGGATCGCAGGACAGTTCCAGGATCTCCTTTTCCTCCTCGGGATCGATCTCAATCTCCTCGAATTCCTGCTCCGTCATCTCCGTGGATATGCCTTTGTGGAAGAGGTCGAAGTAGGTGCTTTTGCCCTGTTTGGGAGAAGAGCGCTGGTAGGACTTGAGGATGCCATTGATAATGACCCGATCTCCGGGAAAGATCCTGCCGGCCAGGTCGTCCTCCAGCTCGACGTCCAGCGTCTGGGGCTGTGCTCCGCCCCGCAGGTCCTCGGGAGACTCCTGCACTCTGATCTTTTGGGCATCCACGAACTTGGACTGGGCGAGCAAGAGCTTGAAGGGCCCGCCCCGGTCGCAGGCCTGGTTCATGCACTTCAGGTTCTGGTCCTCGAAGTTGCTGCCCGTCTGCTCCTTGAAGAATGTGAAGCCGCATCTTCCGCATTGGAAGGCGGCGGATGTGATCTTGGGCCGCACCTCGGTGGCCGTTCTCACCAGGCCATCGATGGCCAGCAATTTCCCGATGTGATCAGATCGCAGCTCCCTGGTTTTGAAATGGCGGGGAAGCTCGATAATGCGCACATGGGCCCGGTCCATGTAAACATCCATGGGCAGGTCCAGCTCCAGGAGGGCAGCATGCGCCGCTTCCAGGATCTGCTCTGGATTATCCAGCAGCTCCTCAGCGAAGTCGGGATCGAACTTGTCGATGTCTGAAAAGCGGATCTTCAGGCTGCGCTCGTCGGGGTAGGAGTCGGCCAGCTCCAGCAGCTCATCCCAGTAACGGGTGCGGAGGAACTCCTCCCATTTGGCGACAGGATCGGCAGGCATTTTCGGGGGTGTAGTAAGAAGGCCAAGTATCTAAAGGTATGCGGTGCGAGGGGAAAGATTAACCTAAGCCAAAATTATTCGAGGAGTAATATTTAGTTCTGCCATGTATGCTGGCAACCTTCATCAATCCCCATTTCACGAACTTTTTTACTATGCGATCTACTGTGGGCCTGGATACACTAATTTCCTCCGATAGCTCGGATAGATTAAACTCTAATCCTTTTAGGGGGAGAAGAAATTCAAATCTCCTTAGCTCGCAGCCATTTCCAAGAAGGCCCTCGAAAGGCACTGCCACTAAAATCTTACCTACGGCACGCTGGCGATGCGGCCAGAGGCGAATAAGGGCCGCCTAACTGCTTCCCAGTATCTCCCGTATCGCCCGCTGGCTTTCCTCCGGCGTTCCTTTGGTGTTAACCTCGTGCACCCTCGTCCGGGCGAAGAGCGCCTCAAAGAACCGGCTCCTCAGGCGGCGCTTGAATTCGCTTTTCACCAGCAGATGCGGATTGAAGTAGCCATTCGCCTCCAGTGTGGCCAGTGCCTCCTTTCCTTCCAGCACTCGCACCGTATCCTCCTGATCGGGATCGCGCTTTAGCAGGATCACATCCTCCAGAGTGGTCAGGGGCAGGATGCGCCCCTTGCCTATCACCCAGCGCAGGTCCACCACGGCCCGCCCCTTCTCGTCCAAGACGGCCTTTTCCACCAGCCCGGAAAACTCCTTCCAGATCTCGGCCAGGTCGGCGCGAATGTAGAAGTTCTTCTCCGATCCGTAAGCCAATATCTCCTGCCCAAAGATGCGGGCAAAAAACCAGTCATCTGAGACGACGCGCGCTTTTGGCTGGCGCAAAAGGCCGTAGGTGTGGGTGGTCTTGCCTGCTCCCGATCCGCCCAAAATGCAGACACCCCTGCCCCGTACATCCAGGCAGGCCCCGTGCACGGAGTAGATGTCGTGATTGTCCTCCAGAATATCGCCAGCTACGGAGAGCGCCAGGGACTTTATCCATCCGTAGTAGTCCATGTTGAACAAAAAGCAGCTCTTGGAATGAGGATCGTAGTATACCTGGTTCTCTCCAACCGTTTTATCTTCCAGAACATACAGCCTGCCGTGGGATCGAATGTTCTGGGAGGCAAAATAGAAGCTCTCTTCCCAGGCATTCTTTACAAGAGAGCTGCCCGTGAGAAGCTTGATGCAGCATCCGTAAATCTCTGACTTGATCTCATAGAGCACCTGATTGCTGTATTGCTCTATCAGCTTCTCCTTTCGTTCCATGGATATGATCTCTACCGCATAAGCCATCCCCAACACTCCATTAAAATTC
>JAFGNK010000090.1 GCA_016927055.1 Methanotrichaceae archaeon | reverse complement strand
TGACCAGAATGCTGACGTCCTAATTGCAGCATTCTATACATCGCCAAGATTATTACTACTATTTTACATCAAGATCGGGACACTACCTTTAATCTTAACTGCATACTGACAAATTGTATTATTATGAGGGTTTTATTTTATCTATATATCACGAATTATGCTATAGGATATACTTTTGAAAAAACAAATCCCATCATCTTTTCCAGCAATTATGAGAGGTATATTGATGGAAAAATAGGAAAAGCTCTTCGTTCTATCAGTGCATCTCTGCATTTAGTTTAGTATGGGCAAAGCTACAATTTGATTCCATTTGAGTCATTACTTGCTCTGTGTCTCTGTGGTTGGATTTCAGTTGCCGCAGGTCTAATTGTCGCTAGCATCTCCAACGAAATGACAAAAGCGAGAGAGACACAGAGAGATGCGGAGATAATCGCAGACCCCACCCCACTCGCATATTATCGCAGTCCGGGCAGAACTTTCTTCATGACCTCAGCAGCCACGACCACCAGCAGACCGACTCCCAGAACCAAAACCCAACTATCGGATGTTAGCGGCCTGGTCTGGAAGATGGATTGCATAAAAGGAATGTACACTACGGCAAGAATCGAGAATATCGACCCGGCGATTCCCAGTAGAAGCGTCTTATTGCCCAGGGGATTCATCCTGAATATAGACTCTTCCAGGGATCGGCTGCTATAGGCGTTGTATACCGTGAAAAAGCCCAGCGCCACAAAGGCCATGGTTCTGGCATAGCTCTGATCCTGGCCCATCTCCAGCGATGTGATGTAAAGCCCCAATGTGCCAGCTACAATCGCGGCTGCAATTATCAGGGTATAAATTAGGAGGCCTCTTGAGGGCATGCTTTCAGTGGGATCGCGCGGCTTCTTCTTCATAGTCTCGGCATGTGCCGGTTCCAGGGCCAGGCCGATGGCCGGAAACTCCTCCGCCACGACGTTTATCCAAAGAATTTGTGCTGCCAGGAGAGGAATGGGATAACCTAGTACTACAGCAATGAAGATCGTGGCCAGTTCGGCAAAGCTGACGGCGAGCAGATAGGAAGTTCCCTTCCTAATGTTGTCGTAGATTCTTCTCCCCTCCTCAACTGCCCCGACGATGGTGGCGAAGTTGTCATCGGCGATGACCATATCCGATGCTTCCTTGGTAACCTCGGTGCCCGTCTTTCCCATGGCGATACCGATGTCTGCTGCCTTTAAAGCAGGAGCATCGTTCACACCGTCTCCCGTCATGGCCACAATGTTGCCCCTCTTTTTGAGAGCCTCGACTATGCGGACCTTGTGCTCTGCCGTGACCCTGGCAAATACCGAGACTTCATCGATTCTTTCCTGCAGTTCTTCCTCGCTCATCCTCTCCAGATCAGCACCCTCGATGACCTCCCCATTGCCGATATCAAGCTCCTTGCCGATGGCTCTGGCAGTGAGGCGGTGATCTCCCGTGATCATGACCGGCCTGATGCCGGCCCTCTTGCTAACGGAAATGGCATCCATTACCTCTTTTCTGGGTGGGTCCATCATGCCGGCGAGACCTGCGAAGATCAGATCAGATTCAACAAGATTCATTTCCAGAGGATCGCCGCTGTCCAGGGACTTGCTAGCAAAGGCCAAAACTCTCAAGGCGCGGTTGGCCATGTCGTCCGCTCTGGCTAAAATGGCCTTCTTGTCCTCATCGGTAAGAGGCAAGACTCCGCTGGCATGGGCAATGCGGGTGCATTTGTCCAGCACCGCCTCCGGTGCCCCCTTCATTGATACGATCCGGCCTTCGCCCAAAATCTCATCGACCGTTGTCATCCTTCTGCGATCGGAATCAAAGGGATACTCCTCAATTCGGGTGCAGCTCTTCTTGATCCTCTCCAGGATTCCTGCCTTTTTGGCAGCAACGATTATGGCCCCCTCCGTTGGATCTCCCACTATGCGCCAGCCACCGTTGGCCTTCTCGATATCCGCATTGTTGACAAGCATCCCTATCTTGAGAAGCCGGGCCAGATCCTCTTCCAGGGGGTCGATGGGCCTGTCTTGATCTGAGAAGGAGCCCTCCGGACTGTAGCCCGAGCCCTCTACATCGATGGTTCTAAAGGTTTGAATCTCTCGAAGCGTCATCTCGCCGGTTGTGAGGGTGCCGGTCTTATCCGTACAGATTACGGTAGTTGATCCCAGGGTTTCCACCGCAGGAAGCCTTCTGATTATGGCGTTCTTTTTGGCCATGGCCTGGGTTCCGAAGGCTAAAGCCAGGGTAACCACAAAAGGAAGAGCTTCAGGCACACCGGCCACGGCGAGAGCGATGGCAGCGATCAGGGAATCGATGAGGGGCGTGCCCTGCCTTGCGCCCAGGATGAAGACGATAGCAGATATGACAAAAACCAGGATAGCCTGTCTCTTGGCCAACGCTTCCAGCTTTATCTTAAGGGGCGGATCTGCCGGCCTCTGTTTGATCATGCCTGAGATTCTGCCCAGCTCCGTGGCCAGGCCCGTAGCAGTCACAACAGCCCTGCAATTGCCGTAGGAAACGATAGTTCCCATGAAGACCATATTCTTTCTGTCGGCAAGAGCGATCTCTTCGGGCAGATGCTCAATGCTCTTTTTTATGGGCAGCGATTCCCCGGTTAAAGAGGCCTCAATGACCTCCAGGGCAGTCTCCTCAATAATTCTGCCATCCGCAGGCACCTTATCTCCAGCATCCAGATAGACTATGTCGCCGGGAACAAGTTCCGAGGCGGGGATGGTGCTCATCTTGCCATCCCGCATGACGTCCGCCTCCGGGGCCACCATCTCCCGGAGAGCCTCCATAGCCCTTTCCGCTTTATACTCCTGGATAAATCCAATGATCGCGACGAGAATGACTATTCCTAAAATAACATATGCATTGGTGCTCTCGCCGGCAATATATGAGATCAAGGCGGCAAAGATCAGAACAATAACCATGTAATCTTTGAATTTGGAAAGGAAAATTTTAATAGGCGATGGTTTGGAGGGGCTTTCCAGTTGATTGGGACCGTACTCAAAGAGCTTGCGGGCCGCATCATCAGAGCCAAGTCCCTTTTGTCCCGATTTCAGGCCGGCCAGAACTTCATCAGTTGGAATTGAGTGCCATTTCACGCGTTTTGCCTCACTTGTGGAATGAGAGGGACTACGGCAATTGTAGATATAGTTATCGGAAATGAGGTTTGGTTTTGGCATCAGCTCTTTGAACGGTATTTTTTAACGGTCTTTGCTTTCCGATATTTGAAAAGAAGCAAAAAAAATTTAACATTCCCTAAACCATGACGTCAACACACCTGGCAGAAATCGTCGGCTCTGGGATGGGCATCTTATCCACCTTTTTTTCTCTTCTTCTGTCTCAAATAGCTCTCGTACCCCATCCGTGAAAGCCCGTCCGCCTCCTCGTTCTCCTCTCGCGGCACCCAAGAGAAGCTCACATCCTTTCCCTGTAGCAGCCTCTTGATCTCGGGCACGTACTTCTTGGATGTGGCGGAAGAGACCCGGTACTCGCCCTTCATTTGCTTGATCACCAGCTCCGAGTCGCCTTTGATGAGGATCTTATCCTCGACGCCCTCATCGACCAGCCACTGCGCCGCAGCCATCAGACCCTCGTACTCAGCCACGTTGTTGGTCATGCCCTTGCCCTCGCCCACGCCGCCGAAGCCCTGCCAGATCTGCTTGCCATCCCGGTAGACAGCATAGCCGTAAGCAGCCACGCCGCCGGGATTCCTGGGATAGCACAGCCCATCGAAGTAAACAGTGATCATGCTATCCGTAGTATTATGGATATACCAATATAAAAATTGTGCCCGGATTGGCCTTTCTGACAGTAGATTCTCGATTTTCTCCTTTTACTCTCCTTGGCATCTCTTTTTGGCACGATGCATTTATAACCGATTTGCTTTAACCAGTATCTAGTAATTGTAAGGCCACATCGAAGAGAGAGGTTCCAGAGATCATGAAGGTTGCTGTCATTGGAGGAGGCATCGCCGGTGCAGAGCTGATTAGAGTAGCCTCGCCCTGTCCCCTGGAGTTCACATTGATCGAGCCCAAGATGCAGGTCGAGATGCAGGCCCTGTATCCGGAATACCTGGGCGGCGTCGCCAGGCTGCAAGAGCTGGCGGCCCCCCTCAAGCCCTTTTGCGAAAGGGTGGGAGCCACTCATGTTCGGGAGAAGGCCCTGCGCCTGGAAGGGAGCACCGTAGTCTGCGAGAAATCGCGCGTGGATTTCGACTACGTGGTGATAGCAACGGGTGCTGCCCAGAACTACTTCGGCATCAAGGGAGTGGAGAACACCTTTTCCATCAACACCCTGGAGGAGACCAAGAGGGCGCACCGGTTCGTGGAGGACAACTATCCCGAGAGGATCATGATCATGGGCTCTGGCCTCACTGGAGTAGAAGCCGCGTCAATTTTGGCAGAGAGCCTGGATTCCAGTATCTACATTATCGAGGCAAAGGAGCGGGTTTTGCCCCAGTTCTCCCCGCAAACCTCCCAGCTCGTGGAAAAAGCCCTCTCTAAGAAGGGCGTGAACATCCTCACCTCCGCCCAGGTCGCTGAGGTCAAGAAGGACTGCATCAGTTTCACGGACGGCACCCGCCTGGACTGCGACATGGCTATCTGGACGGCAGGAGTCAAGCCCTCTCCCTTCATCCAGGATCTGGACCTGCCCAAGAAGAACGGCTGGATACTGGTGGACTCCCATCTGAATGCCAAAGAGAACGTTTTCGCAATAGGCGACTGCGCCTGGATAGAGATCGATGGCAAATTGGCCACCAAGACCGGCCTGGAAGCTGAGCGGCAGGCCAAATATCTGGCCAGGCACCTCTCCCACCTGGTAGCGGGAAAGCCTCTGGAAAAGTATTCCGTGCGGGCCAGCACCGATAGCCAGGTAGCGCTCATATCCCTCGGCGCTGACTGCGCCGTGGGCGTGGTGGGAAAGACCTGCATCGGCGTTCCGACAAGGCTTATCTACTCGCTGAAGAGCTGGATTGATAAGTCGTTTATAAAGCGGTTTAAATAGAATACGACGGCAAGAGCCGCCTCTACCTGAACAGCATAATACAACGCAGCCTGCAACTTGGAAACATTACCGTATAAACCTCATTTCATTATATAGGTGGATGAGAAGCCCCAAATGTTATTATGCAATGTCAGAAGGGCGAGCAATTACCAGGATAATTTTTAAAATTGCAAACCATATGGGGAACAGCCTATTACTATTAAGGAAGGACATTGAAAGAGGTCTTGTTAAATGACACTCAGCCAGAATGACGGTACAAAACGCTGGAACAACAATGCAGAGCAATGGCACCGATTATTCGGCGAAAACGACTTGAATCGCCGTGATCTGCTTGATCCACTTATTCTACAGGTATTGGGAAACGTAAAGGGGAAACAAATATTAGATGCGGGGTGTGGGGATGGTTACCTGTGCCGGAAACTTGCAAAGTTGGGTGCCTCAATCACAGGTGCAGAGCTCTCGCAAAAAATGCTTGGTTTTGCCATAGAGGAACAGGAAAGAGCACCTTTAACAATAAGCTACTATCAGGCCAACTGCTCTTCTCTTCCATTTTTATTAGATTCCACTTTTGATGTGGTTTTGACCAATAATGTAATTCAGGACATGGATGACTATCAGGGGGCATTTAAAGAGTTCAGCCGTCTTTTAAAATCCGGGGGAACTTACTTGCACATTATGAATCATCCCTGCTTTATGACCCCTGTCTGGGGATGGATAAAGGATGATAAAGGAGAAAAACTGTACAGGAAAGTAGACTATTATTTCAAGCGAGGGCCGTTTCTTTGTCCATGGGGGCCAAGCTACGGCATGCAACCCACGGTCTACTGGCATAGGACACTTGGCGACATTATAAACGACCTAATCTCCTGTGAGTTTCGAATTAATAAGGTAATAGAACCGGAACCTCCAGAGTCCTGGAAAACAGAACATAATGACCGCATGGATGCTGGTCGCATACCTGATTTTCTTGTTCTGGTTTGTGAGAGAATAGCAAAAGAAAAGGAATAATGACAAAAGAATAAACTCAATAGGCGCCTTCTGCCTAGCTAGCGCCTTTCTTCCCGCAAAATTCCGCCTTATCTTGCTGCCTTCGCCACGTGTTCCACACTGTACCTGTACCTGTGGTCGATGGCATAGCTCTTGACATCGCGATTTACTACAGAGAACAGAGATGATCTAGTCAGCCGCATATTTGTTTTCCTAACAGGAAAATTAAAAAGTATAGCTCACGCTAACAAGGAAAATTAAAATAGACTGAATAGGCGCCATTCCAGCGCCTAATCTTTTACCAGCAAATCGGTTTTATCTTGCTGCCTTGGCCACGCGCTCCACACTGTCCCTGTGGTTAATGGCGTAGCTCTTGACATCACGGTTGGCTGCAGCGATGATCTCATCTGCGAGAGCGGCATCAGCCTTCTTGGTCTTCTTAAAGGATGCAGCATGAGCGCCCTTGGCTATGAACATGAGGGCTGTATCAACACGCCTCTGGGGAGATGTATCCACGGCTTTGGGCACAGTAATGCCACCGTACTTAAGACGAACTACCTCTTCGCGCGGGCCGGCATTGGATATAGCTTTGGCCAGAACGGTGAGGGGATTCTCCTTGGTTCTCTTGGCAATGATGTCAAACGCATCCTCGACGATGCCGTAGACCTTGAGCTTCTTGCCCGTGTTCCTCTCAGTTCTCATCATCTTGTTTACCAGGCGCTCCAGGATGTGTTGCTCGGACTTCTTGAACTGCTGCTTGGCATGCTTGCCGCCTGAGTGCATGACCGCCTTGGCATCCAGGTTCATGTAGCCCTTAACGCTCGGATCGGCAACCTCTACCTCAGCCGGATCCCACTTGCCGAATATCTTCATCATTTACCTCACCGGCTTTTCCTTTCTGCCGCGAACAAGCTCCAGCAGGGAGACATTATTGACAGCGATAACCTTGAATCTGACTCCAGGGATATCTCCCATGGACCGTCCCTGACGCCCGCCGATGCGATCGACAGTGACCTCGTCATGCTCATCGATAAATCCGATGGCCCCGTCGCCGGGAGCAAAAGCCGTAACCTGGCGGCCATTCTTGATGAGCTGTATGCGCACGGCCTTTCTTATGGCCGAGTTGGGCTGCTTTGCCTCAATTCCTACCTTCTCGAGAACTATCCCCCTTCCCATGGGTGCTCCACCCAGGGGGTCAGCCTTCATCCTGCTCCCCGACATCCTTCGGATATACTTAGGATAGCTCCACCGGAGCGATTTCCTATCACTCTCCAGTTTCCTGGCGGCATAGATTCCATTTCCCATTCATTTCACCTTGAGTAAATCGCAATAAATCTTCATTGAATTATGATATCATCAACGCCGTGATGCCTCTGCGCGAGCATCTTGGCTTTTAATATGTTTCGGCCATCTCTACCGATGGCAATGCCTTTGTCCTTATTAGCTACCTCTACATAAGCCAATCGCTTATCATTCTTGTTTACGACCATGACATTCTTTATGGCCGCTGGCTGGAAGAGGTTCTCTAAAAACTCTTTGACATCGTCGCTGTACTCGACGATCTCGATCTGCTTTCCTACCGATTTCTTAACCCGGTTGATGTTCGAGCCCTTTCGACCTATGGCCGCACCCATATCTCCTTTTTTTATGACAAAAATGATGCGATCGTTCTCATTATCAACGACGCAATCCCTGGCCATGCCGCCCGTCAGGCTCTCGAACAAAGCAATATATCTGATTCCTTCGGTGGTGAGCTTAAACTCACTCATGCCTCAACACCCCGGATCTCACGCTGCAGTGCCATTATCTCCGAGTCCCCTGGCTCGATGATGGCCAAGGCGGCCACGGAGAAGGGTTTCCCGCAGGCAGATCCGAGGTCCTTGCCCATACCCAGGTAACCATAGACCGGAACATCTACAGTCTCCAGTTGCATCCTCACATCCGCAGGACAATCTATAGCATATACTATGAGCTTAGCCTGTCCGCCAAGCCCTGCTTCAACGGTCCGATTCGATCCTAGCACCACGTTTCCGGTTCTGATGGAACTTCTTAGAGCTCTATCTACGTTTATCATCGTTATTACCTCATCTCTTGCTTGCCACCAGTGTCACGTCACCTGTGCCAAGCTGTATCGGCTGGCCCACGATTACGTTTTCCGTCACACCTTTGAGATCGTCTACATCCCCGCGAATAGCCGCATCCAGGATATGATTGACGGTAACCTCGAAGGCAGCTCTTGCCAGCACGCTGGCCTTCTCGCCCGAGACACCATGCCGTCCGATCTGTTTCAGTTCCCCGTCTACGGTCATTATGTCAGCAACCAGCATGATGTGTCTCACATCTACGGAAAGGCCCTGTTCGCGCAAAGTGTCTGTGGCCTCATTAATGATGGCATTTCGCGCCGCCTCGATGCCCAGCACTTCACCGATCTCGTTTATATTGTTGGTCTTGATTCTGGTGGGATCTACCCCTTCGAACTGCATTACCCTTTTAATTGACGAGCCTTCCGTATAGAGAATGTACTCGTCGCCCTCTTTGCGGATTACGACACGTTTTAAGCCTTCTACACCCTTGAGGGAGAGCCTCTTTATCTTTTCCACCAGCTGGAGCAACTCGCGGTAAGAGGACTCTTCAGGAGTCATGATCAGTTGATTCCCGTTCTGGCTCACTTCCCGTTTCGTCTCCTCCTTGAGCCGGGATGCAACCTCATCGACTGTGATCTTGCGCTGCTCCATAGCATCCGGGTTCAGCTCGATGATCACATTCATTTCCGCCAGGTCCGTGGCAATTGATCCCAAATGGAGTATGGATGTTGACTCAATGGCCCAGGCCACCTCTCTTGCCAGGTCTCGATCGTGGGCATAATCCTGATTAAGCTTTATGGTCATGGTGGGTGTAGAGGGTATTTTTCTGGCATCCACAATCTCGATGAGCCGGGGAAGGCCCAGGGTTACGTTGATCTCGGCCACGCCTGCGTAGTGAAAGGTACGCATGGTCATCTGTGTGCCGGGCTCGCCGATGGACTGCGCCGCGACCACACCAACTGCCTCGCATGGCTCCACTTTAGAGTGCTCGTAGTCGGAAGCCACCTGGGATACAATCTCCTCCAGTTGTTCTGAGCTTACTGGCACTCCTTTCAGCTCGATTTGCATTGCTTCCTTGATGCTCGGTGGAAGGTCAAGCCCTTCCAGCCTCTCTGTGATCTCTTTTTCTGTGAGGATCATGCCGACTCCTTCTTGAGCACACTCTTGATGATGCGCTTGACGTTATCTGTACTGGCGTAGTCTCGCCTGGATGCATCCACGCCGTCTTCGCCGTACTGGAACTGGACAACCATGCCCCTCGTTTCCTTGACGGTGCCGTCGTACCTGACCTCCAGGTCTTGCAGGGCATTTACCAGTCGGCGCTGCAGGTAGCCGCTCTGAGATGTTCTGATAGCTGTATCTACCAGGCCCTCGCGACCACCGATGGCATGGAAGAAGAATTCAGTGGGGTTGAGGCCGCCTTTGTAGCTTGACTCCACAAAGCCGTGCGCCTCTGCACCCAGGTCTCCAGGCCGAAAGTGTGGCAGCGTTCTGCCGGCATAGCCACGCATGATGCGCTCGCCACGCACCGACTGCTGGCCGACACATGCTGCCATCTGAGTGAGGTTGAGCATGCTGCCGCGCGCTCCGCTCACGGCCATAACTACCCCGGAGTTGTCCAGGCCCAGATAGCGACCGGCGATCTTGCCCGTCGTATCTCTGGCCTTGCCCAGTGTCTGCATGATTCTCATCTCGAGTGTCTCATCCAGGGTGCGACCGGGCAGGGGCTCCAGCTCACCGGCGTTATAGGCCTCGATGAGCTGCTTGCTCTTCTCGCGAGCCGTTCTAGTGGTCTCCTCAATCTGATCAGCTGCTGCCTTGGGAATGTCCTCATCATCTATGCCGAAGCTAAATCCGGCATGCATGATGCCCCGCAGCGCGAGGAGGGTCATTCGGTCCAGGAAATCGCTCGCGACGGAGGGACTGTACTCCTTTATTATTCGGTCTGTTATCTTGCCCTTGAAGGCTCCCACCGCTTTTGCGTCGATGGTGCCTTTCAAGAGCTGGCCGTCTTCAATTACCACAAAGGCATCGTTCTCGCAATCAGCGCCCTTGCAGACATCGCAGTTGTAACAGAAATCGGCTTTAAAGGATAGGTCCAGGCCCCGCGGCAGGACGAGACTGAAGACCTGCTTTCCCGTCCAGTAGGGCTTGCCATCGATTTCGCCCTCGGGCGCGGGTAGCTCGGCTATATCGAACTTCTTGAGAAGCTCCATAACGCCCCGTCGGTCGATGGGCTTTCTGCCATGGGTTAGCAAGAATGAGCCGGTTACGTAGTCGTGTATGCCACCGATGATGGGCCCGCCGAACCTGGGAGAGAGAATGTTCTCCTGCACGCGCATGAGTATCTCGGCCTCGGCGCGCGCCTCCTCGGTTTGAGGCACGTGCATGTTCATCTCATCCCCGTCGAAGTCTGCGTTGTAGGGGGGACAGACAGCCGGATTGAGCCGGAAGGTCTTATAGGGCATGACCTTGACGCGATGGGACATGATAGACATTCTATGCAGGGAAGGCTGGCGGTTGAAGAGGACGATATCTCCATCGGCCAGTTGCCGGTCAATCTTCCAGCCGATATCGATCTGCTCGGCAACCTCCTCGCAGTTCTTATCTGTGACCTTGACGCGCCTCTGATCGGGCCGGGTGACATAATTCACACCGGGATGTCTATCCGGGCCGCGACGCACAAAGGTCTTCACAATCTCCATGTTCCGGGCATTGGCAATCATGGGCACGGAAAGCTCCATGGCTATGTCCATGGGCACGCCGACCTCGCCGATGCTGAGATTGGGATCGGGAGAGATGACTGTCCTGGCGCTGAAGTTGACACGCTTTCCGGAGAGCGATCCCCGGAAACGTCCCTCTTTGCCTTTCAGCCTTTGGGAGAGCGTTTTTAATGGCCGGCCACTGCGATGGCGGGCGGGCGGCACGCCGGAGACTGTATTGTCCAGGAATGTGGTAACGTGATACTGCAAAAGCTCCCACAGATCCTCTATGATCAGTTGGGGCGCGCCTGCCTCACGGTTCTCCTGGAAGCGCTGGTTGATCCTGATGATGTCCACCAGCTTATGAGTGAGGTCATCCTCGCTCCTTTGGCCGGACTCCAGGGTGATGGAGGGGCGCATGGTGACGGGAGGCACGGGCAGCACGGTTAGAATAATCCATTCCGGGCGTGCTGTGGCGGGGTTCATGCCCATGACCTGGATATCGTCATCGGGAATCTTCTCAAACCTGTCGCGAATGTCCGATGCCGTGAGCTTGTGGCCGTCTTCGATGTAAGAGAGCGGCCTCTCGAACTTTATCTCCTTTTGGGGTGCCCCGCAGTAAGGGCAGGTCTTGTTCTTGCGTGCCTCGCTGAAGACCTTGTTCACGGTGTCGTCAGTCATCTGCCCCAATCGCTCCAGTTCCTGGATCTGCTCCAGGTACATCTTCTTCTCATTTTCTTTGAGCATGAGGCGGGAGCAATCCCGGCAGATGGCCCGCAGCACTTTCCTGATCAATTTGGCGAAGCCCACGTGAATTACGGGCGCAATTAAGTCGATATGGCCGAAGTGGCCGGGGCATTCTCCAGGCCGCCCGCCGCAGGATCGGCAGCGAAGCCCTGGATCGATGACACCAAGCCGGGGGTCCATGAGTCCCATTTCAATGGGAAAACCATCGTCGTCGTATGTATCTGCGGTAATGATCTTGACCACGCTCATCTTCCGAAACTCTTGTGGTGAGATGAGGCCGAAGCGGATCTTACCAATTCTTTTGGGAACCGTCATATTTCCACCTAAACCGCGTCTTCCAGAATCAGCCGCGGTGCTACACCTAATGATTTGATCTCGTCGAGCAGTAGCTTGAAGGCATAGCTCATCTCCACGGGGTAGATTTCAGTATCTGCACCGCAGGTCGGGCAGAAGTCCGCATTTCTGCGCCGATCATGAATGGCGATCATGCCACAGTGACTGCAAACAAGCTCGGTCACTTTATCCGACTCATCCACCAGACGTTCTTTAAGTGCTAAAGCCGCGCCATGAGCGATGAGCACATCTCTCTCCATCTCACCAAACCGAAGGCCGCCCTCGCGAGCGCGGCCTTCCGTGGGCTGACGGGTCAAGACCTGAACGGGTCCACGGGAACGGGCATGCATCTTGCCTGTGACCATGTGATAGAGCTTCTGATAGAGGATAACTCCCACGAAGACATCTGCCATGACCTGCTCACCCGTGGCTCCATTATAAAGTATTTCTCGACCAGTGTGGGAGAAGCCGAACTTCGTAAGAGCGCCGCGCAGATCGGCTTCGTTCTCGCCTAAAAAGGCGGTCGCATCAACGAACCTACCCTCTAAAGATCCGACCTTTCCGCCGATCATCTCCAGTACGTGGCCTACCGTCATACGGGAGGGGATAGCATGAGGATTTAGGAGCAGGTCGGGCACTACGCCAGATTCCGTGAAGGGCATATCCTCCTGGGGCACAATCAATCCTACCACGCCTTTTTGGCCGTGCCTGGATGCGAATTTGTCGCCGAGTTCAGGTATGCGCTGGTCCCGGCTCTTGACCTTGGCCAGACGGTTGCCGTTGGAGGACTCGGTGAGGATGACCATATCTACCACACCCCTCTCATTGGAACGCATGGTCACTGAGGTCTCGCGCCTCTGCTGGGGCGTCAGGCCGAACTCAGAAGGCTCCTCCAAAAATCGGGGTGGACTGGTCTTGCCGATGAGCACGTCATTGGCCCCCACATAGGCATTGGGGTTAACAAGGCCGTCTGAGTCCAGCTGGTCATAGGCCTCCGAACCGCGCGCACCCCGAACTTCTACATCAGGAATCTCGAACTTATCCTCCTGGCCGCCGGGATACTTTCGCTCTTCTGCTTCAGAGACACGGAAGAAGTGGCTTCTGGCCAGGCCGCGCTCGATGGAGCCGCGATTCATGACCAAAGCATCTTCAATGTTGTACCCCTCATAAGCCAGTACGGCGACCACGAAATTCTGGCCGGCAGGCCTTTCCTCAAAGCCCACAGCAGCCGAGGTCTTGGTCCTGACTATGCCTCTCTGGGGGCTGTTGAGGTAATGGCCGCGCGTATCAGGCCGAAGCCTCATATTGGCGGTGGACATGCCCAGGCATTGCTTGACCATTCCAGCGCCCATGGTATTTCTGGGGCTGGCATTATGCTCCGGATAGGGCACAAGGCCCGCTGCAATGCCCAAGATCAGCGAGGGGTCCAGCTCCAGATGAGTATGATCAGGCGATATATCTTCTTCCCAGATGGCGATGAGGGTGTTCTCCTCCTCCTCGGCATCCAGATATTCCACCAGGCCGGATGCTACAAGATCAGCAAAGGTCATCTCGCCATTTTTTATCTTGGCTACATGCTCCTCGGTGACAAGTGCCTTTCCGTTCTCAACCACAATCAAAGGCCTTCGGGCCCGGCCAGAATCGGTGTTCATGAAGAGCTCATTGGTGTCTTCGAAATAGGCCACATTCATCTGGCTGCTGATGCTGCCCGAACGCCTGAGGCGACGCAAATTCGCAACTAATGCCTTGGGGTCCTCATGATGCCCTACGATCTCACCATTTACATAAATCCGAGCGCCAGAAGTCAAGGCCTCAGCCAACATTACCACCTACCGAAATCACGCTTAAATCCATCAAGATTTTCTTGATATTTGCTGAATCGTCCGCGCCCTTGGACAGCTCCACACCCTGGGCAAAGTTCTTCACCAGGCCACAGTTTGGCCCCTCTGGTGTCTCACTGGGACAGATGCGACCCCACTGGGTTGCATGCAGATCTCTGGCCTCGAAGTGCGGTTGAGACCGGGAGAGTGGCGAGATCACACGGCGCAGATGAGAGAGCGTGGCCATGTAATCGGTCCGATCCAGGAGCTGAGAGACGCCAGTCCTTCCACCCACCCAATTGCCTGTGGCCAGGGGGTGGATCATCCTCTCTGTCAGCACATCGGCGCGAACCGTGGTCACCACATTTAGATCCCTGTTTCTCATGCTGGCCCTCTCCAGCTGGTATTTTATGTCTCTGGTAAGACGGTTGAAGGCCACGCGGAAGAGATCCTCCATCAGATCACCGGAGAGCTTGAGCCTCTTGTTGGAGTAGTGATCCTTATCGTCCTCCCCGCGACGGGCTAAAGCCAGCTCGAAGCAGGCTTCAGCCATGCGCGAGAGGAAGAGTGCCTTTGAATAGCGATCCTTCTCTTCTACGCCAATATGCGGCAGCAGGTATCTGTCCAGGACGTAGGTTGCCCTCTTTTTCTGGTACTCCTTGGCCTGGCCGGCCGCGACGCGTGAACCGATCTTCTCCAGAGCTTCATCGTTGGTCGAGACCTCGGCTTCCTCCAGGTTTTCCAGCATGAACTTGATGATCTCTGGATTGTCCGATACGGATTTCACAATATCCATATCTGTTTCCATGCCCAGGGATCGGAGCAGGGTCACGAAGTTGAGCCTTCCTGATACGGAGGGGAAAGATACTTCCAGGATGGAACGTCGACCGCGTTCTACAATGACCAGGGAACGATAGCCCTGCCTCTGGCTGAAGACCTTGGCCACCTCGATGTTCTCATCATAGCGCTGGTTGTATTCGACCAGGATCTTGTTTGGTGCCAGATCCTCCAGGGTCATGATGACGCGCTCTGAACCGTTGACCACGAAATAGCCACCCGGATCTGATGGGTCCTCCCCGTAAGTTATCATCTCGTCGGACGATAGACCGTAGAGGTTGCAGATGTTGGAGTTGAGCATGATGGGCAGAGTGCCTATGCCTGCCTCTACCAGATCCTTCTCGACCTCACCTTCCACTATGGTCATCTCCAGCTTGATGGGCGAAGCATAGGTCAAATTGCGAAGCCTGGCATCATTGGGATAGAGCTTTTCAACGGAGCCGTCTGCTTCGCGCACCATGGGCTTTTCCACCCGGATCTTGCCCAGCTTGACATAGGTATTCTCGATATTGGTCTCGATGATATTCACTTCGTCTATGACCTTCTGCAGACCCTTATCTATAAAATCATTGAATGAGTTTATATGATGGTGCACTAACTTGTCCCTGGTAAAATAGGAGCTATAAAGAACATTTCTATCGAGCAAAAGACCACCCTTAATCGATTACCAGTCGGTAAAAGATCGATTGCTTAGCCGTAGTACTTTTTCGGATTACCTTAATGACATCGCCAACTTTCGCCCCGATCTCTTTAGCCGCAGGGTCGCTAACGTGAATTTTTGGTAATTGTGGTGCCACAATGCCGAACCCTTTCAGCACCACGGCACTCTCTTCCGGTGTGAGCAGCACATGTTCCGGAACCATTTCATGATCTTTTATGGCAAACTTGGTCACGCGAACCACCTTGTTGGAAAAGGAGCAGCAAACAGGCCACGAAACTCCAAACGGGCTCGGGGGGATTTGAACCCTCGACCACCTGGTATCTTCACACAAAAATTTAAAAGCCAGACGCTCTGCCTAACTGAGCTACGAGCCCCCGCTGCCTGGCATGCCTCAAGCCTTTTATGCTGCACGCAGTGAGGAATAAAAGCATCCCACATAAAAGCTTTTTCCCTAGTGGGACTTAGACAAGTCCTACTAGGCGAGCTATCTCCGAGCCAACCTCGGAGGTGGTCGAGCTTCCACCCAAGTCATATGTCTTTATTCTGCCTTCAAATAGGTTCCGCTCAATGGCAGCAACAATGTCCGCGGCCGCTTTCGGCTGGCCCAGATGCTCCAGCAAGAGTGCCCCCGACCAGATAGTAGCGACGGGATTGACCTTGTTTTGTCCCTTATATTTGGGTGCTGAGCCGTGGATGGGCTCGAACATGCTTGTGCCCTCCGGATTCAAATTTGCTCCGGGCGCAAGGCCGAGGCCACCCTGAATCATGGCACCCAGATCGGTGATTATATCGCCGAACATGTTGGGAGCGACGACGACATCAAACCATTCCGGGTTCTTGACAAACCACATGGTGATGGCATCCACGAAGTTGAAATCATGTTTGACCTGCGGATAGCCGGCTGCAACTTCCAGGAAGACCTCGCGCCAAAAGCCATAGATGTCGCTGAGCACATTGGCCTTGTCCACGCTGGCGACAAGATGGCGGGGGCGCTTTGCAGCCAGATCAAAGGCATATTTTATGACCCGCTTAGAGCCCTCTTTGCTGACTTCTCCAATCTGATAGCCGATCTCCTCGCTATCGGTATCGATATCCAGGCCGAATTTTATATTGTAGAGCGTTCGCTTGATTTCAAAATCCGCGTGACTCTTACCCCGGCGTGCGCGACTGCCTATGCCGATGTAAAAGTCTTCGGTATTCTCGCGAACCACTACGAAATCGATGTCCTTAGGAGTCTTATCCTTAAGAGGCGTCCAGACGCCCTCCAGGAGCTTGACGGGCCGCAGGTTCACATACTGATCAAAGTAAAAGCGCATGGCGAGCAAAACGCCCTTCTCCAGGACGCCCGGCTTCACGCGCGGGTCACCGATGGAGCCAAGGTAGATGGCAGGAAAGCGGCTCAGCTCTTTAAGCGTCTCTTCGTTCACCAGTTCCCCTGTCTCCAGGTAGTGCTCCGCCCCAAGAGAGTAATCCGTCCAATCCAGGGAAAAGTTGTGTTTGTCTGCTGCCGCTTCCAAGACTTTTCGGCCCTCTGCTATGATCTCCGGGCCGATGCCGTCACCTGCGATAACTGGTACCTTATAATTCATGCCGTCACCTTTGCCACCTGTCGCCTGGTATATTCCACAAGCCCGCCCGCATCAACGATCTCCCTGAGAAAATCGGGAAGAGGCGTAGTTTTGTAGGACTCATTGCCAGATTTGTTGTGAATCACTCCGCCTGCCATGTCGATCTCTATCTCAGCACCATCGATGATCTTATCCACCTGGGAGCAGATGAAAAGAGGCAGCCCGATGTTGATGGAGTTTCGGAAGAATATCCTGGCAAAGGATCCGGCAACTACGGCTTCCACTCCCGCACCCTTCAGTGCCAGTGGTGCATGCTCTCGGGAAGATCCGCATCCGAAGTTCTCCCCAGCCACGACATAGTCGCCCTGATGAATCATACCTGCCATCTCCGGGCGAACGCCCTCAAAGAGATGTGCTGCCAGCTCCCTCGGATCATTGATAACCAGATAACGCCCAGGAATGATGGCATCCGTATCGATATCATCTCCAAACTTCCAAGCTTTGCCCGCCAAAAATCTCAACTCCATGTCGGTGGACCATTATTCACATGATCGATAGACCATACCCTCATGAGAACGAGGTATATTAAAGTAATGCACGAAAAATTCAGAGGAAGATCCCGCGAAAATACTGCTTAAAAATAATAAAACCACAACAGCACCTTTTATTACCGGATAAAGGAATGATGCCCATCAAGCAGGTGATGCGAATTGTTGGCGACCATGATCTCCGGACGCACTCTAGCCCAAGGGGCAGGATGCGAGAGCAAGATGTCTCCCGATTTCTTTAAAGCGGTGGCATTATGTCATTTATCCGAACGAGATTTCAAATCTCTGGGACTTTCCGAAGGCAAGAATGTTCTGCTAAAAAATGAGTTTGGCCAGGTGGTGCTCACCGCCAAGATGGATGCCGGGCTGCCGGAGAGCATAGTATTCATACCCATGGGGCCCTGGGCTAATGTATTGGTGGGAAAGGAGACGGGAGGATGCGGCACACCCCATTTTAAAGGATTAGAGGTGGATGTGGCCGCGACAAATTCGCCTGTTTTGAATATTTGCGAACTTTTCTCTGACATGGGGGCATGAGATTATGTCTGAGGCTACTTTGATAAAAGATGCAGTATGCTCTTTTTGCGGCTGCCTGTGCGATGATATCGATGTAGAGGTAGAAGGGGGAAAAGTGCAGAGAGTCAAGCACGCTTGCCGCCTGGGCTCCAGCAAAATCATGGGCCACGGGCGGATAGAAAGCCCTATGATTCGAAAAGAGGGCGTGCTGGTGGCTTGCAGCTTCCAGGAAGCATACGATCGCGCCGCGCAGATCCTCCTGATGGCAAACAAGCCCCTTATGTACGGCTGGGCGTCCACGTCATGCGAGGCCGGCAAGAAAGGCATACTCCTGGCAGAAGAGGTGGGGGCTGTGTTCGACACCACAGCCACAGTCTGCCACGGGCCGTCCGTCATTGGCATCGAGGAGAAGGGGCTGCCTGGAGCAACCTTAGGCCAGGTAAAGAACCGGGCCGACACCATCGTCTTCTGGGGCTGCAATCCCGCGGAAGCTCATCCCAGACATTCTCTGCGCTACTCTTCCAATGCCTGCGGCCGCTTCACACCCCAGGGCCGCAAGGGCCGAAAGATCATAGTAGTGGATGTCCGCGAGACGAGAACTGCCAAGAATGCAGACAAATTCATAAGTATCACCCCTGGATGCGATTATGAGGTGATATCGGCTCTACGCATGCTTGTAGCCGGAAAGGGTGACAATGTGCCCGAAGAGGTGGGGGGCGTTTCTAAGGCCGATCTGGCCGATCTTGCGGCCACGCTGAAAGCAGCCAAGTTCGGGGCGGTGTTTTTTGGTCTGGGCATCACGCACAGCCGGGGCCGGTACAAGAACATAGATAATGCTCTCTCCCTGGTGGCGGAGCTCAACCAGCACAGCAAGTTCGTGATTATGCCCATGCGCGGACACTACAATGTAGGCGGAATCGGGCAGGTTCTGGCCTGGTCGTCCGGCTATCCCATGTCTGTAGACTTTGCCAGGGGGATGCCATACTTTAATCCCGGTGAGACGGCTGCCTGCGATCTGCTGGCCAGGGGCGACACTGATGCGGCGATGGTCATTGCTGCAGATGCCGTATCCAACTTTCCCCGCACCACGGCACAAGCATTAGCCAAGATCCCGGTAATTCAGATAGATCCTTATGAAAATCCCACTACTTTACTCTCCGAGGTAGTGATTCCCTGCGCCATCGCCGGTGTGGAAGCGGAGGGCACGGCCTATCGTATGGATGGTCTGGCTTTGCGCCTGAGAAAGATGGTGGACAGCGGGTTTCCGAGCGACGAGGAGATCCTGATAGGAATACTGGAGAGCGTGCAAAAACAGCGCCTTCTGAAGGCAAACGAGGAGGCCTAAAGAGATGATAATCAAAGGTGGAATTGTCTACGATCCGGCCAATGGCATCTATGGCGAGGAGATGGACCTTTTTGTTGATCAGGGCAGAATGGCCGAGCAGGCCAAAGGGGAAGAGATAGATGCACGCGGCCTTCTGGTCATGCCGGGCGGCGTTGACGCACACTCGCACATAGCTGGCAAGAAGGTGAATACTGGCAGGATTATGAGGCCTGACGATTCCCGGCAGGGCACACAGTCGCGTACATCTGTCTGCAGGCCCTCGACTGGCTATACCGTTCCCAACTGCTATGCCATGGGCTATCGCTATGCTCGCATGGGCTATACTACTGCCTTCGAGGCGGCGACCCCCATCTTAGAGGCACGCCATACCCATGAGGAGCTGGCGGAGATCCCCATCATCGACAAGGGGGCTCTTACCCTGTTCGGCAGCAACTGGCAGGTCATGGAGTGTGTGCGCGACAAAGACCTCTCCAAGCTGGCTGCCTATGTGGCCTGGGGCCTGCGGGCGGCCAGAGGCTACGGCGTGAAGATCGTCAATCCCGGCGGAGGCGAGGCCTGGGGCTTTGGAGGCAATGTGAAAGGCATAAATGATACGGTGCCCGGTTTCGATGTAACGCCGGCGGAGATCATCAGGGGCCTGGCAAAGGCCAATGAGATGCTGCACCTGCCTCACTCCATTCATCTGCACTTCAATAATCTGGGCAAGCCGGGCAACTATACCACAGCTATCGAGACACTGGATCTGCTCAGAGATATCAAGCCCAGCCGCATGAGGCAGATCGTGCATGTGACGCACATGCAGTTTTCCGCTTACGGAGGAACAAGTTGGCGGGACTTCGAGTCCAAGGCTCCTGTTATTGCCGACTACTTCAATAACCACAACCATGCCACCATGGATATGGGGCAGTTGCTCTTCGGCAGCGCCACCACCATGACTGCCGATGCGCCTTTAGAGTACGGCAATGCCCGTCTCACTCATAATAAATGGTCGAATCACGATATCGAGCTGGAGGAGTCAAGCGGTGTTGTGCCCATGACCTACTTCAGAAAGATGCTGGTCAATGCCGTGCAGTGGGCCATTGGCCTGGAGCTGGCCCTGCTGGTCAAAGATCCCTGGAAGATTCTCATGACCACAGACAGTCCTAACGGCAGCCCCTTCGTGAACTATCCTGAGGTCATCACACTGCTCATGAGTAAACCCAAGAGGGATGCTGAGATGGCCACGCTGCATGAGCAGGTGCCCAAGCGCACCACTCTGGCCGGCATCGAGAGGGAACTGGACTGGACGGATATCGCTATCATGACCCGTGCCGCTCCGGCGCGCATTCTGGGATTACAGGACAAGGGACACCTGGGAACAGGCGCTGACGGAGATGTGACCGTCTACAACCTCAGGCCCGAGGAGGTAGACGCAAGCCAGGATCATGCTCTCGTCAAGAAGGCCCTGGCTAACGCCCTGTACACCATAAAGGGTGGTGTTGTCGTCTCCAAGGAAGGCCAGATTCTGGCCACGCCACCTGGCAGAACCTTCTGGGTAGATGCGGCTGTGCCCCCAGCGGACGCCGATCGGCTCATGCTCGATTTAGAGGATAAGTTCGCCAAATACTATAGCATCCAGCTATCCAACTACGCGGTGCAGGATGCATATCTCCCCCATGCCAAGGCAATTCGGGCCGGCCTTCCCGTTGAGCCTCTCCCGGAGGTGGCTTAGATGAGGACTATCACAATCACCCCCCGGGAGGAATTCCGGATCTCTGTCGAGGCGGAAAACATATCATCCGATAAGTTTGCGTCCCTGAATATTGAGCAGATAAAGAGCCTGGCCGTCTGGCAGGGAAATCGGCAAAAGGCTCTATCCGATCTCTTCGCTATAGAGGGCGATGATGCGCCGGCTACTGCGGAGGAGATTACCATCAGGCTTTTGGGCGACTTCTCTTCGGTAAAGAGGATAGCAGAAGGCATGACAGCTGGACTTGTCGAGGTGCAAGGAAGTGTGGGCATGCATGCCGGCAATAATATGAAGGGCGGATTGCTCAGCATCACCGGCGATGCCGACGACTGGCTGGCCAGAGAGATGCGGGGCGGAAAGGTTGTCGTCATGGGAGATGCCGGAAACTACGTGGGAAGCGGATACCGGGGCGAAAAGTGCGGCATGCGCGGCGGAGAGATAGAAATAAAGGGCAGTGCGGGAGCATACGTGGGCGAGCATCTTTGCGGCGGAAGCATTAGCATAGGGGGCAATGCCGGCGACTTTCCAGGAGCTGCCAATCAGGGCGGCACAATCTTCATCGGCGGCAGCACCTATCTGCCCGGTGCGGAGATGAGCAAAGGAGCTATAACTGTAAAGGGAGAGGCCAAAGTTCTGCCCAGCTTCCAGAAGATGGAGATCGTGCAGATCGATGGCGTGGACTTCCAAAAGTATGCAGGCGACCTGGTAGATAATGGCAAGGGCGAGCTCTTGGTGGGAGTAGGGTCATCTTGATAAATCGGGATGGGAATATGAGGGAACAACATAATTATTTTGAGGTGCTCTGACTTGATCGATCGCAGCAAGGTTTTAGAGGTCTTGAGGGGATACGACCTCGATGATCTGCGAATCGGGATGATTGCATCCCACTCTGCCCTGGATACGGCAGACGGCGCAGTGGAGGAGAATTTCAGGACGCTGGCGGTGTGCCAGGAGGGGCGGGAGAAGCCTTATGTCAAGTACTTCCGCGCCAGCCGGGACAAATCGGGCCGGATTGTAAGCGGCATGATCGACGAGGTCATGATGCTCAAGAAGTTTCCGCAGATTTTAGAGCAGGAGAATCAGGATATTCTCAAGAAGAAGAACACCCTTTTTGTGCCCAACCGGTCTTTTACCTCTTACTGCGGCATTGACGCGGTTGAGGATCAGTTCCAATTGCCTCTTTTGGGCTCTCGAAACTTGCTTCGTTCTGAGGAGCGTGGCGACAAGAGGGACTACTATTGGATACTGGAGAAAGCTGGTCTGCCTTATCCCGAGCCCATTGAGGCAGAGGAGATCAAAGAGCTGGTCATGGTCAAGCTGCCTCATGCCGTAAAAACCCTGGAGAGGGGATTTTTCACAGCCGCTTCCTACGAGGAGTACTGCCAGAAGGCCGACCTCTTGCTGCGCCAGAATGTGATCGATCAGGACGGAATTGAGCTGGCCAGAATTGAGCGATACGTCATCGGACCGGTCTTCAACCTGGACTTCTTCTACTCGCCCATCAGCAAGCAGATCGAGCTGATCGGCATAGACTGGCGCTTTGAGACATCTCTAGACGGCCACTGCCGTCTGCCTGCGCCCCAGCAGCTCACTTTGAACGACCGGCAGATCAATCCCGAGTACACCGTCTGCGGCCACAACTCTGCCACACTTCGCGAGTCGCTCTTGGAGAAGGCCTTTGTTTTGGCTGAGAAGTATGTGGAAGCAACGCAGGAGTACTATGCGCCTGGCATCATCGGGCCCTTCTGCCTGCAGACCTGTGTGGATAAGGATCTCAACTTCTACATCTACGACGTGGCACCCAGGATTGGGGGCGGCACCAATGTGCATATGGCCGTCGGGCATCCCTATGGAAATGCCCTCTGGCGCACCAACATGTCCACGGGACGCAGGCTGGCGCGTGAGGTGCACATTGCTCTCGAGAACGACTGCCTGGAAAAGATTGTGACATAAAGCTGGGGGAGATCAAGCCCCGGCAAAAAGAGAGAATAATGCAGCAATTAATGCAGGGATATGACTGAGAAAGAAGAAGCGGGCAGATTAGGCATAGAGGTTCCCAAGAAGCTGAAACGGACGGCCAAGAAGCTGGCCGCGGCGGGCGAGTGTCTGGTGCAGATCGCTCCGGCTATCTTGCAAAGCAAGGCATCCGAGAAGATGCTGGCCATCGCCAGGTTGGGCATGCTGGACAAGGTACTGGGCTATCTGGTGACCACGGACAAAAATATGCATTTTGTGCGGCCGGGTCTGGCCTGGGATAGCGTGCAGACGGTGCCCCTGGATGTAATCGATGAAGTGGAGTACATGGAAGAATTCCATACCAACACTATAAAGATCAAGGTGGGGGAGAAGGCGGAGAAGATCATCTTCTACGAGGAGATGGACGGCATCAGGTTCTACCACTATCTCAAGAACAAGGAGT
Organism: Methanotrichaceae archaeon; assembly: GCA_016927055.1. Lineage (GTDB taxonomy): Archaea > Halobacteriota > Methanosarcinia > Methanotrichales > Methanotrichaceae > Methanothrix. The sequence continues at coordinate 499 of JAFGNK010000090.1, read as the reverse complement.
GGAAGAAATAATAGTTCATTGCTTCTACTTCTACTCTACTAAACCTGCCTGGCAGTCGACGCCGCGCACGATTAAACGCGCAGCCCAGAATTCTCTGTCTATGCTTGACGGAAATTTCATTGTCTTTCCAATTGTCCCAAGAAATCATTTTTATCATGGGAATTCAATTTCAGAGATATGTCCGTCTCATCGAATGTGATCACCGTGGCAGCCCACTGCCTGCTCAATCCCTTAACAAGGGTACGAGGCCTTGCCCCTTTGCCCTTCCAGCCCGAGGGACCGATCGTCCAGCTCCCCTGTCCGGAGGCGCTCTACCTGGGGCTGGAGCGCTGGGCCGTTACCAAAAATCAGCTTGACGTTCCCCAGTTCCGTCGCTTCTGCCGCGCGCTCATCACCCAGTACGCCGACCTCTTGCAGATGCTGGCCAGCCAGGGCGCAAGGCTGCGCATTCTGGGGGTGGCGGGCAGCCCCAGTTGCGGCGTGGAGACGACGAGCAGCG
>JAFGNK010000089.1 GCA_016927055.1 Methanotrichaceae archaeon | reverse complement strand
CGCCTGGATCTGCCCACAGTGATAACGGCGATTTAGCTCCGGGCACGGGAAAAGTCTCCGAGCCCCTCGCTTTTTCCAACTTTATGATGGAATCCCACCATAAATCGGGTTCTTTGTTAGTCCTTTGTGCTCTTTGTGCTCTTTGTGAGCTTTGTGGTTATTTAATGGATTTTCTTTTCTCTTTGTTCTCTGTGCCTCTGTGCCTCTGTGCCTCTGTGGTTCAGTCGAAGTTGTTTGCGATAAAAGGTGATACATTTTCATGCCAACCTACTCGCCCATCATCTGCACAATCACTTTTCGCTGTCTGGGCCGGTTGTCCAGCTCCAGGAAGACAATCTGCTGCCACACTCCCAGCATCAGCTTCCCCTCCGAAAAGGGCACAGTGAGGCTTGGCCCCAGCAGCGCCGCCCGGATGTGGGAGTGGCCGTTGCCATCCTGCCAGCGCTCATTATGAGCATAATCGATCTCCAGGGGGACGAGCCTCTGCAGGGCCTCGCCCAGGTCGGCCACCAGCCCGTCCTCGAACTCGATAGTGGTGACGGCTCCTGTGGCTCCGGGCACAAAGATTGTAACCACGCCGGCCTGGCAAGGCGTGCTCTGCAATGCCCCTTGCACGTCATCCGTAAGGTCTTTCACGTCTCCGCTTTGCGTTCTAAACTCCAAATATCTGGCCACTATCAAATGATCAACTCCGCAAAAGTCAAAAAATTATTTATCGCTTCCCCCACATATCTATCATGATGGCCTACTATAAGACAGTTCAGCGCATCCTGATAATAATATTCATAATCAACATAGCTGCTGCGCTGGCCAAGGGAAGCTATGGCCTTCTCACCAGCTCTCTCTCCATGACGGCTGATGGCCTGCATTCCCTCTTCGACAGCACCTCCAATATCATCGGCCTGGTGGGCATCTCCCTGGCTGCCCGCCCTCCCGATAAGGAGTACCCCTATGGCCATGCCAAGTTCGAAACCTTTGCTTCTTTGGGGATTGCCTTGCTGCTATTTGCCAGTTGCTTCCAACTGGCCCTGGCGGCAGTAAATCGCTTCCAAAATCAGTCCGCCCCCCAGATTACTGAGCTATCCTTCGGCATCATGGGCATAACTCTGCTCATCAATATCGTTGTCTCGGCTTACGAATATGTCCTGGGCAAAAGGCTGAAGAGCAGCATCCTGGTGGCCGATTCCCTGCATACGCGAAGCGACATTTTCGCTTCCTTGGGCGTCATCCTGGGATTTTTCGCGGTCAACATGGGCTATCCTCTGGCCGATCCGGTCATAGCTCTGCTCATCTGTGGCCTGATCCTTTTGACCGGCCTGATGATTGTGAGAGACAGCTCCAGGGTGTTGCTGGACAAAGCTCTGGTCGAAGAGAGCTTGATAGTCGATCTGGCAAAATCGACAGAGGGCGTTTGCAACTGCCACCGCGTCCGCACGCACGGCATGGCCGGGGAGGTCTATGTTGACATGCATATTGGAGTTGACTCGTCGCTTTCCATAGATGCAGCTCATAAAGTGAGCGAGGATGTGGAGAGCAGGATAAAGAGCAAGATCCCAGGGGTCAAGGACGTGGTGGTCCATCTGGAGCCCAAGGACTACTGCGAAATAAAACCAGGCCAACATCGAAATAGAGAGCTGATAAAGTAAAAAATAGGGGATGAGCAAATATGCAAAATATTACAATTTCAGTCTCGGAGGCGGGAACTGCCGCCGCCAGAACCTTTGCCTGCAAAATCCTGGTTGATGGCAATGTCATGGCAGAGAGGACGCTCACGCCAGTTCAGACTCAGCAGGTGCAGGAAATGGCATCCCAGTACTTTTCTCTTCTGCAAGGCGCTGGCCAGGCGGGTGCGATTAGCTATCTGCCCATCCTCAGTGACGGGCTATTTCACCTCTTCCTGGAAGCAGGCGGACAGGATTTGGCAGCCATGATCTTGCCGGGTGCAAGACTTACTATCGCCTCGCCCATCCCAGAGGTGTTGCAGCTTCCCTGGGAGCTGCTCCCCCTTTCCCGGCAACGGGGCGGCAGCGATGAGAGCAGCGTCATTCGCCTGCCCCGAGCAGCAGATGGACTTATTGCTTCCTCGGCTATGCCTTCGCCGGGGCCTTTGCGAGTGCTTTTCCTGGCCGCGGAGCCAACAGGCTTCGAAGAAGAAGAGCAGTCGATCCAAAAGGTGGCAGAAGGCCAGGACATGGATCTTTTGATTGCTGAGAAAGGAACTTTGGAAGAGCTTAAGAGCCTGACAGAAGCATTCCGACCCCATCTGGTGCACCTGGCCGGCCAGGGAAAGATGGCTGACGGCAGCCCGGTATTCTCTTTGCAGGATACAGCAGGCCGGGCCGATCTGAGGTCAGCGGATGAGCTGGCCGAGGCCCTGAAGGATTGCGATGTAGCGGGCATCGTCCTGGGCGGCAGGCAGAGAGAGGCCCCATCCTCTCTGCATCTGCTCTGCCAGAAGCTGGCAAAGAGCATTCCTCTAGCAGTAGCCTGGAATGCATCTACGGCTGCTACCTGGCCCCTATACCGGGCCCTGGCCACAGGTCAATCAATAGATGAAGCACTGCTATCTGTGCGCCGGGAGATCTCTGCCGCTCCTGATCAGGCACCCGTTCCGGTTCCGGCTCTGTACTCGATTTACGATCAGACAATAATCTACAACCCCAAAAAAAGAGCTGCCCCGCTTGCTGGAGCGGCTATCTTCTGCCAGGAGCTTCTCTCCCTGCCAGGCCTGACGGAAGGCCGGTCGGCGTGCTTTGTGGACAGGCGGCGAGATCTGCAACGCCTCCTTCCCGCTCTGCGAGAGGGAGGAGCGCATGCTCTGATTATCACCGGCCCGGATGGCGTGGGCAAGAGCGCTCTGGCGGCCCACCTGGCCCGCCTGTTGCAGCCCGCCGGCTACACCATTCTGCCCATTTATGGGTCACCTCATAACCGCATAAGTCCCGCCCGAATCCTGGAGGCGGCAGCCAGCCATCTGGGGGGAATTGGTGAGGAGGCCGCAGCAAAAAGCCTCCGAGACCAGAGGCGCTCCGTCAAAGAGCGGCTGCAGAGCCTGCTCGAAGTGCTGAACGCCTCTCGCATCCTGATGATTTGGGACGGCCTGCAACTGGACAGCAAGACCGGCAAAATCCTGGATCCGGATCTGGCCCAGTTTTATCTGCTGATGCTTAGAGGCATGACAGGGGGGCGTGTCATCATCACCTGCAATGTTTTGCCGGCCGATGCCCTGACCCTGCCCGCCCGCACCTGGCAGTGGAAACTGGAGGGGCTTGGCCAGGCCGCATTCATCAGATATCTTCTCCGGGAAGGGGTCCTGGCGGATCGCTACAAAAGAGGTGAAATATCTTACGCCGATCTTGCAAAGCATCACCTTGCCGCCTCGGGCCATCCCGCCCACCTGGCCCAGATCGGCAAATCCTTGAGGTTGGGAGATCTCGCTGCCGACGAGAACCCGCTGGCAAAGCTCAACGCCCGCCTCAGCTCTGCCTCGGGCCATGCCCTCTCCTCAGCTGCCGTCTACGCCGTAGCCGTGAGCCCGGCTGGCCTGGCAGCCGTTTCCGGCGAAACCGAAGAGCAGTCCGCGACTATTGCCCACGAGTGGCAGGATCTCTCTTTAGCCTATTCCGTGGGAGAGCTGTGGGCCGTGCCCTCATCCCTTCGTGCCTCTCTCCTGGCGGGATTGAGTTCCGAGGAGCAGCGGGCCGCGCAAAAGGCAGCAGGCGTTTTTCTCAGAGACCTGGCCGAGGCCGGGCGCTCCGCCGAGCTGGGACTCTCCCGGCTGGACGCACTGCTGGAGGCACGGGGACACTTCTTGGCGGCGGAGGATCTGGATAGTGCCGCCGCTGTGACGGCCCGTATCAGCGGCTATCTGCAGAGGCACGGCTACTACTCTGAGCTGATAAGGCTGAATCAGGAGCTCCTGGATAAAGATAAGCAACCAGCGACCGGGCCCACGACCTGGATCGCCCAAGGCTATCTGGATCAGGGCGAATACAGAAAAGCAACCGAGTGGTACAGGCGGGCCCTGGAGATCGCCACTGATGCCGCCGCCCATTACGGCCTGGGCACGGCGCTCATGCACCAGGAAAAGTATGACCAGGCAAAAGAGAGCCTGCAAAAGGCAGCCGATGCTTTCCATGCCGCAGGCGACCTGTCCGGCGAAGCCGCCAGCATAAGCAGCCTTGCCGCCATTGATATGAAGAAAAACGAGATTGAGGCGGCAGTAGAGAAACTGGAGAAGATTGCCGAGATCATGAAGAGCCAGGGAGACGTAAAGGGCGAGGCTGCCGCTTTGCAGGAAATGGCCCGCCTGGATATGGGCCGAAGTGATTATGATGCCGCCCGACCCAGGCTCGTGAAATCACTGGAACTCCTGGAAGCTGCCGGAGACATGACAAGCGCTGCTTTTGCCGTTTTTAACCTGGCCAGCCTCGATATGGAGAAGGGCGACTTCCCATTGGCAGGCGCAGAGTTTGCCAAGGCTCTGCCGCTTTTTCTGGATATGGGCGACCGGGCGGGAGTGGCGGCCATCCTGCACAGCCAGGGTTTAATCCATTCTCAGGCAGGAGAGAAAGAGAAGGCAATGGAGAGCTTCAAAGCAGCTTTGCAGATAAATCAAGAACTGGCCGATAGACCCGCGGAAGCAGGCGCCTTCTTCCAGCTCGGCGCTCTGGCCGTGCAGCAAGATAAGATACAAGAAGGTCTGCGGCTGATGGCGCTGGCTGCCGTGGTCTTGAGGAGCATCAAGAGCGATGAAGTGAAAAACGTAGAGCCGCTGGTGGAGCGTTTGGCTGCGCAGCTCAGCTACACTCAGGAGCAGTTCATGGCTATGGTGCAGGAGGTCCTGCAGAGCTACGCCAAAGACAGGGGATGGGAGCTGGTGGAGAGAGCCAGGGGCAAGTAGAGACCGGGGTTAGGTGAAGGCATACAGCTCGCTTTTTTTTTACTTTGCCATAAATCAAAAGCATTTGCTATTCCGGTCGGCGAGCCAAAACCAACCGCCGATAAAGAAAAGACAACAGGGCCTTTGTCCCGTCGTCTATCCGCTTTTCGGGACGGACACCTCGTCCACCCCACAGGCGGCGATCTTTTCGGCCAGCTTGGCCAGCACATCCTTTCTCATGCCGCCCACGAACTTGATGGAGCCCACCACCAGGTGCCCGCCTCCGGAGACGCCGCCGTTGGGAATCTCCTCCATCAGCTCTTTGACCATCTGGGGAATGTTCATTCTGACGGCGCGGCTTCTCAGCACGGCAAAGTCCGGGCCGTAGCCGATGGTCACCACTGGCTTGCTGGCAAACCTCTTGCAGAGCCGATCATGCACCTCGCCGGAGGTCTTGCCAGGCGGAGGGAAGGTGAACTTGTGGGCAAAGTTCTCCACATCCAGCACATTCATGATGATGCCGTTGGGCAGCTTCGTGCTCTTCACATTGCCCATGCTGGCGCGCAGCTGCTCGTCAATGGCGGCATTGGCCTGCTCACATAAAAGCGATACAATCCTCTGGTGCCTGTCCAGCCTGCCCAGGCATAGAATGTCGTTTATCAGCCCCCGCCCTTCATTGAAGCGAAGCCAAAACGCCTCGTAATCCAGGGCCAAAGCAACCTTCTTGAGGTCATCTCGGCTGTACCTGTCCTCAACCAGCTTTATGTAGGCGGCCGCCTCCGGCGCTTCGCTCCTGTCGCCCACCGCCGAGACTGCCGGGAAGTGTTTGATCTTGCTCTCCACCTCAGGATAGATCATGCGGGCGATCTCCGTGGCCAGCATGCCGGTGGTCAGCCCAAAGTCACCACCCTGATGGGCCGGATTGACGTGAGCGATGAGGTACTGGTCCACAATCTTGTGGGGGTGATGGTGATCGACAACCAGCATCTCCATGCCGTAGACCTGAGCCTGGCGCATGGCCGGAACATCCTCTTCCGTGGATCCGTTATCCATCAAAACGATGAGCGGCATCTTCTGGCCGTGCCGGGTCTGATCCTCCAGAGCATAGGTCAGATCCTTGGTCACGTCCTCCAGCTCGTAAAAAGGCGCTTTGCTGGGAGCGCGGCGATAGTTGTGGTACTCGGCATCAGGCCCGCTTACCTCCTTGATGAGCGGCAAAATCGCCATCTCTATGGCCACCGCCGCGGTGATGCCGTCGGCATCGGCATGATGGCGCACCACTATGGGCTGGGACTTAAGGACCGCCCGGCGAATCTCCTTGGCCACTTGCTTCATGGCCGGCAAGAGCCGGGTCATGATCTCGCTTTTTATCAGAAACTCAGTTTGGAAGGGCTCGGCGCGCCGGTCAATCGCCTGTTCAATCAGATCCTTGACGCTGGAAGCCTCTCCACCCCAAAGGCGCTTCATGGACTTGATCTCAACCTGAACCTGATTGTTGCGCAGGCTCACCTCACCGATGGCTCTCACCATCATCTCGCTGTCGATATCGGGGTAGGCCCTCACACCCGCCCGCTCAAAGGCGGCACCAAAGACCAGGCCGCTATCGTCTGCAATGGTAAAGATGGTAGGGCCCCCTGTCTGCTTGACCTGAATGACCTCCCCCTTGATCATTATCTGCTTTCCCACCAGCTTCTGCAGATCCGCGGTCTTGGATAGGGGAAGCTCCTTTTCCACCTCGAAGGTATTGTACTCCTTGAGTTCGACCGGCTCCAGCTCAATGTTACCGTTGGAGAGAATATTTCGCACGGCGACGAAGATGCTATCGCCTACTTCCGGCTTGCTTTTCAGGTATTTATTGTGGGCCAGGCCCCTCACGCTCTCGGATAGATCCACAAAGGCGCCAAAGTTGGCAAGGCCATTGACCTTTCCCTGATAGATCTCGCCGATAATAATATCTTTAACATCACAGGCAGGATCTAGAACATGCACGAGCGGCTTTTTGGCGCAGCGCTCGCATAGCTCCTTTTTGCTTGAAAGCTTGGTTTTGCAGACCACACATAGATACTCGCGACCCAGGCCCCCGCAGGCCTGACAGCTCTCTGTAACCGGTATCTTGCCCGAGCCATGGCAGACACTACACTTTGTCGAGCCGCTCTCCATGAGTTCCCTCATGTCCTTATCCGAAGCCTCACCCAGTGAGATGGACTCGGTCTTTCCGCTGCCATCGCAGTTGGGGCAGGGCTTGTCTCCTACTACGAGGTGGCCCTTGCCCTGACACCTATCACAAAGATTCATCTCTACGCGAGAGGCATCATTGGAATTTATAGCTTAGGGAGAAAATGCGGTCTATGCAGGCGGCTAGCGCTACGCCGCCTGAGATCAGGCCCACTGCATTTTAGAAGGTTCTAAATAATGGGGGGAATATTCGTCTGGCTCGTGCGAGTTGTAGTTTTGCGCATCGGCCACCGGCCGGAGCGAGATAAAAGGATCACCACCCATGTGGGCCTGGTGGCCAGGGCCTTCGGAGCGGAAGAGATGCTCCTCACCGGACGCGATCCTCATGTAGAAGAGAGCCTGGCCGATGTGGCAGAGCGTTGGGGGGGCAGCTTTCGCCTCAAATCGGATGTCTCCTGGAAGGGAGAGACCGTGCGCTGGAAGGAGGCAGGAGGGAAGGTGGTTCACCTTACCATGTACGGCTCAAACCTGCCCGATGTGATTGACGAGATTCGCGAATGTGAGAATATCCTGATAGCAGTGGGCGCAGAAAAGGTCCCGGCAGAGATGTACAATCTGGCGGACTGGAATGTGGCCGTGGGCAATCAACCCCACTCCGAGGTGGCGGCCCTTGCCGTCTTCCTGGACCGGCTCTTTTTGGGCAGGGAGCTTCATGAGGCATTTGAAGGTGGTCTCAAGATTGTGCCCTCACCCCACGGGAAGCAGGTCTTGTATCCTGAATGATTTCATGAAAATCTTAGTAATTGGTATCAACATCAGACACATTGCGTGCTCAGCCACTCGGGCCGGCCATGAGGTTTTCGCGGTTGATTGCTACACAGATGTGGACCTGGCAAGATGGGCAAAGGAGACGGCTAAGATGCCGCGCGAAGGGGCAAAAGAGCACCTCCCACTTTTTATAGAACAATTTCGCCCGGATGCAGTCGTCCTGGGGCCGGGCCTGGAAGAGGCATCTGTCCAGGGAGTGCCTGTGCTCAACAATTCTCCTGAAAAGACATCTCAGGTCTCAGATAAGCTCTGGCTGGCTCGCTGGCTGGAGAAAAAGGGCTTTCCCTTCATAAAGACAGAGCGTTCCGCCGATAACCTACGTTTCCCCTTCCTGGTCAAGCCGCGCAAGGGCGCAGGGGGAGTAGGATGCAGGGTAGTTCGGGTACCCTCGCAACTGCAAATACAAGCGAAAACAGGGAAATGCATGCAAGATGGCAATGGGGAGGAGCTCATCGCCCAAGAGCTGATCATTGGCCGTCCGGCCAGCGTCTCAGTCATTGGTAACGGTCGCGAGGCACGTGCCATTGCCGTCAACGAGCAGCTAATCGGCGTGCCCTGGGCTGGGGCGAAGGGATTCAGGTACAGCGGTAACATCACACCCCTTGCACCCCCACAATGCGGCATAGGACAGATAGCAGAAGAGATAATCGCGGCCCTGCAGCTCGTGGGCAGCAATGGAGTCGATTTCCTGCTCACCGAAAAAGGTCCAGTGGTGGTCGAGGTCAACAGCCGCTTTCAGGGGAGCCTAGACGCCGTGGAGATGGCCGGAGGGGTCAATGTCTTTCAGGCCCATATGCAATCCTTTTTAGGAAATCTGCCCAAGCGGCCAGCTCCGCCTCATCGCACCGCAGGCAGAATTATAATCTATGCACCCCAGGATCTGACGATCGAGTCGGATCTGGCCAGAGACTGGACGGCAGACGTACCGGAAAAGGGATCGCGAATAGCCGCAGACAACCCCATCCTGTCCATAATGGCCCAGGGATCAAGCAGAGGCGATGTTATAGCTCAGCTAAAGATAAGAGCAGCAATGCTCGGCGATACCATAAAAACAAAATGATGAATTTTGAAAGCGCCGATACTGGCCCTGATTACCAGGATACTACCCGATAAATCCAATTGCTGAGCAGTGTCCAGGCCTTAACAAAGCCAGACCCTTTCTCCAGCTTTACTTTATCCTTTTCGCTGTACTTTTTCTTATCCTTCATCCACGAGTCCATGGTATAGGATAATTTCTCTTTTGAATTTAACAATATCGGTCTACAGCGATGGCGCCTTTAGCGCAAGAGCGCTAGGAAAACGTATTCCGGCATCGGTATAAAAAGATAATGCTTGACAAAGGTAATATAGCATAAGGGAAAAGGTATAGGCAGAGAAGAATGCTGGGGATGAAATGAAGTCACCGGAAAGAATTACCATAGCTTTAGATGAAGAGACAGCAGGCCTGTTTAAGAAGATGAAAGAAGACCTGGGTATGTCCCAGAGCGAACTGATGCGAGAGTCTCTGAAGTTCTTTGGCAAACATAAGATGCTCTTTGACTTTGCCGAGGACAAGAAGGTTTACACCCATGCAGAAATGCTCTCCGCAGGCGAGCATGTGATTCTGGATATCGATCACTGGATACTGTTTCTAAGCTTCATTGAGACCCATCCAGACAAAGAAAAGTTCTGGAATATGCATAAAGAGGTCTGCCGGGCTCATGCCGAGCAGTTCAAACATAAGCTCTTTAATGCCGAGAGCATCCTGAGAAGACTTGAGATCTGTAACCTCTTTAATATGAGCAAGACCGGCAAGAGCGAGTTCACCCTCATCTTCGGCTCGGATGCGCCCAAAAAATTCGTAAGGATTGAGCTGGAAGAGATCTTTGAAGGCATGGGCTTCAATGTAGAGATCAAAGAAGACTTCTCAAAGCTAAGGATCAAGGTAATTCATGATCTTTAGGCGATCTCTGAGCGATCTATAGCCAATAAAGCAAAATCTCATCTAATTCAAGCCCATTTTGGCCACCATCATACTTTTTTATTACAATGCTGCATAGTTCTTCTGCAAGCACCATTACGAATTTAAGGGATGAATATGACAGCACCATACATGGATCTCAAAGCCCAGGTGCAGGGATTCATGGCAAAAAAGCAAGAGCTTCTTGCCGATGAACTTGCCAAAAAGTATGGTGTTCCCCCAGAGGAGGTAGCCGACGTTGTAAATTCCTTTTTAGAGGACACCTACGGACCGGCCTTAAAGCTGGCCCAGACCATCAATAGCAAGGAGAGGGTGGTGCTGCTCTTTATAGGCAAAAAGGACTGCAGCATCTGCCAGAGAAGCCAGCCGATTCTGGAAAGATTTCTGTCCCAACACAAGGAGTTGGAGCTGGTAAAACTGGACTATTCCCAGCCGGAAGGCCTGCTCTACCATATGATCTATAGCCGGGAAAATGGCATGCTTCCGTTGATTGCTTTTATCTTCCAGGACGCTATAAGGATGATCTTTGCAGGAGAATGCCTTTGCGCTACAATTTATGAAAAATATTATAACGGCATACTGGCCGAATGCAGCCAAAATATATATGCTAACTGAGATCACAGGAGTGCTGCGAGGGAGATTATGACCTTAATCGTGCTCAACTTCAAGACATATCGTGAATCGACCGGCCCGGAGGCTCTTCGCCTGGCAGAGATATGCGAGGACATCGCCAGGGATTATTCCGTGCAAATGGTGGTCGTGCCCCAGGTAGCGGATATTCAGATCATCTCTAAGGCAGTAAAGATACCGGTCTATGCTCAGCATGTGGACGGGGTGGGATATGGCGGCTTTACGGGGCATGTAACCGCTTCCTCCTTGAAAGCCGCAGGAGCTACCGGCTCTCTCATCAACCACTCCGAGCGAAGGCTCAAACTGGCTGAGATAGAGGCATCCATCTCCACCTGTCGCCAGGCCGACATAAAAACGATAGTCTGTACCAACAATGTGGCCACTACTCGTGCCTCAGCCGCACTGGAGCCGGACTATGTGGCTGTGGAGCCACCGGAGCTGATCGGCAGCGGCATTCCCGTATCCAAGGCAAATCCGGATGTCATTTCCAAGTCCGTTGATGCCGTCAAACTCATCGCCCCTCATGTGGGTGTACTCTGCGGGGCAGGAATAACACACGGTGAGGATCTGAGAAGTGCCCTGGAGCTGGGATCGGAGGGAGTCTTGCTTGCATCGGGAATCATCAAGGCGAAAGACCAGCGCAAGGCTTTAGAAGATCTGGTTACAGGAGTTGGGAAATGATAGCGGTACACGTTCGCGTCTCGGGCCGAGTGCAGGGCGTTTTCTTTCGCGCCTTTACCCAGGAAAGGGCACGAGCTCTGGGTATTAAAGGCTGGGTGAGAAACATTCCCAGCGGTGGAGTGGAGGCTGTGCTGGAGGGAGAGAGAAAGCAAGTTGGCGAACTGCTCAAAGCCATGAAGTCGGGACCCACCGGAGCCATAGTCCTTGGGATGGAGTTCTCCGAGCTGGAAAGCAAGGGGTACGAGGATTTTGAAATAGAATACTAAGCATTAAAATTAATTATAAATATATTATTACTAATGATATTCATAGGATGTGATCTCATGCTTACCGTCAACAGATACAAATGCTGCTACTGCGGCGCCTGTGTCGCAGTCTGCCCAACATGTTCCCTGGAGCTGGTGGAGACCTGGCTCGAGGTCTCGGCAGAGTGTAAGGAGTGCGGCCTGTGCACCAAAATATGCCCCGTAGGAGCCCTAGAGGTCGAGGCATGAAGTGCGACTTGATAGTAGTAGGCGGGGGCCCGGGTGGATCTATGGCCGCAAAGACGGCAGCCTCGGCTGGCCTCAAGGTCGTCATGCTGGAGAAACGCCAGGAGATCGGCGATCCCGTACGCTGCGCAGAAGGCGTTAGCATGAAGGGCTTAAACCGCATGGTGAAGCCCGAACCAAAATGGATATCCTCTGTGGTAAAGGGTGCCAGAATCTATGCCCCGGACGGAAAAAGAGTTGTTATGTCCGAGAGCAGTAGCGGCAACGGCTACATACTGGAGAGGAAAGTCTTCGATCGCGGCTTGGCCATGCAGGCTGCCCAGGCGGGCGCAAAAGTGCTGGTAAAGACCAGAGCGTTGGGTCTGCTAAGAAAGGACGGAGCTATCAGTGGAGTGTCGGCGCTGCGCATTGGCGAGCCTCTGCAGATCGAGGCGCCCCTGATCATCGGCGCGGACGGGGTGGAGTCCAAGGTGGGACGCTGGGCAGGCATAGACACGACTTTAAAGCTGCCGGATATCGAGTCTTGCGCCCAGTTCCTGGTGCATGATGCATCAATTGATGACGAATACACCGAGTTCTTTTTGGGAAACAGCATCGCCCCCTCCGGATATGTCTGGTCGTTTCCCAAAGGCGAGAAGCTGGCCAACATCGGCCTGGGAATACAGGGCTCCCGGTCCAAGCCAGGCGAAGCTGTGCGACTGCTGCGCCAGTTCATGAAGACTCGCTTTCCCAACGGCAAGGTGGTGGAGATGGTCGTAGGAGGAGACCCCTGCTCCGGGCCCATTGACTCTGCAATTGCGGATGGTGTGATGCTGGTGGGAGATGCTGCTCATCAGACCGATCCATTTACGGGAGGAGGCATTCTCAACGCCATGCAAGCGGGAATCATCGCCGGAGAGGTAGCTGCAGAGGCAATAACCGCATGTGATGTGAGCCGATCTGGACTCAAAGAGTACGATGACCGCTGGAAAGAAGATATCGGCAAGATAATAGCCAAGAGCTTCCAGCTCAAGGAGTTCTTCGTCAAGCTTACCGATAAAGACCTAAACCATCTTATCGGCTCGATGGCTAAGGAAGATATGTCCAAGATGGACCTGGCAGGGATGCTGCGCGTTCTCTTCCGGCTCAATCCGAAACTGCTCTGGGGACTAAAAAGCCTGATAATTTAGCCATCTAAGAGAGAATGAGTGCCCTATTCTCTCACCCCTTTTAGGCAGTTGGCGGATTTCCCTGGGCTGCAGCGAATCGCTGCGCTTGGCTTCCAGAAGATATCCTATCTAATCCAGCACAGAGGAGCCGTCCTCTTTCTTGGGCAGCCGTTCCATGTCGAAAACTATCACGACCTTTTCTTTATCCGCATCAATGGCTGCCACACTCATGTGGAAGATGTAGCGCATGGTCCTGCATCCGTCCGGGATGTGCAGCTTGTGCACCCGGCGCAGGATGATGGCGCTGGCTGTCTGCAGCGCCGGGCCGCTCTGCAGGAATAAGAGACCGGGCAGGTTTAGGCGATGGTGGCTCGTGGTGGGATACCTCTCACCGATCAATTCACCCAGCTCTTCGCGACGAATCATCACCTCCTTCTCGCCGCTCTTCACGGCAATCTGGCTCTCGTCGGCATGCACCTGGTCGATGTGAGAATGAAGTGCACAGAGCACGTAGCTGTCCCCGCGTCCCTTGTTTTCGGGTGGCAGAAGGGCTTCCAGCTTCTTCATAAAAGGTCGCAGAAGAGGACTGGTCCCAGCAAAGAAAGTCCCGGGAAGGTTTATAACCTCGGTCCGGGTCAGTTCATTGAGATCCTTCTCGCGGATCTCGATGGATATCATGGTAATACATTCGCCTGCTGGAAAATATATCTTGCCCAAGTCTCGGAGAGGCTATCTCGTGGAAATCTCTCAAGAAAGGAACTATCGGGCTAATTCAATCTAATAAATGCAATCCGCATATTACATTAATTTTCTTTATAAATAATATAATTATCGAATATATTTCTATTCTTCCTTAATTAATTATTTGATCCCATGCAGAGATGGGCTCGAGTAGCGGCATACAAAATCACTCCGATTCTGCAACCCCATTATTGGGCATCAGGAAATTGCTACAAATATAATTCCCAATGCACTACATTCTTGCCAGTAAAGCCACCTAAATGTAAATGACAGCTGCTTTTTAAGTTATTATCTAAAGTATTAGTCTAATTAAGTAAAATTAAAAGACATTCCCTTTCAAAACAAATTATTTATATCATTAAGTATTTGTGGCAAGAAAAATATGGTGACAATTATGAGAGAGTCCACCGTAAAGATCCTGGATGATAAGGACATGGAATTTGTCGAAACGCTTCGATCCCTGAGCGTTCCGCGCAACGTTGCAACGCTCATCACATTCCTGGCTAATGTAGAAGAAGCCTCATCTCGCGAAATAGAGATGGGCTCCGATCTGAGACAACCAGAAGTGAGCATAGCCATGCGCACCTTGCGCGAAAACAATTGGATTGAAGAGAAAGAGATCAAGCGCGAAGGCAAAGGCAGACCAATGAAGGTCTACTCGCTAAAAGCGGGAATTGATGAGATCATAAAGCATTTCGAGGAGGAGAAGCTGCACGAGTCTGCTCAGGCCATGGAAAGTATCCAGAGGCTAAAGCAACTCATATCAACTTAAATATCAAAAACACGGGAGGGGAGCGGGCCTAACACTAACGGGAGGGACAGGCATGTACCTCCACTTCGATTTTTGCAGCAATATTGCGGCCGAGAGATATCTTCGAGCCGTTTACCTCAATTACCACTGGCCCGCCAAAGGGCTGAGAGGCAATTTTGCGGATGATCCTTCCTTTCCGTATGCCCATTGACTCAAACCTCTTCTCCCAGCAGGCATCACCACTGACGATCATGACTTCAAGCGTCTGATTGCAGGGAGCCTTGGTAAGCTCTATGTACCTCATTTCTGATATATCCACTCCATTCAGTCTCACCCACATGCATCACTTCAGTCCAATCCCACTCCCTTGGATAAATCTTGCGCCGCAATGAAAACGCCTTCAGATCCTCACGTTCACACCCCTCTCTTTGAGATAGGTCTTCACGTCCCGGACATTCCACTCTCCGAAGTGAAAGATGCTCGCAGCTAATGCGGCAGAGGCATCGGTCTTCTGGAAGACCTCCAGCATGTGATCAGGGCTGGCACACCCACCCGAGGCGATCACAGGCACTTTCACCCTTTTGGCCACGGCGTCCGTGAGAGGGATGTCGAAGCCATCATAGGTCCCATCCCGGTCCATGCTGGTGAGAAGAATTTCCCCGGCGCCCAGGGATACCGCTCTGCTTGCCCAGGCGAGGGCGTCAATACCTGTAAACTGCCTGCCCCCATAAAAGGAGCACTCAAACCAGCAGGGCCCTTCCTCGGTCTGCACGATCTGCCGGCCTTCTTCCAAAGTATAGCGCCGCTTGGCATCAATGGCCAATACCACAGCCTGGTTTCCATATCGATCGGCTATCTCGCTGATAAGCTCGGGGCGCTTTAGAGCAGAGGTGTTCACAGTGATCTTATCTCCCCCGGCATTGAAGACCTCTCTTGCCTGATCCACGCTGCTTATGCCGCCGCCTACAGCCAAAGGCACAAAGACCGAAAGTGAGGTCTTTTTTATGACGCTCGTCATCGTCTCCCGTCGCTCATGAGACGCAGTGATGTCCAAAAAGACGATTTCGTCGGCACCATCCTCATAGTATTTGCCGGCCAGCTCCCAGGGAACCCCAGCATACCTTATCTGCTTGAACTCGATGCCCTTGACAACTCGCCCTCCCGGCACCCCCAGATCGCAGTCTAAACAGGGAATAATCCTTCTCGCTAACATCGTGTGGACCTCACAAAGTTCTCCAGGATTCTAAGGCCCTTAGGCCCCGACTTCTCGGGATGAAACTGGGTGGCAAACAGGTTATCTTTGCACACCGCGGCAGTCACATCCACCCCATGATGCGTGGTGGCGGCTATCACAGACTCATCTCTTGGCAGACCATAGTAGGAATGCACAAAGTAGAACATGTCTCCATCGGAGATCCCATCCAGCATCTCCACCGGACGCCTGATAGAAAGGCCGTTCCAGCCCATCTGGGGGATCATCACGCCATCGGGCAGACGCACCACCTTGCCACCTATCCAGCCCAGGCCCACCGCGCCGGGACTCTCTTCACTCTCCTCGAAAAGCACCTGCATGCCAACGCAAATGCCTAGCATTGGCATTCCTTCCTGGAAGTGCCGCAAAAGACTGTCCTCGAATCGTGAGAGCTGATTCATGCAGCTTCCAAAGGCTCCAACTCCAGGAACTACTATGCCGTCAGCACCGTCCAGGCCCTCCGGATCGCGAACGATTTGGGGATTTCCGCCCACATAGTCCAGGGCGTTGTATATGGAAAACAGGTTTCCCATGCCGTAATCAACTATGACTATTGCCATCTTTGTTGTCCTTCTTTCACCAGGGTCTTTTAAGATATCTCTATTTACGATCTTGCATCACATTAGCCAGAAAAATACCGGCTTTATTATCCTTTTCGCCTCTTGCCCAGATGCAATGATTCTGGAGATCAGCTATTTCGCTTTTAGGAGGCCAGCCGGAAAAGCTTTTCCTTTGTTCAGATTCATAAAAGTTATGATAATTTCTTAAAAATCTTTTTGTATCCAGAGGTCGGCATGTCGTTTCAGATCATAAGAGATCATAAAAGATCATAATCTGATTTCAGTTACTTGCGAAATGGTTGGATCGATCCAGGGGTATTCTAGGAATAATATACCGCGCCAACGGAACCTTCCCCTTGAGGCTAATCCTGCAGATTACCGATTATCAGATCATTAGCAACCAAAAGGTGGCATAAAATGAATCTTAGAAGGCCGAACGCCAATGAAGCAACGGGGACATTCAACCGCTCTAGAAATGTAGTCCCTATGTCTGGAATTTGCACCCGATGTGTAGATGGATGTAAAGGTGGATGCGAGACCTGGCTTGCCTCTTTCCGGGGCAGAGAGGTGCTTTATCCCGGCCCCTTTGGAGAGATGACGGCAGGAGCCGATAAGAACTATCCACTTGATTATTCTCACCTCAACATCCAGGGTTACGCGGTGGGCGCACATGGTCTTCCCGAAGGGATAGAACCAGGACCGGACACATCCATCTTCCCCAATGTGGACATCACTACCGAATACGGCTGGTCTAAAAAGGTGAAGATGAAGCTGCCCATCTTTACAGGCGCCTTGGGGTCCACAGATATTGCCATGAAGAACTGGGAGCACTTTGCTGTGGGTGCGGCTATATCAGGCATAACACTAGTCTGCGGCGAAAACGTCTGCGGAGTGGATCCAGAGCTCGTTTTAGACGGCAAAGGCAAGGTGCAGAAGTCCCCGGAGATGGATCGCAGGATCGAGACCTACAAGAGATTCCACGAGGGCTTCGGTGAGATACTGGTCCAGATGAACGTTGAAGATACACGCCTGGGCGTTGCCGAATATGTCTCCACCCGGCACAACCTGGAGACCATTGAGCTGAAGTGGGGCCAGGGAGCCAAGTGCATCGGCGGCGAGATAAAGGTTGACACTCTGGAAAGAGCACAGGAACTGAAAGCTAGAGGCTATATGGTACAGCCTGATCCCGGCAACCTGGAGGTGCAGATGGCCTACAAGGCAGGAGCCATCAAAGAGTTCGAGAGGCACTCCCGTCTGGGCTTCGTCTCTAGAGACGGATTTTTAGCGGAGGTTGACAGGCTGCAGGATCTCGGTTTTAAGCGCATCACCCTCAAGACGGGAGCCTACAGCATGGCCGAGCTGGCCATGGCCATACGCTACGGTGCCGAGGCCAAGATCGATCTTCTCACCATCGACGGCGCTCCGGGCGGAACCGGCATGAGTCCCTGGCCCATGATGAATGAATGGGGCATTCCCACCTTCTATCTGCAATCCTTAGTCTACGAATTCTGCGGCAAGCTCACCAAAAGAGGCATGAAGGTACCCGACATCGCCATGGCGGGCGGATTTTCCACTGAGGACGGGGTCTTCAAGTCCATTGCTATGGGCGCACCTTTTGTCAAAGCAGTGTGCATGGGAAGATCTCTCATGATCCCGGGAATGGTAGGAAAGAACATCGGCAAATGGATAGAGAAAGGCGAACTGCCTAATAGCATCTCCAAGTATGGCAGCCAGGCAGAGGAAATCTTCGTATCCTACGAGGACCTTAAAGCCAAATACGGCCAGGAAATAAACCAGATTCCATTGGGCGCGATCGGACTGTATACCTACTGCCAGAAATTCAAGACGGGAATACAGCAACTGATGGCCGGATCTCGCAACTTCAATCTGGGCACCATCTCCAGAAAGGATCTCATGGCCCTCTCCGAAGAGGCTGCCTATGTCTCGGGCATACCCTACGTCATGGATGCCTACCGCGATGAAGCGGAAGAGATCCTGGACGCCTGGATCGCTGTGAGCGAGTAGCTGCCTCATTAGAAAGCTGCATATTATCTTGCAGGCATCAGGAAAGGATAAGAAAGACCCTGACATTCAGGGCGGGGAGAATGGTTACAGGCACGGCATCAGAAGCGATGCCATGCTGCTTTTTTTTGCATAATTTTCTTCGAATTTTATCCATCCGAATACACTAAGCTTGATGGTGATACGCAGCCAACTTTTAACTTTCTGCGAGGCCCCTTTTGGGACAGTGCTTCAATTCTGAGATGATTGTAAAATTATTCATTAAGTTTTTTTATGATTTTTTATGAATTCGCATTCTGAGGACAATATTTAAATTCTATGAGGTTGTAAAAAGGAGATGGCTTTTAGGAAATTTATTAATCGCAAAACTTTAAATAGGCCGACACGACATTTCCGGCCTTCTTCCTCATTTATAAATTTAACTCAGAATTGTTATATAGCCAAGGGTGGACCTCTGCCACCACCAGTCAAACATAAAGATTTGGGTAGATGCTAAACGGAGATGCAAAAATGTCCAAACCGAATCCCTTTGAAATAGCCCAAAAACAACTCGACGATTGCGCAAAGATTCTGAACCTGGATGCCGGTGTGCATGAGTTTCTCAAGCACCCCCGCAGAGAGTTTCACGTATCTATCCCGGTACGCATGGACGACGGTAGCATGAAGATGTTTCAGGGCTACAGAGTTCAGTACAATGATGCTCTTGGCCCCTGCAAGGGCGGCATCAGATACCATCCCGACGAGACCATCGACACTGTGCGAGCCCTATCTGCCTGGATGACCTGGAAGACCTCGCTTCTCGGCCTGCCCCTGGGCGGAGGCAAAGGCGGAGTCATTTGCAATCCCAAGGAGCTTTCCATGGGCGAGCAGGAGCGCCTCTGCCGGGGTTACATCGACATGGTCTGGCAGAATGTAGGCCCGGATAAGGATGTTCCCGCGCCTGACGTTTATACCACACCCCAGATGATGGCCTGGATGATGGATGAGTTCTCAAAACTGACCGGGTCCAACAACTTCGGATGCATCACCGGCAAGCCGCTTTGCGTGGGTGGCTCTTGCGGCAGAAGCGATGCTACCGCCCGGGGCGGCATGTACGCTCTGAGGGAAGCTGCCAAAGAGTTCAACATCGATCTCTCCAAGGCCACCGTGGCCGTTCAGGGATATGGCAATGCCGGAAGCTATGCCCATTCCCTGGCGGAGGAGCTTTTCGGCAGCAAGATTGTTGCCGTCAGCGACTCCAAGGGCGGAGTATTCAATGCCGCAGGCATCGATGCCGATGAAGCTGCCAAGGTTAAGGCCGAGACCTCAAGTGTGGCCAATATCCCCGGTGCCAAGAAGATCAGCAATGAAGAGCTACTGGAGCTGGATGTGGACATTCTCGTTGCTGCGGCTCTGGAGAACGTGATCACCAAGGACAACGCTGGAAAGGTCAAGGCCAAGATCATTGTAGAGCTGGCCAACGGCCCCACCACTCCGGAAGCCGACGAGATCCTCTTCCAAAATAAGGTGCACGTCATTCCCGACTTCCTGGCCAACGCCGGTGGCGTCACCGTCTCTTACTTCGAGATGGTGCAGAACATCATACGCTACTGCTGGTCCTTCGATGAGGTCTACCAGAAGCTGGATGAGAGGATGACCATGGCCTATCAGGGCGTCCTTGCCGCCTCCAAGCAGTACAATATCAACATGCGACAGGCAGCCTACACCGTCGCGGTGGCCAGGGTTGTCGAAGCCATGAAGATGCGCGGCTGGGTTTAGGAAAGAAGCAGATTCCTGATTAATTCAAAACCGCCAGCAGAGGTGCTTTGCGTCCTATCCGGGCAAAAACCCATCATAAGGACGCAAAGACCCCATATTTTTTAATTTTGAGATAGATAGCCAGGGGCTCGCTTTTCTAAACAAGATCATCCTCTGCAAAGATAGCGCCATCGTTTGCGGATGATAGAATTCTAAAAATTCCTTCTCGGCTTGAAGGCAGAGAGATGGCAAGGCGGTTCGAGAAAATAGGAGGGTTTGGGCAAAGTCGATGGCTATACTTGCGAAGGAGGGAAAAAGATGGTCTTGGTCGACTTTTGCCCAATTGAATAGTCGTCATTCAACGATATAAATATGTGGTACAAACCGATTCTGCGAGATGCTGCGCAAACGCTGGCGACCTGGTGCCCTGGCGACCCCCCGGTGGACCGGGCGCTTGGGCTTGGCTCGAAATGGCTTCTTCTGGCCCACAGATTTCACGAAAGCCCACCCATGCCAGCAGCAAAGTTGCAGCCGCCGGTACAGCCGGACCTAATTAAAGCCATGATTGTGAGAGGATAGTGTGCCTTTGTGAACGGCTGGTCGTTCTTCGCGGCTTCGCGTGAAACCGGACCCTGTTGAATCTCACGCGGAGCCGCGAAGTCAAAACATTGGCTTATTTCGGCCTCGCTGTACTAACGACCCCCAGGACGGACGGGAGCGCAGGCAAAGAGAACGGGGGCCCCGGTTCGGGCAAAATGCCTGCTGGATGACCGAGCTGGCGAAGTTAGGCGAGCGGATGAGCCGGGAGCTGGGCGGGGCGGCCACCGGGCAGGGGGGACTGGGAGAGCCGGTGGACATCCGGGGCCGGCAAGATGGATGAGATAATATATCACCACTGACAATCTCCCCGGCATTGAGGGGAGCCCCAGCTCCCCGCGCGTAACACCCGCGCGCACCACCCCGGAAGAACAGCTCGCTGGACCGGCAATATGACATTCATTTAAAAATCAAACTGCGCGCGGCCACCCCACCCTAAAGGGATGGGGTATGCTTCGGGCCACGCGCCCAAGTTAGTCGGATTTCAGAAATATCCGAACCTTCGGTTTCCTGGATCTGCTCATCAGAATAATCGCCTATTTGCGTTCGG
>JAFGNK010000088.1 GCA_016927055.1 Methanotrichaceae archaeon | reverse complement strand
TCCTGCCTTGCGATGCGTGAGGCAGGATTTTTTTTGCCGGCAAACGCCAATTCAGGGAATACCATTGGAAGAAAAGGAAAAGAACTGCTCTTCCATCATCCAGAGAACCATGGGATCAGGCAAACATGTTACAAACCAGGCCATGGCAAACGGCAGGTCCAATAATTTAAATACCATTGATCATTCGTTATAATATGTTTTTTTTGGAAGGGAGGTGCAATATGCATTTCAAATTCAAATTTATGATCTTGTTCGTTGCAATGGTCTTCTCGTTAGTGAGCTTCGCCATAGCTGAAGATTATCCGACTTCACCGACAGTGATCAACGTGTCCTTTGCCAGACACGTCGATTTCCCGATGCCAATGCCTGTGCAGGATGCCTATATTGTTCTCAACGATAGTACACCTGACCTTGTCTATCGAGCCGATCCCATGCAGTCAAAGGACCCCATTATGATGGCAAAAGAGGCGTATGCTACCACCAACCACACGCCCCATGATCCTTTAATGGAAACGTCCAATCCTGTTGGGCCTTTCCCCAAAGGTGAGGATTTAGGTTTTACTTTGGGAGAGTGGCTTTCCGCAACCGGGGGAGGGACTTACACAGTGATGAATGAAAGCGCCACCATGGACTTTACCTTCCATAACCTGGTGCCCAATGGGACTTACACAGTCTGGTGGGCTGGTGTTATGCATTTGCCGGAATACAAATTTGTAGTGGCACCTGCCGGCGCCCTGGACGGCTCTGAAAATGCATTCCAAGCAGATGGGAAAGGCAACGGCGCATTTCGTGTAGACCTGCCGGTTCTGCCCACCGGCACCAATGAAACCAGGACGTTGATTGTTGTGAGATACCACAGCGACGGCAAGGTACCAGGAGCAAAACCGGGAGAATATGGAAAGACTGCTCATGTGCAGCTCTTATATCGCATGCCGTTACCAGAAACACAGACTGCAGCTACTGCTACGGCTGCTGAGAAACAGCCAGGCTTAGAGGGCATCTTCGCCATAATGGGAATCCTGGCGACGGCCTATATTGCATCAAGAAAAGGAGGATAAGCGATTAACTCTGTGCCTATCTCGCTTCTGTGATTTTGTTGGAGATACTAGCGATAATTAGAGCCATCTCTGTAAAATCTAGCCACAGAGGCAAAGAGGCGCAGAGCAAATAAGGGGTCTGAAAGGAATCGAATCATAGCCTTACCCATACTAAATAGCGAAGATCCGAACATATTTTGGGTGGCAAAGGAGGGCCGCTAGGTCCTTTTTTGAAGACCAATGTCGAGCAGGCCACCAAGGCCAAGCTCGTTGATGATGCTATGGTCGCCATCGAGAGCTATAACCGCTCTCTTAAGGGTGTGATGCCCAAAGATTATGCCCGGCCTGCCCCAGATAAACAACGTTGACCAGTATACGGTAATATGAAATATGTTGAGAATAAACCTGCACAGAAGAATCTGAGGGTAAGAGTGCATGGAAAGGAAAAAGCTGATTAAGCTATTGGGCCTGAATTTGGGCATTGCCGCAGCTGACATAATTACCTTCTCGCCAGGATTGATCGGACTGGAGTTGATCGGGCCCAGTGCATTGGCAACAGCCCTTGGCAGCACAATCATCTTCTTAAGCGGCGCCGGGTTAATCTATGGCAATTATAAGCTCCTTTCTGGACCGGAGAAAGCAATTCCACCCGATAAAAATAGTACGGTGGATGATTATATTGAAGCACTGAATATGCACCGCGAGCTAAAAACATTCCAAGCAACTGTTGACCTGCTGAAAGATCAGATTGAGCGGCTGCAAAAAAAGAATAAAACTATCCGTGATATCCTTCTGCAGATCTTCAGTGCCTCAGAGATCAGCTACCAGAAATTTGATGCGGTCATTGCCGAGGTGGAGAAGATATTTTTTATGAATATCCGCAGTATCCTCAATAAACTGAATGCATTCGATGAAGAAGACTACAATTTCATCAGAAAGAAAAACGAAGCAGGGGCCTTTTCGCAGCAATTAATGGATGAAAGATTTAAGGTCTATGACGAATATATAACATCTGTGAAAGCTGCCACAGAAGATAATGAACAGATCCTTCTGAAACTGGATAAGCTGCTGCTGGAGATCTCAGGCTTAAACAGCGTAGAGAGCGGCCAACTTGAGCAAATGGCCGGCATGATCGAGATCGATAATCTGATCAAACAGGCAAAATACTATAAGAATTGAGGGGCTGAGCATAAGCATGATGGACAAAAGCAACAAGGACTTAATTTTAAAGGTATTCGGATTAGCAGTTGTGGTATTTCTCTTGGTTTATATAGGGATTAAATTAATAGGAGATGGTGACCATCCGAATGAATCGCTGGAGTCCATCATCAAAGGCATCGATGTGAAAACAGTCCCGCATAAGATGGGCAAAGTTGAAATTGAGCCCCCAGACCTGAAAGAAAACCTGCCTGATATCTCCAAATACCCGCCGCAGGTGAACAGCAACACGCCCAGCTACATCGAAATATTTTCCTCAACGGAAAAAGCGGGCAGCGGTACTGATGGCTGGCTGACAGAGGTGGCCAGAGACTTCAATAACGCAAAAATAATGATAGACGGCAAGCAGGTATCGGTAAGGCTCAGAGGAATCGCTTCCGGTCAAGGTGCCGACTATATTACCTCTGGCAAGCATTTGCCGGATGCCTATACGCCCTCCAATGAACTCTGGGGCGAGATGATCATATCTCGAGGGGTTGAAGCCGAATTAGTGCAAAAAAGACTTGCTGGCAATGTGGCCGGGATCCTGCTCACTAAATCCAAGAAAGACGAGCTGGTTGCCAAATACGGGGCAATCAATATCAAGACGGTTGTTGATGCTGTTGCGAACAAAGAGCTGAATATGGGCTACACCAATCCTTTTGCCAGTTCAACAGGGCTGAACTTTTTGATTTCAACATTGCAGACTTTTGACAGCAGCAACTTATTGAGCGATAAAGCAGAAGCCGGATTTGAGAGCTTCCAGGACAATATTCCCGTGGTCGCCTATACAACCCTGCAAATGAGGGAATCTGCTAAATCAGGTATTCTGGATGGTTTCATCCTGGAATACCAGACCTATATGAATACACCGGATATCAGGTCCTACGAATTTATTCCGTTTGGGGTCAGACATGACAGCCCGATGTATGCGATCGGCGAGCTATCGGCAGAGAAAAAGAAAATCCTGAACAAATTTGTTGAATTCTCTCAACAGGAAAAGTACCAGACCATGGCCACCAAATATGGTTTTAACGGCCTTAATCAATACAAACCTGAAGCGGTACCCGTCAGCGGCGACGTGATCATCCAGGCCCAAAAACTCTGGAAACTTATTAAAAACACAAATATCTGCGCCGTCTTTGTGGCCGATGTTTCCGGCAGCATGATGGGCGAGCCGCTGAATAATCTAAAGAAGTCATTGAGCGAGGGTCAAAAATACATTGGCCAGGACAATCTGATTGGCCTGGTATCATATTCTGATGATGTCAATATCGATCTGCCCATTGCCAAATTCAATCTGACCCAGAGGGCCATGTTTGCCGGAGCGGTTGATGATTTGCAGGCCAGCGGCAGCACGGCAACCTTTGATGCGATTGCTGTCGCTATGGAGATGATCGAGGTGCAGCAGGCAATAGATCCCAATCTGAAGCCAATGATCTTCGTTCTCAGCGACGGTGAAACCAATAGAGGGCATGATCTGGGGGACATCAAAGACATAGTACGGGCACTTGGAATACCAATATACACAATCGGCTATAATGCAGATATCCAGGCCCTGCAGGAGATCTCCAGCATCAATGAGGCTGCCAGTATTAACGCTGATACCGATGACGTTGTCTATAAACTGGGCAATATGTTTAATGCCGAATTGTAATCCTGGGAGGAATTAAGATGGCCTTTACAATGGAAGTGCCCGATGAAGCGGCGATCAAGAAAGAGATCCAGGAGCAGATCAAACCGGTGCCGGAAGAAGTAGACCAGCTTCAGGCTGTAGCGGAGAGCAATGTTGCCGAAATCATGACCCTGGATATTGATGAATTTGCCAAAAGAAAGGATATCCTCCGGTCCATCGAGTCTTTTGGGGCTGACTCGATGCGAAAATCGGCAAATAAAAATTCATTGCTGCAGATGACAGTCGGGAACCTGTCCAAGGATGGCGATGAAGGCGGCCTTGTGGCAAAAGGTTTAATGGATTTGCAGCAGGAATTAAAAGACCTGGACCCCAGCTTGATTGATTTCACCAGGACCGGCATTTTGAGGAAGCTGTTTGAACCGATCAGGGCCTATTTTGCAAAATACCAGAAAGCAGATGCGGTGATTGCGGATATCATTGTCTCTTTGGACAAAGGGAAAACAATTCTGAAAAACGATAATACTACCCTGGAGATCGAACAGCATGCAATGCGCGATTTGACTAAAAAGCTGATGAAAGAAATCCAGCTTGGTACCCTGATGGATGAATCGATTGAAAAGCAAATCGAAGCGGCCAGAGCCAGGACCGAAGACCCGGAAAAAGTTAAATTTGTCACTGAAGAAGTCCTCTTTCCGCTGCGGCAGCGGTTTATGGATATGCAGCAGATGATCGTCGTCAACCAGCAGTGCGTAATGACGACAGAGATTGTGATCAGAAATAATAAGGAACTGATGCGCGGGGTAGAAAGAGCCACAAATGTGACGATTCCCGCTTTTCGGAACTCAGTGATGGTTGCCGGCGCTCTCTATAACCAGAAGATTGTCCTGAAGAAGATTAAAATACTCAATGAGACCACGAATAATATCATCCGCAGCAACGCGCGAATGCTGAAGGAACAGGGGGCTGAAATCCAGAAACAATCAATGGAAGCCAATGTCTCTGTCGAGACGCTGAAGACTTCCTTTGCCGATGTCATGGAAGCATTGGATTCCATCAGCACCTATAAGCAGGAAGCGCTGCCCAAAATGCGGGATACTATCAATCATTTCAAGGAATTGGCTGCCAAAGGCGAAGAACAGATTTCGCAACTGGAGAAGGGCCATAAACTGGCGCGATAGCAAAAGAATCGAGCTGAAGCCTCTTCTATTTTTCCGCATTTATTTGAGAGGAGCCCATCAGGTAGCCTGCCAAAGCCATCATCCAGAGAACCACGGGATAGGCAAGCATTCTCTCTTCTCCCCCTCTGCCGAAGACCAGGAAGGGCGAGGTCTGGCCCATAAAGACCGCTGAGAAGAGCACGATGAGCGCAAACACGCCGATGGCAATTGAGAAGTATGCGAAGGGCTTGCTTAGAAACCCGTAAGCTGCAATAGCGGAAAGAGGACCTGTCACAAACCAGGCCATAGCTACCAATGCATGTATGCTGCCTGTGTCACCGGGAAATACTCCCACTGCCATGGCAGCCAGGCCGGATATGGCGAAAAGCGCCGGAAAAAGCTGCTTTTTGCAGGCACGGTAGATCAGTAAGGCACTGATGAGGACCAGCAAGCCAATCAGGAATGTTGCCGTGTTGAAGAGCATGGCGGAGGGCTGGACCAGCGATATATTGGGCGGAACGGTTGATGCCAGATCGCTCAGGTCATTGGCCCTGGTGCTGTAACCGGGAAAGAGAGTCTCGGAGGCGAGCACGGTCATAAACCATTGCAGAATGCCGATGAAGATGAGCGCTCCTGCGAGGTTGAGGGAGTTGTATTTTCGTGCCATTTTTATTCTCTTTTCAGCGCCACATGTTTACTGCCCTAATAAAAAAGCTTATCCTATGCCCGTCTTTTGCTGTCGAGAAAAATATGGGATAGGATTACCCTCCAATCTTTCGTGGCGGTTCAAGCTTGATGGATCCGGGCAAGGAAATGGTTTCGGTCTCGGTCATCCATAGAAGAGCCGGACCGCAGCTAAAGGTAGCTTTGATACGGCATTCGCCGCTAAGGATCTCATGGATCTCGCCGCCCCGTATCTTCAGCTTGAATCCTTTGACCTTCAACTCGAGCATAAGGCAAAACTCCAGCTTGCCAGAAAGGCCGTTTATGCTGACCTCCAGGTAAGGCCGGTGTTCCGACCGGATGCTGTGCTCGGTGAGATGTACTATGAATGTTTTGTCCGGGGGATATCTCTGGACATCCAGGTATCTGCGAAGGATGGTGGACTTATTCCAGGCTCCAATCAACACTTCCTGCAGATCCACATCAAGAAGCTCGTCGAGGTTATCCTGGGCATTCCAGGCGACCTGGCCGCTCCATTGCTGGCCTGTAGCAGCCTTGATCAAGGATGCCTTCAGCGAGGCTAGCAAGCCATTCTCATCAATAGTCCGGGCCAGAAGATCAGAGAAGTCCGGGATTGTAGCGGGCAGTATTTTGTTTAGATTCAATTCAGTCGCATTCATCTCTCCAACTCCTCCTTGATGATGTCCAAACCGTCGTCATCCGTCTGCATATCTCCTGCATCAGCCACAGCCCGGAAGGATATCTCCGCCAATACACCAAGCCCTTCCTCCGGATCCATTCTGGCCTTCCCCCGATCGGCACGGGCTTTAAAGGATAGATTTGGTGCCTCGGGCACTTTGATCTTGCGCCGGGCTTTGACTTTGCGCCAGATGCGTAGCCCCAGGATGGCTGCTCCCAAACCGCCAGCCAAGATCCATGGAATCCAATCAAGTGGAGGCGTAGGTGGCGAAGGAGGCAGAGTAGGCAAAGGAAGCGGAGCAAGCAGCACAGAGAAATTCTTATGCATCTCATCATCTGCAGCCCCGGGATCTCTGCCCTTTCCGTCCCTGATTGCTAAGGTGATTGTATGCTCCCCCGCATCCTTCTCTAAAGGCGTCCATTCCCAGTTGGGACTGGCTGACCAGGATGTGACCGGTTGATCATCCAGGAGGAATAGATATTCCAGCGGGTCTCCCTCGGGATCAGAGGCCTGAACGGTAAAGGTCGCTGGCGATCCTATGCGGGGCGTCTCAGGAGCTATCTGGATAGAGGAAATAGAAGGCAGGGCGTTAGGAGGCACATAAGGAAGCACGGAAATTTTCAATTCGTCATGGCTGGACTGGAAACCATCTGAGACTCTCACCATTACCACATGGTCGCCCACATCTTCTTGAGCCGGTTTCCATTCCCAGGTGTTATTACTTGATGGTCTCCTGACGGCATGATCATCCAAGATAAACGAGTACTGCAGAGGCTCTCCTTCGGGATCGGAGGCCTGAGCGGAAAAGATAAAGGATTTGCCGACATTCAAGGAAGTACCTGGGCTTGCGATTAAGTCCACCTGGGGTATCCCGTTTACCTCGAACTCCACGTCATCTACAGCAAGACCGGCATTGTCAACATAGCCGTTCTTATCAGGCATGTAGCCAACATCGGCCCTGTAGATCGGTTTTTCGGCAGAGGTGACCTCAAGAGGAATGCTGATCGGAATCGAGGAATCGCTGGGACCCATGGTCATCTCATCGTATCCCAACCGGTTTCCATCTCCATCGTAAGCCTGGAGCCTTACCTTCATGGGGATGTTCAGGCTGTGGCTTTGACCCACCCACAACTTGAGATAGTTGACGGGAATCTCAAAGTTCATCTCAATCGGGGTATCGCAGAACTCCTTGGAGTAGCATGGTTCCACGGCTCGAGTGGGAGAATGGGCGTATCCTTTTATGCCCAGGCCTTTGGAGTAATCAATAGCGATAGGCCTATTGAATATAACCCCCCTGTCCCGATATTGATCTGAGATCACTGTCTGTCCACCGGTCCCCCATCCTGCGGTCTCGATATCTTCAAAGTCTATGATGACGGCGTGGGCGGATATTGTGATTGAAAAGAGGGCGAAAAACATCAATAAACCGAGATGCTTTGCCACATTAGGTCTACAGCCTCGGATGGACGGCAAAGTTGATCTCATTATTGATAATTTACTTGCCATGGGACATAAAATTTCCCCTATTTTCGCACAGAGTTAGCAGTTTCAAAAAGGGGAAGAAATATGTCCTATTTGCGGGTGCTGGTGTATCAAAAGATGCAGGTATACCGAATTGATGGACCTTCTTTATCCTAACGTTCCGGATCAGCAAAGCTTTCTAAAGGAATACCTGAATGGCCATAAATTGGGAGAATCTCATCGAGATATCGCTGAACTTGCAAAGAGAAATATAATACGAGCCATAATAACGATATACACTTAAATAGCGTTTCAAAGAATCGCCAGAAAAATCAAAATCTATTGTTATAAAATATGGGGCCACGGCGATTTGAACGCCGGTCACAGGACCCCCAGTCCTGTAGGATACCAGGCTACCCTATGGCCCCGCACAGCGCACCCAAGGATGCAGAGGTGACATATAAGGGTTTCCCACCATTCGGAGCAGAAGTTTTGCTCTCATCAATAAAGGTATGTACAGGGCCAGTACAAGATTGATGCTGGCATTGTCATCCGATGCCACCTGGGTTATATTTATATCGCTCATCAGATTCGCCTCTTTTTGCCGGGCCGGATCGATGAGGTTAATCAAAGTGAAATGATTATCGCTCTGGCTGATCTCGATCTGTTTTCCAGTATTGTTCAGTCTAATAAATTGTTTTCTATTAAATTCACTGACTGATTTCCGCTCTCTTCTGCAGGGCTATGCCGACGCAGAAGAGGGCTAAAGACTGCATCAAGATATATTTCTCATACAGTATGTCACGTTCGGATCAATTATCTAAATCTACGATCCTTTGCAGCTAATTATTATGGAAATCTATAACTCTCTGTAAAGATAATGCATATTCCGGTGAAATGTTATGAAAGAAGAAGTTTTCTTTGGCGAAGGCATGGCTAAGACCAAGGTTGAATATCCCGAACTCTACAAAGCCATTGTAGAAATGAACGAGGCCATCTACACCGGCAAAGCTCTGG
>JAFGNK010000008.1 GCA_016927055.1 Methanotrichaceae archaeon | reverse complement strand
GCTGGTGGCAAAGCCGATGATGATGCGCCGCTTCTTGTCGGCCAGATCCTTCTGAAGGGCCTCTCTCTCCCGGTCGGCCAAAGCTTCCTCGCCAGCCTGGCCCAGGAATTGATAGCCGGTATCAACAACGGCTTTTTCCATATCCTGCAGGCCAACCATGCCGGGATTGAAGGTGACATAGGCTTTCTCAGAGGCCAGGTTCACGCGCACATCCACGACGCCGTCCAGTTTCTTGAGAGCAATCTCCAGAGCCCCCACGCACATGGCGCAGACCATACCGCCTATTTTGAGCACGACCTTCTCATCAATCACATCGTAGCCCGTATCCCTTATCGCCTTTTCAAGATCGGCCAGGCGAAGCTTCTCAGGATCATATTCTACTGATGCAGTCTCCGTTCCCAGGTTGACCTGAGCGGATACGACACCGTCCAGATTGCGCAGAGCCTTCTCGATGGCCGCCGTGCAGGCGGCGCAAACCATGCCCACTACCTTCAGCTCAGCCTTCTTGCTTCCTGCCATGGATGGTCCTTTTGATCTAGAAAAAGTTAAATTCTAAATAAACCGCTCAAATCTCTCCTTGCCGGCCTTGCAGATGGGACAGACCTCCGGGGGGGCATCCCGGGCGCAGAGGTAGCCGCAGACCGTACACCTCCAAACGGGAAGGGAAAGCTTCAAGGCCACCTTGGCGATATCAGCTCCCAGAGCTTCTCTTTCTCCTGGTGCTTTTTGCTTCTGTTTAATCTTCTCTCTCTCCTCTTGCGGCGGTCTTCTCTCCGGAATACAAGACAGCTCCTTGTCACCCTTCAGGACGGCTTTGGAGACATAAAGCGCACAGTAGCAGGCGCCAAATTCAGCTACATCCGCATCTCTGTAGTCGCAAGGGCAGATGATATCCAGGTCCAGAGCTTTATCGCCGGCGGCCAGGCGGCAGGGGCAGGCCTGGTAGCCATATCGCCTCACGTTAATGAGAAGACCCTTTACCAGCCCTCTCACAAAATCGGCATCCTGATTGAGATTGTATCCGCCTTGCCTGGCATCTTTATCCAGGCGGGAGTATAATCTTTCCACTTCCTCGCCTGTGGGCTCAGCAAATTCTTCATTCATCCGGCCAGCGCCTCCTTGATCTCTTTTTCTTTCAGGCCTACGACGCATTTCTCGCCGATGACAAGCGTGGGAAAAGAGGTGCTTGGATTGTATTTTTTAACCTCGGCTATGGCTTCTGCCCTCTCCTCTCCTTTTAACAGATCCACATAAATATAGTCGAAGGCCACGCCCATAGACGACAAGAGCTCCCGGGTCTTCTTGCACCAGATGCAGGTGCTCAGGGCAAAGAGCCTGATCTTGCCTTTATCTTTTCCGGCCACGTGTTCAAAATTCATAAAATCACCGAATAACGTATAATGTGTTGTTGACCGATAAATAATTACTTGGAGAGGTTGAATATTTAGGGGATAATTCGAAAAAATTACAGCTGGGCCTAATTGAAGCCATGATTGTGAGAGGATGATGTGCTTTTGTGAACGGCTAATCGCTCTTCGTGCCTTCGCGGCTTCGCGTGAAACCTGACCCTATTGAATCTCACGCGAAGGCGCGAAGCCGCGAAGTCAAAACATTGGTTTATTTCGGCCTCGCTGTACTAGCCTGATTTCGTCACTGGCCTTAGGTCCTCAGGCAGACCTCCTGGGAGGCAACCGTCCTGCTCTACGCGACAGCTCTGGACACACTCCTGTAGAGGTGACCCTGAGCGATCAAATTAAATGGATTGGACAATCATGTAATTCAATAAAGAGGTGTTTGTCATGAAACGGTTTAGCTTCCTGCGCTTGGCAGCATGTATAGCAATAGTCATGACTTTTGCAGTACTGTCTGATGCTGCAAAGGCCCCAGATATTCCGGATAGCGTGAAACTAAAACCGGATATCGTAATCAGCGATTTGAAAATCAATAGAATCAGCGTGGTTCCCGCCGGGCACAATGTGCAGATCAATGTGACTGCAGCAAACCGAATAATGGATACTGCCACAGGAGCCTTCAAGGTAAAGGTGGAGTGGACTGAGAATCCAACAGTGGGCTTTAACCTATTAGGCACTGGTGGCGTGACAAACCTGGCCTACAGTTCGACATCGGCCGTAATTCGAAATTCAAAAACCTTGTCCTTCAATCACCAGGTGCCAACGGGCAAGAGCTATAAGTACCGGGTTACCGCGGACTACATGAATCAGGTAGACGAGGCAAATGAGGCCAATAATGTAGCCTCTGCTGGATATACCACTTCATAGTAGCTTTAGTCCAACTCCAGCGGAGACTGTGTTGTATAAAATTCCTAAACACTTTTTTAAAGAATTAAAAAATTTATTCGCAATATTTTTTATATCGACAGTTTCCCGGACTTTGGCACCTTCCAGGATCGCGTTCGTAAAAGATCAGATCTTGCTTGCCGTCCCGCTCTTCAATAAACCACTGTCGGACCTCATCACTGATGATGAAGAAATCCCGATCAATATGCGGCGTAGGGTGGTTCCTGGGAAAGCTCAGGTAGACTGTGCAGCCGATGTTGATGGGCACCTCATAGAGGCTCTCGTAAACCAGAGCATAACCTGTGGCGGAAAGCCGGTGGAAGTCCTTCCTGAGGCCTGTCTTCAGGTCGCAGATCAGCATTCCGCCCATGTTAATGGCATCGGCTGAAAGGTTACTGGAGAGGCCCAGGTACTGGCCGTCCAGCTTGTGCTCCACCACAAACGGGAGTGCATGATTGATCAAGGAGTCATCGCTCAGGTACTTGTATTTTCCAAGGTATTCGTAGATGGAGGAGACTATTCTGCTCACCTCGAAGGACCAGAGCTTTCTCAAGTTTTCCCCTACATATCTGGAGGCCTCTGTAGAACACTTGACATGAGATAGCTGCTCCTCCGCCTCAAGCACGGCCTCTGGCAATCGTTCCATCAGGATCCCGGCCAGGTTGGTGCAGACTCCCAGGCCCTCTCTGTAAATCAGTCTCTTAGCTGTGGGATAAAGCTCGGCCATGGCCTGGTGGTAAATGCGACCGGATACCATCTCCTCGCTGGCAGGAACGCTAATCTTCTGCACATGTCTTAGAAAACAGTCCCTTCCTGTCTCACAGTACCTATCGGAGACCTCCCAGACGGGCAGGGCGATGTCGTGAGGGGAGGAGAGCTCAGAGCAGTGCCAGTTCCAGCCTCTTAGATCCTCGGCTATGCCCTTCTCCCTTGCTCTGGGAATGAGCTTCTTCAGGAGATATTTTCGTTCCTCTTCGGAAAAGAAGTACATAGTGTATCAATCCTCTGACTGATGGGCAACACAGTACCGGCTGTATTCGCAATCCGTGCATCTGCCGGTGTTCCTGGTGCCTATGGGCTCAATCTGTTCTTGGATGATCCGTCCTATCTCGCGTATCATCTTCAATGCACGCCTGCGGATCTCGTCGTTCAGATCGACCTGTACGTTAACTTTGTCCTTGCTATAATGAATGTAGCCTCGCTTGACGGTTGTCTTGAAGCTCTCTTCCACTAGAAGCGCATAGGCAGCAAGCTGATACTTGTGGTTTAGGTGAACGCCTCCGTTGCGGGATAAGCCGAACTTGTAGTCAACCGGTATGAACTCATTATCCGTTCTCACCAGGTAGTCCAGAATACCGCGCAGGCCAAGGGTGCTGCTCTCCAGGAATACACGAAACATCTTCTCTGCCCTGTCGAGCTCCGGGTCGTAGAAGAGGGCACCTTTGCGTCGTTTTTCTTTTGCCGTGATAGAATCATGCTTCTCCTTGCCGGTTTTCAGCTTTTCGTCCGCAGGCTTGGGAACATGCAGCACATGGTCGAAGTAGATTATTTTTGGGCAGTAGAGGTACTGCTTCACGTCGCTGACGGTGATCATCACGGGCACTTCCTGCCGCTGCATATCATTGTATTCTTCATGGTCCCTAGAGAACGGTCACGTCCTCCTCCTTGATCTGGTAGATCTCGCCGATGCTATCCTTCATAGAGAAGCATTTGCTGCACATGGGATAGAACTGGATGTTACCTTCTTTGCCGTGCATCATCTTCTCGAGGCGCAGCCGCAGCTTCTCTCGGGTATTGTGGTTCATGATGCCGTAGAAGGCGCTCTTCTGGATGCGGATGCAGCCGTAGTCCATTAGAGCTCTGGCTACTCTAGATCTCAGGCCATTTTCACTGATGTCATAAATAATAATAGTATCAACAATCATTACCATCGTGGGGTAAAGGGTTCGTAAGCTGGCCGCTCTCCCCGCAGGAAGGTGGCCACGCTGCTGGCCTGGGAGCGGATTATGTTTTTCAGGAGATGGCTCTTCTCCCGGTAAGAGATGCGTTCGTCGAGGCGATGGTAGAAGGCCGAGGAGGCGATCTTCATGCCCTCTTTGGTCATGCGGCAGTCCTCCTGGAAGTGGCCGGGCTTCATTTCGCGGGCCAGGCCAACTACCACGCGGTCCACCACCAAGGGCCTGAACTCCTCCATCATATCATAGACCAGCTTCTCTTTGCCTGGCCGGTCGGCATGCAGAAAGCCGGCGTAAGGATCAAGTCCTGCGTAGAGTGTAGCGCCCCAGATTTCCTGCTCCAGAACGTAGTAGCCGAAGTTGAGCAGGGAGTTGATAAGATCTTTAGCCGCCGGATAGTCACGGCCAGGAAAGTTCCATTCTTCCGGGATGAGCCGGGCCCAGGTGCGCCAGTAGATCTCAGCGCCTGTGCCCTCCACGCCCATGATGCGATCCCGGCAGTCCTCCACCACTCCTTTGATTGGATCGAGGTGGGGGATGAGCGATTCGATGGCACTGGAACTGCCCCGAAACTCCTGCCACAATTCCGGGCGGTCTCCCTTCCACTTCTTGGCAAAGCTCTTCAGGAGCGAGGACTGGTTCTTCAATTTGCCGCGGATGAAGGACTTGGCCAGCTCCAAGCCGCGAGCGTCATCGTAGGCGTCGTACTGTTCTCTTCTCGTCTTGACTGTGCCGCCCAGGCTGGCGGGGATGAGACGGGCGATAGGCCGACCCCAGTAGTTAGCAAAGACAATCTCCACGCCCAGCTCGTTGGCCATATCGATGGCGTCGGAGGATACGGAGATGCCGCTGCCCAAGATCAGGATCTGTTCCACCTTTCGGGCGGGGATGAGCACCTCCGGTGCGTCTTTGCGGGTGATGCGAAACTGCTCGCCGGACTTGCCGAGAAACGAGCCGCGCTCGGAGAGGATGATACGGGGCATATTTTTCCTTGAATATCGTATTCACGGTAACCGATTTCTATATCTGAAGCCCTTTCTCAGATTCATATACGAGATTTGCTACCCAGGGGTCATTCGACGTGTCAATTTTTGGCTTTAACCAAGATAGGTTGGAGGTCCGAATCGGCACTAAAAGGCTATTAGCCTCAATCCATAATCCCATATCCTTTCTCTTTTTGTACTCCTCTAAAAGACTTCTTGGAAGTATCTCCATAGTTCCATCTATTTTCTCAATGATGGACTCAACCCAATCTTGATAAGCTCCTGCAAGAAGACGATTTTCAAAGTCATCAATGTCCGGATGGTTGAAACCTTCTTCGAATTTTACTTCGTCTTTTCCTTGATATCCTTTCCCATAGACTCTGTCAGCCGCATCGACTAGATCTTTCTCGCCAATCGGATTTTCCAGTTTTTGCAGTTCATCGATGCTTAATTTTATTTTACATGTAGGTTGATGGAATTCACCCGAACATTCGCAATAGAGGTTGCGCGGATTCACTTGTCTGGTGAAGACGACTATCTTTGCGGGAGGTCTTTTCCCTGACCGATTAACACGTCCCATACGCTGGATTAATGCATCGATAGGTGCAGGCTCGAAAAACGCTTGATCAAAGTCCACATCAAGACTGACCTCAACAACTTGAGTAGCTACTAAGACCTTGGGTAGGCTTTGGGTGGTAATCTCTCTTTCAATTCGATTTCTATCTCTTTGGTTAAATCGGCTATGAAGAAGCTTAATATTTTCACTTGGTATTTGTTTTCTTAGCTCAGAATATATACTCTGAGAAGTTTTAACGTGATCGCAAACAATGAGAGTCGATGAGCTGTCAGAAATAGATTCACGCATATTCTCAAGATGATCCTTCATGGAACCCTCTTTTATCTCTAAAATATGCCTTTTTTTATCCATTATTTTACGGTCTTCGTCTTTTTTGGGATTTAGTTCAATAAATGAGGCGATTCCTATCTTATCTTTTATCAATTTGCGTAGAAATGAAGGGAAAGTTGCAGAGAGGAAAAGAAATTTTGCGCCCCATTTGGCAAATAATTTTGCAGAACCTAATGTAAGTCCGACTACTTTAGGATCATAGGCATGTATTTCATCAAAAATGAAACAAGAATTCTGAAATTCACAAAGCATATTTTCCCATCCTTTCCCTCTCAAAACGTAACGCAGTATTTGATGAGGGGTGCATACCCTAATGGGAAACCAAATCTCCCGCGCTAAACTTGTTAAGATCTTAGCTCTTTGTTGCTTATCGAGGCAAGATACTTCGTTATCATCGGAATCTAGCATGCTGTAGAGGGCCGATGTTGCACGGTGATGAAGAAGTCCAACATTATCTTCCCCAAAAATCTCAGTCAAACGATGATGCATCGCGTTAATGCTAGCAGTATAAGGAAGAATGTAAAATAATCTTCCATTCGGCCTTTGATTTTTCTGAGCCCATAGCAATGCAGCTTCTGTTTTACCTGATCCAGTAGGTGCCCTCAAAATCAAAGATCCTGCAAAATGCCCTACGTCCGTTTGAAATGGTCTTAATTCTGATTTTATAATAGAGAATTTAATTAATTGTGGAATCATCGGTGGAATTTTATTAGCACTCCCCAAATGATCCGATGCTATCATGAGCCCTCGTAAGATAGACGCATAGTAACGGTCCTGAAAGGAATTAACTTTTCTCTGACCTCCCCCACCAGCAGTTCTTTCAAGCCAAGATGGATCTAAAGATAAAGATAGTAGCTTTGGTTTTGCCTGCAAAGAGCCAATTATCGAATCTTTTTCCAGGTAATTTAAGATTAATCGCCATTCCTCTAGAAAAATCTCTTCGTTTTCGGTCCACTCTTGAGCCATTTCCTTCCAGAAAGGTGTTTCATAGTTTTGTAGAGGAATTTGTTCATCTGGCAAACACCCGCAGATTTGCGATATCCCATCAGAAGGAATACTTTTATGATGAGTAAGTATGGAAAAAATTACAGCAGGAGGAATACCATCTACGCCCGAAGCGAAGGATGCAGAGATGACCTCATGCCGTTTTCCGCTCCAATTTACCTTTTCACCTCGCAAGACTTGTTGGAAACCGGTCGCTGCTTTCCCCACGTCATGAAATGCCACAGCAAGAAGCAAGTCTTTTTTAAGTTTTTCATTTGCACCCATGGGAAAGGGCAAAGACTCCAAAATTGCATGAGCGACTTTTAAGCAAGCGATAGTATGCTCTGAAAGAGTTTCCCCGGTACTCTTGGATAGAATTTTCTCATTCATTTTCTATCCACTCATGAAGATAAATTATATAATTCCCATCAGGAGAGTCGGCTGGACGATATAGATTATTTCGCTCTATTTCAAAACGAATATTTGTTGTAGGAATCATTGCTTGGTAGACCCCAAAAGGTCCAGTTTCTCTTGTATAACCCATCCTAGTATTACTCATCCATTCTGGAAGGCGAACTACTAAACCAGGAATACCAGGTTGAGGTGATGGAATTAAAGTAGGTCCTAGTGAGCCTTTTGGTGTGGGAATAAGATCAATTTCTTTAACCAATTTTATCCAGGCAATATCTTGTGATCGACCGAAACAGGGAGTTGCAACTGGATTGTAAAAGACTTTTTTAAACTCAAGGTTCGTAATATAGAGGTCTAGCTTTGGGTGCCAATAAACCTGTCTTTTGTAAATTCCTTGACCCTTGGTTTGGGGCTTAAGATGTCCTTTATTATCCATTTTCAACCTATTAGTCCTTTCCAACTCCAGATCATGGGACTGGCAGTGAAATTCGAATCCAATTCTTGTTTCTTCATTTCCAACAGGCCGACCTGCACAAGCACTGATCATTCCAAGAATATTACTGTATGACGGGACGGGAGTACTTATCTGAGTCCCACTAATTGTAAGGGGATAACGGAAGGATGAGGTTAGTCCTTCCAATTGCACATGCAATGCCGGAATTGGAATCATGTGACAGAATCCTCATTTGGTATGTATGCCCCAATTTTCTGAGCAGCTTCAAGTGGACTCATAACCAAGATCTTCACTTCTTTTTTATTCTCATTCTGCCCAACTGATAGCGTCTTTTCGTTCAATAATCTAACCTCGCTTTCATTTTGCAGGTAACCTGAGCGAATACCTATCAAGACTGGGGTTACAATCCGATCCGAATAATCAATTATGATCTCTTTAAGCGTTTCTAATTTTAAGATTGGCCCATCCGAGTTATCCTTGAAGAGATGATTAAATATCGGATTTCCGCAGGTTAATCCAGCCAGGATTAAGACTTTTGGAGAAACATCTGTCCCAAACTGAGCCTGCTTTGCGCCTCCTCGCAATACAGATAGTGCTTTGAATAATTCCAAAGCTCGTTCTTTGGGTGAATGTTCAACTTTTTTTGTGATTCTGTACACTTTTCCTATACGACCGCTATTGCTTAAGGTTTTATAGGGCTCTTTGTTTGTGACTTCAGCTAATTTGCCATCTTGAATAAGTTTATTTGCTTTTGCCTCTTCTAATTCTATTCGATCACCTAGGTTCCAATATGTTCCCAGGCGGCCATAATCTAAGCAAAAGATCCCTTGGAGATGCGTATTATAGAAGCGTGTAGTATATGGAAGTGGGCTACACGGATTTTCAATAAAGGCCACTTCTACGTTCCTTTCTTTAGCCATTTTTGATAATTCCTTCCTTAGAAGGTCTAAGTTGTTATCATCTAAATGGAATTTTATTTTCTTTGCTAAATCACTGTCAATTTCAGACAACCTCTCCCAAACGGTTTTCTTTTTATCCTTCCTGTTATTTGGAATTGAAGAAAGGAACCGCTCAATCTCAGCCTCCGCAAGAGCTAGCGGGTCATACCTAGTAAGATGGACGAAGCCTTCATCTTCTCCTTTCCATCCAGCAGAACGAAGAGATATCAAAACGGATGCCATAAAAGGCGATGC
>JAFGNK010000007.1 GCA_016927055.1 Methanotrichaceae archaeon | reverse complement strand
GGCTGATGCAGCTGATATTCATGCGTCTGGGAAAAGAGTCTGAGAAGGTGTATGCCGGGAAGTACCAGGGGGAGAATATTTGAGTACAATTTGAGTGCAATTGAATTGAATGCAATGTTATTGGGCAATGTCTGAAGGTGCCGTTTCTCCTGCTGAAGAGACGGCAAACCAAATTGAGCTTGCTTGCCGCTCAACTCAAAAAAAGGAAGATAAAAAAAGAAAGGCTCCGGCCTAGCTGATGGCCAGAGTCTTGATGGTCTGGGTGGTATTATTCTGATCGAACAGCGATACCATCACTGCATAGGTGGATTTATCCAGATTCCAGACCGCCATATCGTAACTGCCGCCAAGCACCTGGATGCTCTCGTTATTAGTGCTCAGGGTGTGAACGGTCACATTATTTCCCTTGATGTCTACAGTCGTCCAATTTCCTATCTCCATATCGCCTCTGGCTTCAACCGTAGAAATGCCGCCGATAAGGAAAAGCTCGGAAAGCACGCCCGGGCTCACCTTGCTCAGGATGTCATCATAAACGCCCATTATCGAGACAAATGCCGCTCCGGGAGCCGCGGTGTTATTGATGATAAAATCCTGGTTGACTATCCCGTCTTCGCTGGCGTTGAATTCCCCTCTGTAAATCTCGAAGCTGGGGCCGAGGTCCACGGAAAGGGTCTTCTCTGTGACTGTAAAGAAGGTCGATTCCAGGGCGGTGCAGGGCATGGCCAGGCAGACCATGAGAAGCATGGCTGATACAAGTGCTGCGAAAGGTTTCATTTTGTCAACTCCGTTTAAATATGTTGTCGGTCTAGCTATATGGATTTTAT
This sequence comes from Methanotrichaceae archaeon, assembly GCA_016927055.1. Lineage (GTDB taxonomy): Archaea > Halobacteriota > Methanosarcinia > Methanotrichales > Methanotrichaceae > Methanothrix. Next base: position 3,424 of record JAFGNK010000007.1, on the reverse strand, counting down.
GATGAGGCTGCTGAAAGAGGCAATTGCCCTGCTCTGCTGCTCTAGGAATTTGCCTGCATGACATGTCTCAGCTATCTTAATCTTTTACCTCCAGGCTCTCTACGATCTTGTTGGTCAGGCTCCTCTCATTGGACATAATAAAGAAGTAGTTCAGTTTATCGTGGCTCCATAAAGCCATGTATGATAGTTCACGATATGTCGGATTCTTGGAGTTGGGCATATCCATAGCACGAATTGTTATATTCTGTTGATAGCGATTGGTTAAATAGTATGTTTCCTTTTCCACAGCACCACCCAGCTTGAAAGCACCAAATAAGATATTTTCTAAGTAGGTCGAAAGTTCCTTGGCGTTCGCCTCTAAAATGGATTTATCGCTGAATGATAGAAGCATTAAATCTGCGCTGTTGCTCTTGTTGTTTGTGTCGTTAATAATAATCATCTGGCCGATAACGGCATCCTCGGCTGATGGAATTGCCAGATATGATACATTAAAATCAGGTGTCAGATCAATGGACAGATTTGCTTCTTTGACAGTCAACATACTTACTTCATACGCATTGCATTCGGCTAAAAGAAACGCTAATATTAGGATCGTTCCTACAATCAACGAGGAGTTTCTAATGCCAATCACCTCTTAATAAATTTGTGCTTTATATCTATTAAAAGATACCTGATACTGCCGTCAGAACTTTATTTCAGCAAAATGGATTATCATCAATTCTAAAAAAGAAAAAAATGATTCCCGGTACTCAGATGGCCTGGATCTCCTCTTTGGTGGCGATCTTGACGTTCTTCTCGCCCAGTACCTTGCGGGCCTTGGCGATGTCGTCCACCCGCAGGATGAGCATGGCCTTCTGTGCCTTGGCTGTGACAAACGCATAGGCATAATCCACATTCACATTGCTCTCTCCCAGGGAATTGACGATCTCATAAAGGCCGCCCGGCGTGTCCTTCATCTCCACGGCCAGAACATCGGTCATAGAGACGGTGAAGGCATTGTCTTTCAGAACCTTGTAACCCTTCTCCGGGTCATCCAGGACCATGCGAATGACCCCGAAGTCGCCAGCCTCGGCGATGGTAAGAGCCCGGATATTCACGCCTGCATCTGATAGCGTCTTGGCAACCTTGGCCGTTCTGCCCGGCCGGTTCTCCACAAAAAGGGAAATTTGTTTGATCTCCGACATTTTAAAAGCCTCCTACACTTTTCTGTTGTCTGTTACTCTCTTGGCCTTGCCCATGGAGCGCGGGATGGTACCGGGCTCAACCAGATCTACTTCTGCAGCTATGTTCAGCACACCTTTTAATTCTTTTGAGATATTCTTCTTCAGCTTCATCAGGTCGCCGATCTTGTCGGAGAAGCCTGATTCCGTCAGCTCGACGCGCACGGTCATCATATCCAGCGGCCCCTTGCGGCCCACGATTATCTCCCAGTGGTCACCTACCTCGGGGATTTTCATCAAGACCGACTCCACTTGGCTCGGGAAGACGTTGATGCCGCGAATGATGAGCATGTCATCCGTTCTGCCTAGGATCCTCATGATTCTGGGGTGGGTGCGACCGCACTCGCATGGCTCGCTATTCATGATGGTCAGATCGCCGATCCTGTAGCGGATGAGGGGCAATGCGAACTTGTGCAGGGTGGTGAAGACCAGCTCGCCGCATTCGCCGTCGGCCACGGGCTCGTTCGTCTTGGGGTCGATGACCTCGGTCAGGAACATGTCAGCCCAGATGTGAATGCCCTTCTGGACATGACACTCCGTAAAGAGCGGGCCGGAGATCTCGCTGGTACCATAGATGTCATAGGCTTTGATGCCTGTGGCATCTTCAATCCGTTTCCTGGTTTCCAGGGACCAGGGTTCGGCCCCGAAAATGCCCGCCTTGAGCTTGGTATCATTCTTGATGGAGACGCCCATCTTCTCCGCCACCTCCATGATGTGCAGGAAGTAGGAGGGCGTGCAGGCAATGGCAGTTGTGTCCAGATCTTGCATCAGTTCGATCTGCCGCTCCGTGTTTCCCGTGCCCACGGGCAGCACAGCCGCACCTATGCGCTCGGCACCGTAGTGCAGGCCCAGGCCGCCTGTGAAAAGGCCGTAGCCGTAGCCTACCTGCACCACATCGTCACTGTCAAGGCCAACAGAGGTCAGCGCCCGGGCCAGCGACTCGGACCAGGTCTCGATGTCGCCTTTGGTATAGCCGACAACGGTGGGCTTGCCTGTGGTGCCGCTGGAGACGTGGTAGCGCACCACCTGGCTCTTGGGGGCGCTGAACATGCCGGTGGGATAGTTGTCTCGCAGGTCTACCTTCCTGGTGAAGGGCAGCTTGGTGACATCGGCGAGGGTCTTAATGTCGCCCGGCTCCACGCCCGCCTCCTTGAACCTCTGCCGGTAAAAAGCAGAATGATCGTAGACATATCGCACTACTGACTTGAGCCTATCCTCTTGAAGGGCATGCAGATCCTCAAGGGGCATGCGCTCAATATGTGGATCCCAGTAACCGGACATTGATGATCAACCTGGGGCAATGACTGGTCTGGATGGATAAAAAGCAATCGATTATATCGAACGCATGGGTAAGGATGTTGGCGACATGATTGAGCGCTGCCGGAATGCCGACCTTCTGGAGCAGCTCCTTAAAGCGGTCACCTCCCCAAGTCACTCCACCAGTGGGAGTGGATTTCGCAGAATTATAACAATAAAAATTAAAAAATATTAGCAAAAATATGGGGTTTCGGCGGGCTTAAGGCTCAGACCTTCTCCACCACTTGCTTAACCAGCCGGTGCTACCTCGCTGGCACTGGCTTTCCCTCTCGTCTTCTTCATGACCCGGCCCACGATGATAGTTCAGAGCCCTCTCGCTGCCCTCCCGGTATTCGGACACTGCTGCCGAGTTCTCCACCATTGCCTCTTGCATGGCTTTTTGCATGGCACCGTCTCTCCTCTTTGCCCAATTGATCTTGATTTTCTCCAGTCATCGCCGAGTCGCAGTTCTTAAGCCCGCTACATCGAGAGAGATTAAAATGCGTGAATCAAGCAATCCCTGTAGAAGCGATAAGATCGCAAATGAACAAACTTTATATCCTCAGATGTTCATTCAATGTGCATAATGAATGTCAATCTTGGTGCTCCTTATGAGGCTGCGATAAAAGCAATCATTGAAAAGGGCTATGCAGGAACTCAGACCGAGGCCATAAGGCAGGCAATTTTAGCATACGAACGGATGATCGAGGAAGAAGAGCAAACACTGGTCCACAAAGCGGTGGAGGTCGAGATGACGGAACTAAAAGCTGGCAAAGTTAAGGTTCATTCCTTCCAGGAAATAAAGAAGAGCTTTGCATCAGGACACTAGTGTAACGATTCCAAATTAACATATCAATATTCCATAGTCTTTATCGACGACAATTCCTCCCGCCATTTTATCCATTTTG
>JAFGNK010000087.1 GCA_016927055.1 Methanotrichaceae archaeon | reverse complement strand
TTACTCTTCCCAGATACAGCGAGCAAGGCACCTGGAGACTTGAGCGCTTGAGGATTTATGATCGAGTAGGCAACAGCAGAAGCATCATCCGCGATGAAATGGCCGCCCTCGGATTTCCCACCGAGTTCATCAACGGCCAGGAGAGCGCGCCGTTACCTCCAAAAGTGAGCCTGATGAAGACCGCTTCCACCAGTGCCGTCTCGCCCGGAGGCACTCTGACCTACACCATAACTTACGCCAATCTGGCGGCTTTCGACCTTAGAGACGTCGTGATCACCGAGAGCTATCCGGCAGGCGTGACATTCATCTCTGCCTCGCCTGCTTCTGACAGCGGTACGAACAACCGCTGGACCATTGGCACCTTGCCTGGATACGCTTCAGGAACAATTGCTATCGATGTCAGAGCACCGGAAGAGCCGAAAATTAAGTTCGACTTAGGGCAGTCAGCCACTGGCGAAGGTTTCGTCAGCAGCTATAAAGACTTGAACACGGGCCGTGAGCCACAAACTCTTGCAAATCAGGTCACAATGACGGCGAGAGGGCTGACTGGAGTCACTGCATCGAGCAAAGTAGCCGTCAGCGGCGAGGCCGGCACAAAGGCCGCCATGAGAGAGAGCGGCAGCGGCACCTACTCCAAAGAGGAAGAGCTGTCTTACATTCGCGAGAACAGGTCCATTAGAGATGCCAGCAACCTCACCGCCAGCTACCGGGCCACAAGCTTTCAGCTTCCTGGTAACCGGTCGATAGATTTCGATTCAAAGTGGACTGAGAGAGAAGAATCGAAGAACTACATAACCTCGGAAACTGTTGGAGAAGCCTACCGTTATGCATCCGAAATTAACCGGGATAGCAAGATCTCTTTGGATAGAAACGGCACAAGCATGGAGGTCGACTCGCAGTTCGAGGGGATGAGGCATGCGGGATACCTCAAGGCCACAGAGCCGGACGCCATGGGCCACAGATCAGTACTGCAAGAGCGAAGTTCCGACTACCTAGGAAGCTTTAGCGTAAGAGAGAAGCTGGGTGCCACTTTCAGCAACAGGTCCAATGCCATAACCGGCGTCGAGCATTACGATGAGCCTCACATTACCATTTATCAGAGGAGCGAGCCGGACAGTACTAACAGCAATAATCTGAACTACACCATAAGCATCCAAAACGATGGAAACTGCTCTGTCGGGCCGATTTATATGATGGATGCCTTCCCGGCAGGTACCTTCTACCTTGATGCTTCGACCAAACCATCCGAGCCGGATGAGACAATTCTATCGGAGGCGAATTATGCCAACTGGACCTTTACTTACCTGCCCATGGGTCAGTCTGTCACCGTTTACTTGAGATTGATTCGATATGTCATCCTGGATGTTCCTGTCAACACGGTTTTTGTGAAGGCGGGATGCGATGGCAACTGGATAACTGCAAACAATTCCGCATCTTCCAACTTCAACTGGCTGAGCAGCACGCCACAGGATGCACGCAAAAAGACCATTTCTGGAGATTGGAGTCCTCCAGACTGGGGATTTGGCCTAACGGACGAATCCTGTGACTCTTGTATCGCTTATTTGTCCCCAGATGAATAAGGAGATGGCAGAAAATTAGGGATGGCGCAAGCTAGAAAAAGGCGACTGCAAATTTAGGGAATTTGGGGACTGCAGAAGGTTTGGAAGGGGCGTAATATGAACTGCCCCTTTCCCTGCATTTTTACCACAGCAAGAATCCGGCATACCTCGCCGCATACACCACGCCGACCACTATTACCAGCAGCCCGAAGAATTTTGTGGTCCAGGCACCAATGGAGACATACTTCTCTCCGATCCTTCCGCCTATCGTCCGGGAGAAGGTGGCAATGGGAATGATGGGCACGCCGTGTCCCACTCCGAAGATGAAGAGCATCATGCCTCCTGCCAGGGGGGTGACGTTTTGCGAAGCCAGCCAGATCAATACCGGCAGCACCATGGATAGAGCACAGGGCGCCCAGCCCAGGGCAAAGAATATGCCCAGTGTAAAGGCTCCCAGGAAGGCGGAGTGCTTGAAGAGAGCAATGGAGGTCTCCACCGACCTTTGCAACAGGCTCTTCTTAGTCTCACAATATTCCCCCCGATCAGGCCGGAGCCGGGAGGTCACAGGCTCCAGGATCTCTTCCAGGGGCTTGAGGTTGCTGATGCCCAGAAGTATCATGATCACGCCGGCCATGAGATCGAAGAGCTTGGAGTCGCGTATGAAGAGGCCGGCTTGAGAGATGAACAGACCAAGCACAAAGAAGACAGCAGCCATGCCCAGGGTGAAGGCTATTCCCATCATGAAGCCCTCCCTGGAGGTGGAGGCGCTCTTTTTCAGATATTCATCCTTCCTTCTAACGGTCATGACATAGGAGAATACGGCGATCATAAGAGCAATGGAACAGGGGGCAAGCGATGTCATTATGCCCAGCCCGAACATGCCGAATGCCGTCACCTCCTGCGTTAATGCCTCTCCCTCCAGGCCCTTCCACTTCGAGCCGTCTACATCCTGCAACTTCTCGTAAAGCGTCTCCGCACTCTGCACGCCGTCCAGCTTGCCCTCGCCCACCCGGTAGACATGATACACTCCGGCGACATTGCCCTCTTTGTCGATGAGAAGGAGAGTCGGATTGGAGGAGCCGCCCCGCACATTCCAGTAGTCGAGATACTTGCTTCCGATGGCATAAGGCTCGATGTCCTCCGCCCAGGGCCAGGTGATATTGACCTTCCACCACTTCTCTGCCAGGGGCTTGCCCTCACGAGAATAGGGATTCTTCCTCAGGTTCAATGTAACTATCTGGACGGCAGGATCCTTGGCCTTGAGTCTTGCCAGCTCCTCTACCTGGCCCTGTAGAGACTCTTCGCATTCAACGCATAGCGGGACCTCGATGTTGGTGATATGCAGGATAAGGGGCGATCCGGCAAAGTCGGAAAGAGAGAAGTTATTGCCGTCCACTCCCACAGCAGTGAACTGTGGGGCCTTGATGGCCACTCCGGTTTCTCCGTCCCGGCTAGTCTCCCCGGCCTCGCCAGCAAAGGCGGTAAGGGAAAAGAGAGAAAGGGCAGCGACGGCAAAAAGGAATATTAAGGCTGCCGTTTGCCGCTTCTTTTTATGGGAAATCATTTTGTAGTCAATTATTGATATCACTCTCAGGTCCAAGCGGCTGCATTCTGCTTGTAGTAGTAGATAGAATCCTTCACGTAGTCATCGATATCTTCCTGGCTCATGATATCAATCTCGCTGTGCCAGGCTACATCCACCGTTCCATCCGGCCCTTTGGCGAGGGTGATGAAGACAGTCGTAGGTACAAAATATTTCTCTTCACCATATGGATCATAAACTGCAAGAATATCGAGCGCTTTTAAGTAGCCGCTATCTTCCGCTAGCACGTCAACGTATTCCAGATCCCCGCTAAAGCTTGCCACTGCAGCTTCGATTCTAGGCGTCTGGGTCTTGCAGGGCACACATTTGGTTTGATGAATCAGGATGAGCACCGGCTTCTCCTTGAGGGCATCCAGGACCCAGTCAGGATGTTCGACAGACGAGCCGGTGCTTTCATGCTGATCGGGATACGTCGTCCACCAGTCGTTATCTCCAGAGCCTACATCGTGTGCCGGGCTGTAGCTCTCTTCGTCCTGGGAAAGGGCAGTATCCGCCATTACGAATGCCGCCGTCGAAAAGGCTGCCATTGCTGCTAATACCAATAATGTAAAATTCTTGAACTCACTGAGCATGATTTTAACCCCCGAAATATCTTCTGCTCTTTTTGTCCACTAAATATTTAGAGCTTGTCTTTCAACTGCTACTTTAAACAGCTTTACTTTCATCTGGCCTGAAAACTCATTAAGGATCTTGAGAATTCAGCTTGGCCGGTTTGGCCAAAGATCGATAAAAGACCTGAGAAAATGGCGTTCATCTCCGAGGTCCTGCATCCATAGCATAGAAACATTAACAGGAACCAGGATGTAACGCTCATATTTATTGTTTTTGGGCGACGATATTCGCTGTGTAGTCCCGAATGTTTGGACTTTATATACGCCGGCCCGCAAATTACACCCTTTATTAACTAATTCAGTCTCCATTAGATTCAGATTCAGGAACAAATCCAGTTTGCATCCTTATGGGAGCCTTGACCATAATGCGATATCAGGCGTCTTTAGATACCGTTTTGAATCAAGAGACAACTCTGATAAGAACTCGATTAGTGCAATGGTTAAGAAAAAAAACTGAGCTTAAAGCGGATGAGCGACTGAGAAAAACGTAAGCTATGGGATCGAAGCAGGAGAAATAGATGAGCGAGAGGGACGAGTCCGGCTTTTAATCTTTCTGCTCAAGATCCCTTTATCAATCCCTGTTCAATCAGCTCTTTTATTCTCTCGTCAACAGCCCTGGCAATCTCATCTTTATATCGTTTTTCATCGCCCGTTTTAATCTTTTTGCGATCGTCTTTGACTTTCCTATTGAAAATCCTCAGAGGAGTCTCAAAGAAGGGCTTGTATCCATCTCTTAGCCTTTTTCTGGCCTCCTTCAACTCAAAGGCAAAACCGCTTGTTATTCCATTGCCATCTACCCCGAAGAAGAAGTTCTTCAAAGCCGTTATTGATTCTTGAGTAAGCTTAACCTGCTCATCTGGCTTGGTACCTTTATCGCCGTTTTCTTCTTTGCCCTTGTAATACAAATTTTCCGATTGCTGGCTGATGTACTGCAAAGCCTCAGATATCACCTGGCAGAATCTATTTTCAAGCGTGCCGGGATTCTTGTAAGCTATGGATTCGCCTCCATAGGGATTTCTCAAGAGGATTAGAATTTCGTTCTGCCCTTCTCCCATCTTCCTGATCGGCCATATTCTGTCTGGCGATATGTGCGCCTCATTGGAAAGTATTTTTTTTATCTTATTAGAATCCATGAAACCACGGCAAAAGACCATGGCAAAGTCCGACTTCTCCGGAGTGCAACCAAATAGCCTTCCTTCTTTGCTCAGCGCCTTCTTAATAAGTTCCTCTTCAGGATTGGCGCTTCTCGGCAGCGATGCGAAGAGGGGTACGAAAATGGGTGGTTTAGGCAGGCTTCCTGAGTGCTCTGCAAATGCCTGGGCGTTTAGGTCTTCATCAGGGTAATTCCGCCCCGCTACCATGGGCTGCATCATCTTATGAATAAACCTATTGGCAGAAGAAAAATCATCTCCAAATCTTTCCAGTAGAATTTCGTTATCGACAATAATGACTCCATTGGCCCCTCCGCCTTTAGTGAGAAGATCATATATGGCACTTATTGCCGCCAGATTTCGTCTTCCGCTTTTTGCGAACTGTGCCTTATCCGAGCCTATACCAGATTCCGTCAGGATCCCCAGGACGAAAACTGGGTAATCCGACTTGCCCTCTTTTCTTATATGATTTATGATTGGATTGATAGTGCCGGTTCCCGTTCCTCCTCCAAAGGAAACAACGAAGAGGATGCCGTCACACTCTCCTTTGCCGAGATTTGTGAAGTCTCTTATGGCACCCCAGGCGCTGTCAAAGATGGGATTGGGTGCGGACGATGCGCCATTATCAGCATCATTTTCTCCCATAGGCTCGATTGTCTCTTTATTCATGGTCTTGGTGACGAGATCCTGGATTTCTTTATCCGTATCAAAGATCTCAAATATAGCCTTGAGGTACTGGGCGTCTCTGACAAAACCTTGTTTCTTTACATCATAGCCGTATTTCTTTGTGACGGCGACGTGAACGTCGGAGCCTTCCGGCACAACGTCATGAGGTATATAAAAGCAGGGGTAGCATCCTTCCTTCATGTCTCCGAAGAAAGGCTGAAGTCTCTCTGTGTCACTCTTGTCTGCCTCCAACCATATTCCTTGTAGCTTGCTAGGAGAGACGTACTCTGCACCTGTTATGCTGGAAAGAAGCTGGAAATCCAAATCTTCATTTCCCAAAAATTCTTTTGTTATTCTTCCTCCGGCTCCACCAATGCCCACAATGCATAACTTCATCTTCTTGCCTCCCAGGCTTCTTTGTAGATCGGCATGATAAGAATGCCTGCCGATAAAACCAAAAGCAATAGGCTAAAAATCTCAGCCGGCAAAGAATGGGCTGGATAAATGGTACCGATATAGGCTGATAGCAGCACGGAGAAGCATAGGGCAATGACCGTCATGCCTATCAGCTTCTTCATGCCTTTGGAAATGGAATAAAAGCTGTATAATTCAGTTATCTTTAATTCTCTGTGATCCTCAGGAAGCTTATCAAGAAAGACTATGATTATCGCAGCCAGAACTGCTACAAGAAGGCCGAAAATGGCAAATCCCATCGGATTAGATGGCAATTCAGGTATATCCATGTAGCTGTAATGAAAGATGGTTGGAACCAGCAGATAGAGATAAGCTGAGGCCACAAAGAACATTATCCATGATGCCAATGCAAGAGCTGTGAAGTTTATTCCTTGCGAGACTGTCATCTCCTTATAAAGTTTTTTCTTAAATTCATCTCTTGAACTATCTTTAATGCTGTCATTCTCATGCGTTAGCTTATACATCAACTTATACACCCTATTTAGATTATTGATATGCAAGAACGCTGCCAGAATCAGAAGCAATGCCAGCAGTAATGTGCCTGTAGGAAATAGGCTGTTCATTAAAGTCGAGATATCAATGTCCATTCCTAGCGCCTCCTCAGCATTTTAAGATGTGTTTCAAGAATGCTCGTCATTGACTTGCCCTGAATCTTGCTCTTTTTGCCCCTTGTATTGCCTGACCCGCTCTCGTGAGCCTCAATTCCTTTCTTGAGCTTTCTCTCGATAAGAAAGCTCCCTAGCATGATCAGGATCAGCATAGGGACCAGGTTCAAGATCATAATCCAATCATAAATTTTATAGGGCACGATCTTGCCGTTGATGCGAACTCCCGTCTGCTCAATGCTGTCTTTGCCGCTCTGATCATATTCCGAGTATTTAACCCTGTAATAAAAGGTCTCGCCCGCATCGGTTACCTGGAAGGGCTTAGTATTATTAAAGTGCACCTCTACGGGATCGGGCCCAATTTTGACCGTCTTTGAGTCCACTGTGGTCCATTCATTGTTACCAGCTCTGGTGCTCAGTGTAAAGGATACCTCGTATTCTTCTGGATTCAGATTCTTTGCTCTCAGATTGAATCCATACTTCTCCCACCAGTAGTAATTCTCGCTGGTAGAGGAAAAGCCCAGCTTATCAACAGAGAGCTTTGGACCTTTCCGAATATTGGGTCCTTTCATAATTTCTGTGACCGCGGAATTGATTCCGTCATCAAAGCTGTAGTAGTAGGTAAAGTTCTTGCCTGCATCATCCTCTCTAAAGAATCCGTATTCATTGGCCTTGAAACTGACTGCACCCTGCTTCATTTCCAATGTTTTATTCTCCTTCAGCTCTTCTTTGCCGTTTTCATCAAGGATGTGCAGTGTCACATTGAGCAGATCTCCATCTGCATCGGCAATATTAGCCTTGTATTCGATGGGATCATTGTACCTTACAAGGCCTGTGGGAATCACGTCGAAGTCGTTCATTGACGGCAGGCTGTTGGTAACATTAAAGACCAGCTCGCTGTAGTAGGGTGGCTTCAGCCCGGAGTAGTCGGAAGTGCTCCATTTATTGACTCCGTCGCTCACATTTGCTCGCACCCTTACCTCTCCCACATTCTTGAGGTAGGAAAAGGAGGGCAGCATGCCCCATCTTCTAAAGGTGGTATTGGTCTTTTCGCTATACTCGTTGGTCTGGATCTTCTCCGGCCAGGAGTTGAGGCGCTCATACTCATCCGAACCCGGCTCTTTTACCTCCAGATAAAAATCGAGCATGCGCCTCATCTCCAGGGGATTGTTGTTGGTGGCGACCGTGACGATCTCCAGGGGCTCGTTTCGGCTCACTGTGGTATTATTTCCTTCGTAATACATGAGCACAGTAGGCAGCACGTATTCCTCGCTTGTGATCGGATCTTTCCATAATATAGTTCTCAGCTCTTCAAACTTGGCAGGCTTGTTCTTTTTCCCGTCCTGCACAGCTTTGAGCAATCTATCTATATCGACCGACTTGCTGCCGCCACCACCGCCTCCGGAAGAGGTAGAACCGTCGCTATCACCACCGCCACCCCCAATGACCTCTCCTGCCTGGCTTAGTCCGGCAATGAGCAGCAATATCAAAACAGCAGCTAGCAACTGCTTAAGCATAGTCCACCTCAAACTCGTAAGCGTAGTGTTTAGGATTCTTTTCCCACTTCAGAGGCTTCCATTCCTGGTTCAAGGATTCGTAGGATTTTTTATCACCTTTCAGCCAGTTGACATTGTTATCGGTATAGGCCAGGGCAATATCCACCTTGGGCAGGCTCGACCTCACCTCAACCTGATAGGCATAATCTTTGCCTTCTGCTGCATATCGTTCATTTCTCAGGTTCACATCAATGGTTGGACCAATAAACTCGCCCAGATCCTCGCCTGAAGCCAGTAGTCTGTACCTGGTCTCTCCCAGGAAAGGCTCCTGGAATGGCAGACCCGCGAAATTGACCTTGAATACAATACTGGTCTTGGAGGCGTCATAGGTCTGGCTACCGGCATACAGCCATGATCCGGAGGACGGATCGAATATCTCCAGCCGGACCTCTTTCATGTCGCTTGCCAGGGGCTTCATGAACTGCACGGTAATTGTGTACATGTATACTCTGGAAATCTCGCCCATGAGCGGTGTGGTTATATAAAGAGGCCCGTGGTTGGGGCTTATTGTGGCATTGATAAAGCTTACAGGCTCAATTTTCGGGCCCTCGAAGACCTCAGATCTTGCCGATCCGCTGCTAAATCTGTATTTCGCCATTCCATACTCGGATCCGTCTATCAGCACTTGCGGCCAGCAGAGGACTTGAGATGTGCCATTGTAGGGAATAGTGCCCTGAGATATCCATTTTGTTGAGCCGGGCTCCTGTGTGAAAAGCTCCACGTCATAGTTTTTCTGATCAGATTCTGCTTTCACGCAATAAGTAAATCCCGTGAAGATTGAACCATTAGCAGGAGTTACATTTGCTTGAGCGAATTTGATCTTTTCTTCCTCCACTTTCACCTCGGCTTTTATAACTCTCATGCTCTGCTCCGGGAAAGTGATCGCGCCGCCTGCGATCTCAGGATGCAGATAGCGCAGCGATATGATATGTTCTCCAACGTTATCGATGTCGAAGGGAATCGACCAGGTGTAAGCATATCTCTGTCCGCCCAGGAAAGCCCCTTCGCTCTGCTGCTCAAAGTTCATCTCCGAGCCGCTAATTGTCAGGTTTGCTGCAGCCGATCCCAGAGGACTGTCCACTATCGCCTTTACCACTTGATTGGCGGGGGCATACTCAGTTACGTACAATACCGGCGAATAATCCAGTGATACCAGTTCCGGTTTTCCTCCGTTGATAAGCGGTCCTGAATAAACTCTCGATTCGAATCTCTCCTCCGCCATGTGGGCGACAAAGCGGTAGCCGGCCTCTTTTCCTTCTGCATCGGCGCATTTATACTGGAAGGGCTGGGCAGTCAGATTGAAAAGGCTCTCGCCGGGCGAGATTGTGCCGGAGGCACGCTCCCCCCACTCCCAGCGGCAGGGATTATAGATTTCCAGGGCGATCTTCATTTCCACGCTGGTGCTGACAGGCACCGAGTAAACATAGGTATCATTCCATCTACCTTTTGCAGGCATCACAGTTGCATCGGCAAAGGTGATTGATATTTCCTTGACGGCAATCGTCTTTTCAGCCAGCGGCAGCTCGGCGGCAAGGCTCGGGTGCTCATAGCTGATGGTATAATTGAAACTCTTGCCGATATCAGCCTCATCGAAGGGTAGGCTCCATTCGTACCGATATCTATTGCCACCCAGAATAACTCCGCGACTGGTCTCCTCAAGGCTCTTTTCCGGCCCTTCCAGCCGGAGGGTTGCCTGCCCCTGGCCGGCACCATATTCCACCACAGCTACAATGCTGCTGGCAGATTCGCTGCCTGGCGAGACATAGACCACCGGATCACTGTCCAGGGAGATGAGGGCGGGGCTGCCTCCTTTGAAGGTCGGGCC
>JAFGNK010000086.1 GCA_016927055.1 Methanotrichaceae archaeon | reverse complement strand
TTTCATAGCAAGGACGCACAAAGCGACTAAACTTGCAGATGGAAACTACAGTAACCTCAGGTTAGCCACTGGAAATGGCGAAGAGCCCTAATTGATTCCTGGAGGGCTTCCTTCTGAGTGCTTCCTTCTGAGTGCTTCCCTCAGCCTGGACGAGTGGGGAATACGCGTGCATCGATTTTATTATCTAAAAAAAATAATAATTTTTATTAGCCATTTTGACTATCTCCTGATTACTATATCTGGTCTATCTGATCATAATCAAATTTTTGGGTAAAGTCTTAATATGATAAGATCAAGTTTACCTTATGGATGGTCCTGTGAAAAGATCTGGTATAGGGATTTGTTTGATCATAGTTTTTTCCTTCTCTGTTGCATCTGTAGCTATCGAAAATAGAGAAAATAGTCTTTTTGCTGATCAATCATTCAAGGAAGGTGCTGTGTTGATCGGCCTGAACTTTAGCGGTCAAGATCTTTCCGGGAAAAATTTGAATCGCGCCGATATGCAGCGATGCGTCTTTAATGGCACAAACCTCAGAGGTGCTGCTCTAAAGGGCGCAAAGATCAGTAATGCATGGCTCGTCAAGGCAAATCTAAGTGAAGCTGATATGGGAAAAGCTTGTCTTAAAGGATCAGATCTCTCTTTTGCCAATCTCGCCAGCTCCAATCTTTTTTTGTCCGACCTTCTTCTGGCAAATCTGACCGGCGCCAATCTCACTGGAGCCAACCTGCAGCAGGCAATTATTAGCAAGGCTAAACTCGCAGATGCAAATCTCAACAGTGCAAACCTGACGGCCTGTGACCTTAATGGCTCGGACCTGAGTCGTGCCAGTCTCGTTGGAGCATATGCAAGGCGCGCCATGCTTGGCAATGCTTTTTTAGCGTATGCCAATATCACCGGTGCCAGTCTTGTTGGTGCTAACTTGGTCGGTGCGGATTTTTCTGGGGCAGACCTTAGAGGCTCCGATCTTTCTGAGGCACGGATCAGCAGGGCAAAGTTCATCGGCTCCAATATGTCTCGGGCGAACTTGGTCTTCACTAACTTGACCCGGGCAAATCTGAGCAGAGCTGACCTTTCCGGTTCGACCATAGTCGGTTCAGGTTTATCGCACTGTGATCTTTCCTTTGTCAATTTTTCTGATGCAAATTTGCAGCAGGCAGATATGCACGAGTCAATGCTTGTGCAGGCTAAGTTCTATGGAGCCGATGCAACTGATGCATGCCTGGAAAATTCCGATCTAAGGGGCGCGAATCTGACAGCAATGCGTCTGGTCAGAGCCAATTTGGACTGCTCCAATATGAAGGGGCTAAATATGCCCCATGCCAATGCCATCAGTGCAAAGATGAGCTGGGCAGATTTGAGTGGCAGCAATCTCTCGGCCAGCCAGCTTTCCCGGGCAGAGTTTTACGGAGCCAACATCAGCTGTGCAGATTTGAGCAAAGCTGATCTGGCCCGAGCGTATATGATGAGAGCAAATTTAAGCGGCGCTGACCTGACGGGAGCAAATCTGGCTTATACGGACCTGACGGGAGCCAATATTATCGGCGGCATCCTGAATTCGGCAATACTGGAGGGTACTGCTATGAACGAAGCAGACTTAACCGGATCAGATCTATCTTCGGCCAGGCTACAGGGGCTGAATCTGGTTGGCGCCAATTTCTATAGCACACGATTGCAGGGTGCCTCTTTGCAGGGGCCCATGCTCATCCAGGATGTGAACTTGAGCCGGACAAATCTCATGAATGCCAGACTGGAGTTGATTTTGCTCAAGAATGTGAGTCTCGCCGGCGCAGATCTCAAAAATGCCAATCTATCCATGATCATGATGCTGGATGTGGATCTGAGCGGTGCGAATCTGCAGAACATAAAATACGATGAATTCACTTTGCAAAATCTGCTCGATTGCAGGCTGAACGGTACGGTCATGAGCGAGGATTTAAGGGATAGATTGGGAAGTCTGAGGTCAGGCAATTGAACCTTTCTGGGAGATGAAGCATCATGAATGCTAAAATCCGGCCTGGCTCTATCATCTTGATCTTGATGCTCACGGGACTGCTGCTTTCTGCCTGCGCAATTGCAAAGGATATCTCACAGCTGCATGAGCTTATCATCTCTTTTGAAGACCCCAAAATGACTGCTGAAGACCTGGCTTTCTATCTCGTAACTCATAATTACAATGCAAAGCCAATGGAGGGATACGTAGAATTGCAGACAAACGGCATGGCATACAAGCTCATCCCCAATGGCGATAAGCCGGGATTATGCGACATTTCTCCCATCGATTGAGATTAGTTTGCATCATGGCAATGAAACAAATAATAAGGATAAACTGATAAGAGTAATATCTGTGTCTGAAGACTTGGACCGGGTTATTGCTTACCATCATAGGACAAAGCATCAGCCTCATGCCTTGGCTCGCGGGCCGGGGGGGCTTGACTATGCCAATCAGCCCGATCCCTTTCGAAGCTATGAGGGTGCGACTCAAATCAGGCTCAAGCGACAGGGATTTTTTCCCCATATGCAGGAAGGCGCACAAGAGAGCGCACAGGAAGGCATCAGCCAGCCGTCTCCTTTGAATATGGAAAGCCTCTCCCAGCTTTTCTTCGAGAGCCTGGCATTCTCCGGCCAAAAGAGCTTCGCGGGCTCCAAATGGTCTTTGCGCGTGAATCCCTCCAGCGGCAATTTGCATCCTACGGAAGGCTATCTGATTGCCGGACCAATACCTGGGCTGCAAAGCTTTGCGGGGGTGTACCACTACGCGCCCAAGAGCCACGCTCTGGAGCTGCTCGCGAAGATAGAAAGGGAGAGCTGGCAGTCGCTGCTTCTGCCCGAGGGAACTATGCTCCTGGCCTTCTCTTCTATTTACTGGCGTGAGTCCTGGAAGTACGGAGAAAGGGCTTTTCGCTACTCTATGCTTGATGTGGGCCATGCCCTGGCGACAGTGGCAGTGGCCGCTCACTGTTTGGGCTGGCAGGCCTCTCTAGAGGACAATCCCGGAGGCGAGGATCTGGCCAGGCTGCTTGGCCTGGGAGAGCAAAACCGATTCTCGCAGGATAAGTCGGAAGTGGAGCATGCGGATGTACTCCTGGCCCTCTTCACCGACGGCGGCATGCATCAGCTCTCACTAGATTCATCTCATCTATCTCAATTGAAATTGCAGCCCCTGCCGGCTCGGGCTAATATCTTAAGCGCGCAGCATGTCCCGTGGGCCTGGATCGATCTGGTCAGTGAGGCCGCTAAAAAGCCGCCCACTCAAGATGTCTACTCCACTCCACCTTCATCTCCAGATAGAGTCCGGGCAGAGGCTGACTTCTCCTTCACCACCTCCACCTCCTCTTCCACCTCCTCTACCTACCGGTACTGCCAGATGCTGCGCAGGCGCCGCAGCGCTCAGGTTATGGACGGCAGGAGCTGCATGCCCCTGGACAGCTTCTTGGCGATTTTTCGGGCCGCGTTGCCAAAAGCGGCTACTTTTG
The DNA here is from genome assembly GCA_016927055.1 of Methanotrichaceae archaeon. Classification (GTDB taxonomy): domain Archaea; phylum Halobacteriota; class Methanosarcinia; order Methanotrichales; family Methanotrichaceae; genus Methanothrix. Next base: position 2,044 of record JAFGNK010000086.1, on the reverse strand, counting down.
GCTTTCTGCCCTGGGAGCCCTGCGTTCATCCGGTCATTTTTGTGCACAGAGTGGCGGAGCTGGAAAGGGGGCTGTACATTCTATTGCGAGATGCCGCACAAATAGAGGAGCTTAGAGCGGCTATGCTTGAGGAGTTCGTCTGGGAGAGGCCCTCGCGCACACCCCAGGATCTGGAGCTTTATCTGCTGGCCCAGGGCGACGGCCGCCTTGCCGCCAAGGAGGCATCCTGCCGGCAGGACATAGCCTCAGACGGATGCATTGCTGTCGCCATGTTGGCGCAGTTTGAAGAGCCGCTGCAAAAATATGGGCCGTGGTTTTATTCACGACTCTACTGGGAGTGCGGCATGATAGGCCAGGCATTTTATCTGGCGGCAGAGGCAGAGGGATTTTCTGGCTGCGGCATTGGCTGCTTTTTCGACGACACCGTGCACCGCATGCTAGGGCTTTCCGGGTGGGGATATCAGGATTTGTATCACTTCACATTGGGAAAGGCTCTGCCTGATGCAAGGCTGATAGATCTGCCTGCCTATGATTAGCGCCCGGGGCCCGGTTGGTAATTTGGGATCTATAGTCATTTCTTTTTGGCTGGCGAGGACTCTGCTTCGAGGAATGGCTTTACCAAAAGGATGAAATGGATTCGTCAACAAAGTCCTACAGCAATGAAATCGGTGGCAAGAGTAATGCGCGCAAAATTAATCCTGCTCCTGGTGCTTTGCCTGGTGGCGCCAGCCTTTGCAGCTCACGAATCGGGGCCGGTTGGGCCTTATGTTGTCTCATTCGATATGAATACTACGATGCAGTATAAGGTCATCGTTGAAGCGCCTTCCAGTGGCGTCACCTCTCTGGGAGTGAGTTTTACCAGGTACAACCTTACAGTAGAAAGCGCCGATTATCTTGCCTGGCTGATCTTGACCCGTTATGAAGAGCCCATGGTGGCTAACGTTACCGCTAATGAGTATATTGTGTACAGCGCTCTTTTGAATGCGGGAGCTGATCAGCCCAATCTCTACCAGCCTTTGATAGATGGAAAGCAGGGAGTGCTGGGCAATTTCAGGTTTGAAAGGCAGTTTTTGGGCCAGGGGCAGTACCAGGAGGGCGATCTCGTCGTCGCAGCCGCCTACTCCCCGGATGCAATAGACTATGGGGATGGAGTCTATCGCGGAAGGACTGACTGCCGCATCATTTCCACTTTCCCCTGGGAGATCATCAGAGACCTGCTTTACACCTTGCATGTAGAAGTACCTGAAGAGGAAGGCGCGCCGCTCAATGCTACTGTGGGCGATGAAGAGGCAAAATTCTTAGTTAATACTACTCTATCTAGTGCTGGCATAAAAGATGTATCCTTATTCGTAGCTGATGGAAGGTCGAATGGAGGCGAAAAGGTACTAATTTTAGGATATAGTTCTCAAGCAACCGATATCGACAGAGTTGGGGCAGAAACCGCGAAAATTCTTGGAGCGTATTTAGGTGCAGTAAGCTCTGGTTGGGACGGAGAATCATTAATGGTTTCTGTTGGAGATATTAGAGGAGAATATGTTCTTGGAACTTGGTATTGTACTAAAGAATGGACACATGATTATATTAGCATGGACATGACTGAGGAAGAAATTCTTTTAAATTCATTGAAGACTGTAAGCAATCTTTAGTAAAAAAAATTTGATTATTATTTTCAATTTAAATTGGATACAGCGCAGCTTGCAGCGGGGTGCGCGGTTTGACTCCTGGGAAAATCGCGAGTTTTATGCGCGCGGCTATTGCTCGGCTAAGATGATCGAGATGACGAGATTATATACATCCGCTGCGAAGGCGATCTCCAGGTAGGGATATCTTTCCATTAGCGGAATATGTGATATGCCGTCGATAAACAGTGTTTCTTCTTGTTTTGGGCTGAGAAATTCAAGGGATTATAAGTCAGTTCATCGCATTCGCGCTAAAAACAAGCTTTTCGACATCATTCGCTTCATGGAGGGTTCATGTAGACATTAGGTGATATCTACATAAAAATCACCTTTTAATATTAAGCTAATGAACAATGGTATTTGGA
>JAFGNK010000085.1 GCA_016927055.1 Methanotrichaceae archaeon | reverse complement strand
GGACGTAATTGCAGTTTTCGATGCATCGATAAAGGTCTTTCAAATCCTCATGTAGTTAAAGAGCTGCTACCACACCTTCAGATCGATCCCCTCTATCCGCACCATCGCCCCCTCCGAGTGCACCACCACTCCCGAGTGCACCTTCTGCATCATGCAGTGCTCGGGCAGAAAACGCACCGTCTCCCCCACCTCCGGCCTTCTTCCCCGGCTCACCGTCCCCTCAAAAGCAGTTACCAGGCAGATGCCGATATCCTCCGGCGTGGGCAGACCCTGCAGCAGATGCACCGGCCCTACCAGGTGCACCGTGACAATTCCCTGGCTGTACTTGAGCACTTTGGCAAAATGAGTGATGGGACAGCCCAAAGGCCGGTAGCGGAAGATGTCGCCTTCCTTAAAATGCGCCTCGGGATTGAAGGGATGCAGATCCTCCCGGCAGGAGGTCTCGCCCGGCAGAGGGGCCAAGGCAAAATCGGCTCGCAGGCCATCCAAAACGCCCATGATCTCCTCCGTCTTCTCCGAGCAGGCCAGCAGCCTGGCAATCTCCTCCGCCCGGCCTTTGAATCGTTCCTGCTTGAGAATAGTGCACCTTTCCAGCCCGGCCACGTCCACCAGCTTGGCGGCGAACTCCCGGCAGCTGGATAGGCCGCACTCCCCGCAGTTGTAGCCCGGCAGGAGCTTTTCGATCTGCTTCATGGTCTCTATCACCTCTCTCTATGGCCCTTTTTAGCTCCTTTTCACTTTCTCACTCGCCGGTGTACTCCATGAAACCGTCCAGATGCCTCAGCACTCCCCGGTGATGCTCCTTGGAGACGCGAAGCTCCCCCGTGCACAAAGTGCAGATGGCCAGAGGGGGATTGTGCCGCAAGACCATCTCCCCGCAGATATCCGGCCAGGATGCCATCAATTCCGCCAGCTCCGCCGAGCCCTTGCCCGACAGGCCGTTGGCCTCAATGATGCGGCATCCCGGATTGGCTTCCAGGATGCGCTCCCGGAAGACCTCCCTCTCCGCCTGAGAGACCAGGTCGCCCTTGGTCATGACCGCCGCATCGGCAGTGGTGAGCAGCGGCCCCACTTTCAAGGGGCTGTTGGGCCCTGTGGTCACATCGATCACGCAGATGGCCAGAGCCTTGTCCGGGTAAGGGGCACAGCGCAGGCACAGGCCAGCCGTCTCGTTGAGCAGGATGTCCGCTCCCTGGGCTGCCGCCCACTCCAGCATCTCGTCGAAGTTGTAGATAGCGTAGTGGTCCGGGCACATATCTTTGGAGAGGCCCACGGCCACAGGCACCTGCAGGCGCTTGAACCGGGCGTCATCCTCGGTCCACATGCAGTCGATCTTGACCAGTGCGGGCGAGTGTCCGGCCCGAACCAGATCCTTCACGGCATGCATGAGCACGGAGGTTTTGCCCGAGCCGGGCGTGCCGGCCACTACCACCATCTTCAAGCTACTACCTCGCCCTGACGAATGGTCTCTCGCAGGGCGGTGAGCCAGCCGTCCACCCGCTCAATATCTTTGAAGACCCTCTGTTCATCTTCATTGGTGCTGATGACCTTGGTCATGCCGCCGTTCTTCATGACAATGCGGCGGGAGGCCATGAGAGCCAGCATGGGATCGTGAGTTACCACTACCACGATCTTTCCCTCGCCGGACAGCAGGCGCAGCGCCTCCTGCTTCTTTATGCCCGCGTTTTCGATCTCGTCGATGAGCACAATGGGCGAGTCGCTGATGACGGCAATGTCTGCCACCATGAGAGCCCGTGACTGGCCGCCACTGAGAATGGTGAGCTGAAAGGCGGGATTGACCGGCTCTCCGGTCAGGGTGTTGGCCAGAGCGATGACCTTGTCTGCCAGCCCTGGGTCCTTGCCCCGGGACTTGGCATGCATTCTGAGAAACTCGCCCACAGACATGTCCGCTAAAAAGTGCATATTCTGGGAGAGCTGGGCCACCAGCTTCTTGCGGGGATCGCTTCTCAGTTCTGCGGCAGGCGCCTGGCCGTTTATGAGAATCCTTCTGCCGGAGGGAGTGTCTCCCAGGGCGAACTGCTCAATGTCGGCGATAAGAGTGCTCTTGCCCGAGCCGGTGGGCCCTACTATTCCTATTATCTCTCCCCGGGCTATCTCGATCTCCAATACGTCATCGGGATTGCCGTCCTTGTCCACACCGCCCTGAATGGTTAATGCCAGGGGCTTGATAATTTCACAAATAACTTGGCTCATTGCCTGGATAATCGCCTGACTCTGGCTCATTTTTTGCCCTCCAAAAATTGCACTGCAGGCTCCCAGTGGGAGACGCTGATATTCGGCTTTAGCATGTTCAGATAAAGCTCCTCTTTGATCCTGGCCACGCCGCCGCCTGTGATGTTGAGAAGAATGATATCTTTGGGCTGGACGGTGCCTGCTCTTGCCGCCTGCTGCAGCGCAGCCACGGCTATTGCCGGGGCATTAAGAATGTCGATTTCCTCAGAACTCTCAAAGAGCTTCTTGGCTTCTTCTGCCTGGCCGTCCGTTATGCCGTAGACCTCGCCTCCGGTCTGCTGCAGCGCATCTTTAACGCCGCCTGGAATGGCATAGGGCGGTTTTCGGTTGAAGAGAACGTCATCGAACATATCGTTTTCAATGGGTTGCGGCTCTTTTCCCGTCCAGGCATAGTAGATTGGTGCATTGGGAATATTTTGGGCCAAATGCAGCCTGGGCAGGTGGTGGCCAAAGCGGCCGTCCCTATTCAGGCGAAGTGCGGCCTCCCAGGCGGATATGCCGCCCGTGCCGCTTCCCACCGCCTGGAAGTAGTGCTCGGGGATGCGCCCCAGGGCTATGGCGGCATCGAGCATCACCGTGCCCATGCCATCCCGGCGGGCGATGTTTCTCGCTCCGCCCTCCGGCACAAAGCCGGGCCGCGATTGCACTTTTTCTGCTATTTGAATAGCATCGTAGTAATCGCCCTGCACGGCAACCAAGGTCACCTGGCCAAAGTCCGCGCCAGATGAGACTATGCCTGATTGTACTGTTGTCCACATTCTGGCCAGGGCTTTCTCCGGCACGAAAAGAATCAGAGGCTGGCTGGTCAGAGAGGCAACTTGGGCAAAGGCTCGGGCAGTGTTGCCTGCCGAGGCCACTACCAGAGTAGGGTGGTCGTCCCGCTCCATAAGCCTCTGCATGGTGGGTGCGGCCTCCAGGTCCTTGAAGCTGCAGGTGGGCATCTTCGCCCCGCGCTCCGGCCAATAGCCATTGAAGCTTATGTAAAGATTTTCCAGGCCCAGCTCACGGGCCAGCCCCCGGCTCCTGTAGGTCACGGGCGCCCCTTCTGCCTTGGCTATGATTCCATCCACGGGAAGCCAGTCCATAAAGCGCCAGATGCCGGGCAGTCTCTTAAGTTCTATCTGCCTGGCCTGGTAATCGGCGCGCAAAAGCGAATTGTCATGGGGGCAGCTCAGGGAATTAGCAGGCTGCACCGATCCGTCGCTCACACTTCTGAGCAGATATTTGCCCATATAGGATACTTCTCCAAAAGGAGAATATAATGTTTTCTATTTGGGGACAAAATTTGGCCTAATTGTGAAAATAAGTGTTTGGAAAAATACCATTAGCCTAAATGGCAGGCGTCATGGATATTAATGCTTTGCCTAAGGAAAGGCCTTTCTACCCAAAAGTAGAAATATTTGGGAGGCATTGTCCAATAGTATGGCAAATGTGGAGAGGGTGATGAGGGCGGCCTTTCAATCGGATGAGAGCCTGCGTGACTCCCTGAGGGAGGTCTTCAGTGAGCTGGGGCTTTCCGCCCGAGAGTTTTCCAAGATCTCGTCAATTCCGCAAAGCACTCTCTACAAGATACTCTCCGGCCACAGAGAGCCGAATATCACCACTTTGCGCCAGATTGTAAAGACGATTCGCCAGCTGGAAGGCTCAGAGGGAAACTTCATCGCCATCATCGCCGCCCGGCCTGTTCTGGACAAGATCAGCGAAAAGAAGATGAGGATCGGAGACAAGATGCTCACTTTGCGAGAGTATTCGGCCACCACCATCGAAGAGGCCATCATCGCCGCCGTAAGAGCGGAACGAGATGGGGCCTCCGCTCTGGTCTGCGCCCCCATTGTCAGCCCCACGGTGGAGAAGCTGCTCTCCATTCCCGTGGCCACTATAATTCCCAGGGGCAGCGTCATCCGGGCCATTGAGGTTGCGGCCAGAAAGATTGAATAGAGTGACAAATGTTCGGTAAGCGTGAAGATATGGATGGACCTGCATGAGAGTTAAGTCTGCAAAGTCTGCATTTTCCTGGATGTTGAGTGTATTATTCCTGGCATGCCTTCTCTTACCGGCCACTTATGCCCAGAGCACCCCCAGCTTTCAGAGCGTTAGCGGGGAGTTCGCTCAGAAATGGCTCAAGGACTATAAGCAAATAAATCCCGGACCTGTTCACGAGGTGGATGGCAACGGCAGCGACTTATGGAGCTGGGGCAATGCCCCCAAAGGCAGCGAGATTGTGGATGGAAATCTGGTAACCGATCCCTATTATCTCCGGCCGCTCTTGAATTTATCCAGTGACTGGATGGGCGAGACCTACACGGATGCCAGTACCGGTCTTCCCATGGAAACCTACTCTGATCATTTGACCGGGAAAAAAATCTACCGCTTCCTGAATCCCACTACGGGAAAGCCATTCTTCACTTATTATACCTACCTGGATGCTAAAACGGGCCAGATGGTATACGCCTATGTGGACCCCTTGACGGGAAAGGAGGTCTTTGCCAGTACAGCGCCCATAGATATAATCAATATCCTGGCAGGCCGTCTGACTGACCAGACCGTCTATAATCAGAACGAGCCCTGGACCAGGCTGTAGATGTCTGCGGATATCAAATTAATTTTATTAAATTTTAAATAAGCTTAAAAAAATAGATCGAAGCCTGCGAAAGCCTTTTATTTCTCTGTTGCTTCTCTTTGCTCGTGGGATCAGTATGAAGACTGCTTTGGCAGTGGTGGTAGTCCTGGTATTATGCTTAATGGCCACAGGCTGCTATGCCCAAGATTCGAGCCGTTTCCAAAGTGTGGGCGGAGATTTTGGCAGGAACGTAATCAGCACCATAAAATCCGATGATACACAGCCTGCTTCTGCAAGCGACAATAGCAGCAGCCTGTGGAGCTGGGGAAGTTCGCCCAAGGGAACCCTGGTTGTTGATGGCAACCTTATTGGCGATCCAAGATACACAATGAAAAAGCTGAAACTTGACCAGAATTGGCTGGGGGATTCATTTGTCGATCCTTATGGGACCATTGCTTCAGCTTATTCTTATGTGGATGCCGAAACCGGTGAACCGGTTAAAACCTATGTAGATCCGATCACAGGCCAATCATATTATACTTATGTCGATTACAAGACGGGAAAATTGGTATACGTCTACTTTAATCCTGTGACTGGAGAGCCCACATATGCCAGCTTTACGCCCCTTTCCGGCCAGTACGTAGAAGAAAAGCAATTCGCATTGCCGCCGATCTTCAGTTCCAATGATCCCTGGTCTTAGAATTTGCAGCATTGGTGAGAAAAGGCTCTGACACGCGAAAGCCTTTTATGGTTTTGCATTTATGTTAGCCCGGTGGGGTTTGGTATGAAGACTGCATTGGCAGCATTGATAGTATTAATAGCTTGTCTCTTGGCGGCGGGTTGCTATGCACAAGACACGAGCCGCTTCCAGAGCGTGGGTGGAGATTTCGGCAGAAACGTGATTGGCACCTTAAAGGCCAGTGATACAGAGCAGGCTGTTGCAAACAATAATAGCAGCAATAACAGCCTGTGGAACTGGGGAAACTCGCCTAAAGGAAGCCTGATTCAGAATGGAAAACTTGTAGTTGATCCGTTTAATACCTGGAAGTCTTTCAATTATACCGATGGCTGGATCGGAGAAGTTGAAAAGGATACCTTCACAGGAAATTCGATCTACGCTTACAAGGTGCCAGGTACCGGGGAAACCAAGTATTTCTACTTAGATCCTTACACGGGTGAGCCGATCTATGTGGAGAGAGGCAATGCCATCGCCACTGAAAATATTGTCAACAGTGCAGCCTACAAATTGCCGCCGGTGTTCCGCTAGAGTGATCACCGGCCTGATGCCTCAGAAAGTCCAAACAATTGCATCTGAAATCCCGGTTTAATGTTATTGGCAGCGATTGCCGCCTTTAATAGTGTGGAAAAAAAATGGAGATGGATCGATGAAGATGAAGTATATTGCGATATTTTTATGCTTAGTGGGCCTGGTATTGGCCCAAGGCTACAACGACTGGCAGCAGGGAGCCGCAGAGGGCCTCAAAGTCGGCTTTAAGATGGGTCAGGCATTCGAGCAGCAGGCCCAGAATGTGATAAGTGTGGCCAGCTTCAATGCACAGGTAGATGAATACAATGCCTGGGTTAGAGAGAAATTCGGCGAAGATCCCAATCTACTCATGTCGAAGCTAAATGCTCCGGTTGACCTGAGCAAACCGGTTCTGATCGCCAACAACACCACTCAGGGCGGCATCATCCATGCCATCGACGGCATGAATAAGGCAAATGAAGGGACCTACACAACGAATGATATGAATCTGTTGCCGGCATCGGCGATAGCCAATCTTGAAGAGGGCGGCGAATACCTGGGCGGTGTCTAGGGCTTCCTGCCCAGCGCCCTTATATTTTCTTTCTTGCTCAATTTACGCTGCTTTGGAATCTAATCACAGAGTCACGGAGACTGCCTTTATCTGGCACTGGCCGAGGCGCTTGAAGACCGGATGGTACACAGCCGACAGCATGTTCTTCCATGTCCTTTGCATAGGCTCACGGGCCGATCGAATGCTATGGGTGGAGGATCTGAAGCATGCATGAACTACTGTGCCCTGAATAGCAGGGCTCCTCACTTTATCTCACGAATGCGGGCACCAACATATATATTTTCGAAACACATATGTTATTGAACTTTTATGGATGATGGTAATAATGAATAAAGACCTGGAAAGCCTCCTCTCCGAATTGAAGACCGTTCATGCAGATCTGCGGCTTATCCCAACAGAGATAATAGTAGTATCCGATTGGGTGCGGCTGAAGTGCAGATATGGCTGTGAAAACTATGGAAAGCATCTCGGCTGTCCTCCTTTCAGCCCTACCCCACAGGAGACAAGGGCAGTTCTATCTGATTATCGCAATGCCGTCCTGGTCCGTTTCGAGGCCAAGCCTGATCCCAAGCTTGTTCCCAAACATGCCATGCGGGCTCTCTCCAACTCCATGGTCAAGATGCAAAAAACGGTGGCCGAGCTGGAAAAGGCTGCCTTTTTGGCCGGCTGCTACAAGGCATTCGGCATGAACGCCATGCCCTGCGCTATCTGCGAGATATGCGTCATCGAGGAGATGCATAAAAAGGACCAGGCGGTCTTCGATCTGGATAGCGTGAAATGCAAGAACAAGGAGATCATGCGCCCCTCCATGGAGGCCTGCGGCATCGATGTCTTCAAAACCCTGCAAAATGCCGGCTACAAGCCGCATGTTCTCAAGGACTGCAAGGAGATGGTGGAGCTGTTTGGGCTGATACTGCTAGACTGAAAATTTTAATTTTTTTTTTGCCGGGCGTATAGACGCGGTCAACCAGATATGCCAGCCCTGACTGCCGCCCGCCGCGACCATGCAGGACTATTGACCATAAGCGATCAGAGATGGCCTTTAATTGGCTGGCTTACAGATGGCGAATAGATAGGATAATCAGACCGCGCCAACAGACAGACCGGCCATAATCATTCACACATCAGCTAATAAGCTAATATACCATCACATGACTCTTGGGTTCGATGCAATGGGAATTGATTGGCTCAACTGCAGCCGTTTTGACCATGTTCGGCTTCGTGCCTCAGATGCTCAAGATCTACAAAACTCAGTCGGTAGAGGATGTAAGCCTGGTTATGCTACTGCAATTCTGCCTGGGAATGTTCCTCTGGCTGCTTTACGGCTTGCATATTCAGGATAACATTCTCATCGTAGCCAATTCTGTATCTTTTCTAACCTTGATTGTGGCTATAGGATTATTTTTAAAGTATAAGAAAAGAGAAATTAAAGGGTAAAAAATTTTGCATCAAATAGGAAAAGCCCCAATCAGCTTTTTGAGAATCAGCTTTTTTCCAGCTTTTCTTTAATACGTTCCTGCAGCCGTTCTAATGAGCCTTTGGTGCACAGCCGGTTATCGCAGGGTGAGAAATCTTTGGGGCTGCAGCCAGCCAGAATGTCCATGACCCTGTCTGCAATATCGTCAGCCTGCATCTCCTCCAGCTTTTCCAGGAAAAGGGAGGCACGGGAGTTGAAGGTTCTGCATTTTCCTGGATCGGAAGCGCTGCTCTCATGCAGCTCATAAAGCTCGCTTAGCTCTTTTTGCATCTTCAGCCAGCTTTCTCTGTCCATTGCTTCTAAATTTGCTTTTCGAGCATAATAAAGCGATGCCTGAGGAGAGAAGAGGGGAGGGAGATTAAGCTCAGATATTGGGAGGAAGATATTTGTGCGCAAACGAAGTGCTAGGCTTTCAAGAGGCTGCCATGAATATTTCGTTGATTGATACTGGTATGATCAAGAGGCATGAATCCGCCTTTTCCAGAAAAGCATCGAAGGCGAAATACTTTCGTTTTGAGATGAAATTCATGCGAGCAGACTCTGTGCCGGATTTGATGAGTTTGCAAAGCGTAATTGCCGCAAATCTTCCCTGCCCGGAGATCTTCATGCTGCATAATGAAAAGTACTTGCGGGAGGCCTTCCAACTTGAGCGCTCGGTTATTGGAATTACAACAGAGGAAGGACTGATTGCCTACAGCATCATTCGTATTCCCGGTCTTTCCGATGATAACCTGGGCGGAGACATAAATCTGCCGCAGGAAGAGCTGCCAAAAGTCGCGCATCTCCAGGCGGCAGCGGTCCACCCTGCCTATCGAGGTAATGGTCTGCAAAGAAAGCTGGCTGCAGCGCACTTGCGGGTGATAATGGATCTGGGATACGAGCACGTCTGCTGCACGGTATCCCCCAAAAATCCTATCAGCCTTCGTAATATTCTCTCTTGTGGGCTGATGATAGAAGGATTGCGCCCCAATATGAACGGTTGGTGGAGATACATTTTGCATAAAAACATTTTGCATGCAAATCTAATTGATAGGGAAGGATCAGTTGATAGGGATATCTCAGAAGCTGTGCAAGAGTCTGAAAGCTACAGAAACGAAATCAAAATCCTCATCTCAGATATCGAAGGTCAGTTAGAACTCTTGAAAATAGGCTTCAAAGGCAACAAGGTTGCATTTGTTCCAGAAGGCGCAGAAGTATTCTATACAAAGTTCCAGCTCTAGAGCCTTAGGTCAATTGAGATGCGTTTACTTAATTCGATCTTTTTTATTTTTGTCGCACTGCCATTGCCACCAGATCTACCAGATCGATTACCTTCTCACCGGCCCCCGCATCTCTCAGATTTCGAATGCAAAGAGGACAGGAGGTGACGATGTAGTCCACGCCTTCAGGAACGTCTTCCAGCCTCTTTTTGGCCATCTGCAAGGATAGGTCCTTGTAGCCGGCTCGAACCCCGCCCCCGCCTCCGCAGCATCTGGCATCTTTTCTATTTGTCTTCATCTCTTCCAGGCGGCAGATGGTCTCGATCACCTGGCGCGGCTGCTCGTAGATCTGGTTATGCCGGCCCAGATGGCAGGGGTCGTGGTAGGTTATCGTGAGATCAAGCGGTTTTATTTCCAGCTCAGAGATGTGCTCTGCCAAAAACTCCGGGACGCTCAGTACTCGAAAATCAGGGGGATAGCTCTTCTTGAGGGTCGTGTAGCAGCCTGCACAGCCCGTTATCACTGTGCTCGCTCCCATCTCGGCGATCTGCCTGCAGTTCTCATCCACAAATCGGCTGGCATCAAATCCGGTACGCAGCAATGGCGAGCCGCAGCACTGCTCCGCCGGGAGCATCGTTGCCCCAAAGCGGCTGAGAAGTGCAAAGGTATTGGCAGCAGTCTTGGTATAGCGGTAGGAGTTCATGCAGCCGACGAAATAGACATAGTCCGCCTTTTTGGCAAGAAGGCTTCTATCTGTAAACCAGGATAGCCTGTCACTCGATTCGCCAAAGGTGTTGCCGCTCTCAAAGATATTTCTGCTGAGATCTGCTTGTTCGCCTGTCATCTTTCCCAGGGAGACAAGCTGTCTTCTCGCGCTCTCGATCATCTCTGGGGGATTGACGCCTGCCGGGCAGTTTTCCGTGCATATGCCGCAAGTGGTGCAGGTATTGATGCTATCCAAGACCTGCCTGTCGGGCTGAAGGCCGCAGGTAAGTCCTTTTAGAATCATGATACGGCCCCTGGTATTGGCTGACTCCCAGCCGGATTCAAGAAAAACCGGACAGAAGGTGCGGCAGGTTCCGCATCGCACGCATTGATTGATCGCCTTTAAATTTAGATTCATTCACAGCCCCATCTTTCCTGGATTTAGGATATCTTTGGGGTCAAGGGCCTTTTTAATGGATTGCATTACCGAAAATGCCTCCCTTCCCACCTGCTCCGGCAAATATTCAGCTCGAGCCAGGCCGATGCCATGCTCGGAGCTGACCGTCCCGCCCAGCTCCATGGCCGCCCTATGTATCCTGTCCGCGGCGAGGCGAAGCTTCTTCCATTGCTCTTTATTATTGACATCAATAAAGAGGGCTACGTGCAGGTTCCCATCTCCAATATGCCCATATTTCATGGCCGGGATATCAAGCCTGCTTGTGATCTGCTGCACCTTTTTAATCAATGCAGGAATCTCCTTGATGGGCACACCAACATCCTCGCCCATATAGATACGGGTCTTAGTGGGATCGAGCCGGGATATGGCTGCGCCTACCAGTCTTCTGGCCGCCCAGATGCCGTCCATCTGCGGGCCGACAGCAATCCTCACACTTTTGGCCATAGGAAGGCAGATCTCAGAGATTTGCCTGGCAGCTTCTTTTGTTGAGCCTTCCGTTCCATCTACCTCGAACAAAATTACATCGCCATCTTCGGGGATGGCAAGCAACGGATCGCATAGCTTGAGTACCTGCAGAGATGTTCTGTCCAGTATCTCGCAGGCAGAGGGAGTGATGCCATTTGAAAATATCTTTATTACCGCCTGGCCGGCAGTCTCCGCCTCTTCAAAGCACGCCAGTACAAGTTTTCTGGTTCTGGGCAGAGGGGCAATTTTCAGTCCGGCGCGAGTGATGATTCCCAGCGTTCCTTCCGATCCTACAAAGAGGCGGGTGAGATCATATCCAGCAGATGATTTGAGCACCTTTTTGCCGGTATGAATGACGCGGCCGTCTGCAAGCACTACCTCCAAATCAAGGACGTAATTTCTCACGGTTCCATACTTGACACTGCGCATGCCGCTGCTGTTGTAAGAGATCATTCCTCCGATGGTGCACATGGCCAGGCTTCCCGGATCGGGTGGAAAGAAGAAACCGTAGGGTTTTAAAGCCGAATTGAGTTTTTCGGCTATCACGCCCGGCTCAACTATAACTTGTTGGTTATTGATATCTATTTCTAATATCCTGTTCATGCCAGACATATCCAGGACAATGCCGCCTCTAACTGGGGAGCAGCCGCCGGCTAGCCCGGTACCCGCTCCCCGCGCCGTGGCAGGGATGAACTTTTCACTGCAAAGCCGAAGGAGGCGAGAGACCTGGCCTGCGCTCTCCGGGCGCACAACAAAGTCGGGCAGGCCTACGACTTGGGAAGCATCGCTGGCATAGCAGCACATCTCGCCGGGAGAGGCAGATATCCTGTCTCCCACGATCTCCTTTAGCTCCTGCAAAATGTTCGTCATAAGGATCAGGCCAATTTCGTTCATCTGAAAAGCTACATATCAATATAAAGATTCGCTGCGAAAAGAGGGTGCTTTTAATGGTCTCTTTTTTCGTTAGATGGCTACTGGATTCAAGCACTTTTTGGCTTGATTTCAAGCTGGTATGGATGAAGACAATTTGATAAAATTAGTAAAAAAAACATATTAGCTTATATTAACTTCAACTCTCTCTGATAAACTCTAACTTTTTCCCCGGACATAAATTCAAAAAAAATTAATATGCTTAATTTGAAATTAAATATTTACGATTTATTTATTAAATAAATTATTTTTTAATTATATGTTTGTATATGCAAATTTTGATTACTAATTGTAAATAATTTTATAAATTTTAATTATCTTAATTAAATTTAATTAATTGTTTGAATTTAATATTTTTGTAATTATAACTTAATGTGTCTTCAATTCTAAAATATTATTATCAATTTAACGAAACTATAATCATATAAGTTAATAAAATTAATTTTATTATAAAATCGAAACATCCATGTAACAATAATAATATTAATTATAATTATAATAAATTGTAAATGGAAATAAAGGGTAAATCATTATTCGAAATATGAATAATTTTATAAATACCAATTAACCATCGTAACTATAGTCGTTGTCACTGTGATTATTGTTTATAAAATTAACTGAATTTAGATACAAATTTCCTTTTATTATGATAGTTTATATGAATGGGTCTGACATAGAATGCACTTTGATTGTTGAGGTAGGTTTTCATGTCGCAAAGGAAGGGGATGGGCGCCATATGGGGCATATTCACATAGTAAGTGGAATAACCGTTTTATCGAAATTGATATTTTCAAGGTGGTATGAAGTCTTGAAACTATAGAGTATAGGAACAAAGTCGCTCCGCTAGATCTAATGGGATGTCTCAAGAAGATTGCAGGATTTGGTCGCACCTTGAAGTCCTGAGAAGTTGCTTTTGTTCTGGGTGGATTTAGCATGAAATAAAAGAAAAAATTTATAATTTAATATTTATTTATTCAAATTAATTAATGTACCTTTTTACGTTTTAAATTTTATATTTACATTTATAGCTAATATTTATTAATTTTTAAGCTATTCAAAATTTAATTATAATGTTTTTAGTTATTTATTTATTTTTAAATTTATACTATTTTTAGCAAGTTTTTATTTTATTTTTATTGTTTATTTTTAATGTTTATAATTTAATATTTTATTAATTTTAGTTATATTTTATTTTATTATAATTTAATAAATTTTATAATCTCCTTTGCTAGATTATATTTGCTTCTCGGGAAAAAGTGAGGATTAGATTGATATTGGGTTGATGCACCTGAATCCCAGGGAGCTAGAGCCAGCTAAAGCTCGATTCGATTTCTATGAGTGACTACCTCCCCGTTTTTCGAGGCACATTCGCTCCCTTCAGTTCATAGGAAATCATTCACGCCAGTTCCTCTCCCTTC
>JAFGNK010000084.1 GCA_016927055.1 Methanotrichaceae archaeon | reverse complement strand
TAAGATAAAGTCGTAAACCCCTGGTTTAAGACACACATGATGCAAGAATTTAAGAATCGATCTACAAAAACGCTAGGCTGCTGCATCTTCTGCGAATCTCTTGGCTGCAAGGATTGTTGAACCGGCAAGAATCACCTTTATTGACTCAGCCTCGTCCATAAAGTCAAGCAGCTTTGGCTTTTAGCTCCATGATCGTCTCTTTAATCTCGGCGATCTCCCTGCGAAGCTCTTCATATTTCTCAGATAGTGATTCAGAAGTATCCTTTCTGAGGGCAGAAATATCATCTCTTATTGAGCAGGTATCCTCTTTGACTTCTCTTAAAATGCCTATGCTTGCATCCTGCTTCTCAATCATGATATCCTGCTTCTCAATCATGATATCCTGCTTCTCAATCATGATATCCTGCTTCTCAATCATGATATCCTGCTTCTTGTCAATGCTTATGATAACAGGTACTGCTTTAGCGATTTGCTCGAACTGTAGGAGCTGGACAAACTTGTAGGCATCCTGTACCTGCCCTTTGAAATCCTTTTCTACTATTTCCTCGACCTCTGCATGCACAGGATATTGGGATCTGACAAATTCGATATAAGATGCAATGATATCATCTTCTCCTTGCATCTGCACAACTACAGTTTCATTGCCCTTTGCCCCTGAATTATAGGCAAAAAAATTCTGAATTCCTCTATTTAGAGCATTAAGAAGAAGAAAGGGTCTATAGCCGACATCTTGGACCTTTCGCCCTTTTATGATGAGCTCAACACTTTTCATCATGAAACCTTATCTTTCAATATTTATCTTTTTTTCGCTCTACCCCACCGGCATCGGGTAAAGGGTCACCATACTCTATATTCGATTCGAGCCGCTCCTGGCCACATCCTGTGCGATTCTTAGAAGATTCCTTTTGCTCTTAGAGCAGCTTTTACTTCGGCCATATCGCTCTTCAATTCGACGATATCATTTTCCAGCAAATTGTCGAACTTCCTGTTCATATCCCTGACTTCATCCAGAAGCTCGTCCTGCTTACCAAGCATTTGATCCTGCTTGCCTATCATCTGGTCCATCTTGCCGCCCAGATTATCATTCATATTATTGACCGCAGAGACGAGCTGATTTAGATAGCCAGCGGCCGTGTCCAGCCTGGTGTCTGTCTCGCCTTTGACCATCAGCTTGCCGAAATTTTCGAACTCACCGGTTGCAGGAGAGTATTTCTTGTCTATGGACGAGACATTGATCAAGGTATTCTTTATAATTATGGCACTCTCAAACCACTTCAGCCTTTCATCCTCGCCCTCAGCTATTATCTTCACCCGGCCATCCAATAGGTTCTCTACCATCCCCCTGAGGCCAAACGCATTGGCAATATCAACTATCCTGGCTCGATAGCCGACCTCCTGGACTTTGCCGGATACAAATGCAGTGAGCTTCATCATATAGAAATCTCACACTCTTTGTATATGGTTTTATCTAAAGACAGGGTCATTTCTGGACATATTGGCCATAAGAAGGACTGCAGCCAAAATCAAAATCTACAGCTTTCGCTGCCATAGCCAGGTGCCTCTTATCACCTTTTTTGACGACTTTCGTCATCAAGAGCCTCGAAAGGTTCGAAGCTGCATCAATTCAGCGGCCTGCTTTGACTCATTTTGTAGGGTGAGAGTGGCCTGGAGAGGCATCCGATACCCTCTGTTGATAAGGGTCCGGCACTAGCACGCCTCCATTCTCACTATCACAGTAATTAAGATTAGTACTCAGAATTCTGAGATACATTAAAAAGGTTGCGGTTGGCGCTTCCTATATTCAGCCCTGACAGATCGATATATTCAAATTGCAATCCCAAATCATCGCCTACCTGCGCAGGCAATGAGGAGTGTGACACCACCCTATGCCAGTTATCTGAAACGGGACTATGGAGAGCAAAAAGCCCACACTGCAAATGCAATCGCGATCTGTCATCCACCTCTATTTTAGGCACGATCCCGCTCTTTTTGGCAATAGTTCCTGGGCCGCAATAACAATTTCTGCCCCTGGCAACTCCTGGCAAACTTCTCAGAAATAATTATATACCCAGGGAAATGATCTCTGCTCCGATGCTCCTCTTTGCCCATGTGGGCCTTGCCCTCGCCTCCGCCCGGCTTTTCAGCCACGTGAACCTGGCGTTTCTGGCTTTGGGCTCCATGCTTCCTGACATCATAGACAAACCCCTGGGCCTGATCATATTCGGCAGCCCCAGCATGGGCAGAACCATTGCCCACACTTTGCTCTTTTTATTGCTCCTGGTAGCCCTGGCCTCTTATTCCCGGGACATCAGGCTCTCCTCGCTTACCTGGGGCGTGCTCATCCACCTCTCCTTGGACTTCATGTGGAACTCGCCCACCACCTTGCTTTGGCCGCTCATGGGACCGTTTCCTATGGCCCCAATTATTGACACCTTGAGCTACCTGGAGATGCTTCTTTTTGGCCTGAAAAATCCAGGCATTGCCATACCGGAGATAGCGGGACTGGCATATCTCATATCCTTTGCATATGCCCGGAGAAGACGAGTCTCAGCCTGGATCGATCGTTATCTCAAGCAGCCCAGGGAAAAAGCCGGCTGGATCTTGCAGGCGCTTTTTCGAGGAACGTAAGACAATTTTTAGGCTCTTCGCTTCTTGGATGGGCAAGACCCTCGCCCCACGTTAAAAATCGCGAACTTCATATCCTTCCTGCCAGGGCTGGCCTGGCTAGCATTGGCGAAATATCGGATAGCTATGATCATAGCTAGGACCATGTTATAAGAATAAGTATTTGAAATAAGATAGATTTATAAGGGAAAAACAACCTTAATTCAATTACTATTTATATTACCTAAAAATCATCCGGGGGGAATTGAAAGATTAGAGCGCGCAGGAGCAAAGACCAGATCATCCTTGAGATTCTGAGGATTTGCGCTACTGGTGAGAATGTTACTAAGATCGTCTATCAAACCAATACCAACTTTACAACCATAAAAAACTATCTGAATCTTCTCATAAAAAATGATCTCATTGAATGCCTGGGCCCTTCCCAGAAGATATACAAATCTACTCCTAAGGGCATAGATATGATGAATCGCTTAAGGACGCTACAAAGAGAACTGGAAGAGCTGACTATTTGATTAGCTGTATCTCATCATTTTCCAGGTTGAAGGGAGCTTGACACCCCCCCCTGGCATAAACACGGGTCACAAAACGGCCTTTGCATTTCTCTTTCGCGCTTATTCTCATTTATCTTTCCTATTCTTTTCGTTTTCCACCTCCATCCTGGCCGCCTTGAGTTTTCTGATACTGATGTAGTATTGAGCCAACAAGACCAGACCGGTTATGGCCAGGATGGCCAGGATAATCATCAAGGCCTGCGGAGCGCTTCTCCGGTAATAATTGACCTCAATGTACGGAATTTGTGTGGTATTATTCCAGGTGAGAATGCTGCCGGAATCATGCTCAACGAATTCATCCGGGGTCGGCCGGGCTATGCCCAGGCTGCGCTCTCCAGTCGTGAAGCCTTCCGGCAGAATTATGCGAACCGGCTCGTGATCTCTAATGGGAAGTATGAACTGCTGGCCTTGCAGATGCCCGGTATAGATCAGACTTCCTTTGATGGGCCTCTCAAAGGTCAGGCTATAGATATGGTCTCCCCGATGGAATTGATAGCTGCTGTTGAAGGTGACGTTCTTGCCCATTTCATCATAGAGCGTCATGTTCTCTGTCTTCTCGGACAGTGTGATATTTAATTGGCTTCCATTGACTGGCACCGTGACCTGCACCTCTTTCTCACCCAGATGATATATAGTTCCGTTAAACTGTGTTCCGGAAGAGATCATACAGATAGCAATCAGGGTGAGCAAAGCCGCCCATGTGCCCAATTTAAGGGATTGATCGTACATCGTTTGAGAGGGCTATGCACTCCAGCTTTATCAAAGGCGCGCCCGCTCTTGGCTGAACTCGGGCTCTTAATACGAAAATGAACTCTCTGCAAACGTCCTTTGAATTTTCGCAAACTATATCTTCCAAAAAGTCATGAGATGATGGCGTGTCATCAAATCAGTCAAGAATTCAATCCCGGGTGAAGGCATTTCTCATTGATCTGGATGGCGTTCTTTACATGGGCAAAGATCCCATTCCCGGAGTCCGAGAGTGCCTGGGGCACATGGAGGAGCTCGGATATAGCTACCGGTTCGTTTCCAACTCCACGCGCCGGTGCCGCAGATCTGTGGCCGAGCGCCTCAAGGGCCTGGGATATGATGTTGCTTGCAGGCATATCTACACACCCCCCCTGGCCGCCATCGAGCGCATGAAGAGATCCGGAAAAGAGAGATGCTTCCTTCTCACGACTGGTGATGTGAACAGGGATTTTGAGGATGCAGATATCAGCATCTGTGAAGAGGATGTGGACTTTGCAGTAATTGGAGATGCTGGAAATAGCTTTACCTTCGACCGCCTGAACCAGGCCATGCGGCTGATTTTAGATGGAGCGGAGATCCTGGCCCTGGAGATGGACAGATACTGGCGAGAGCCTCAAGGCCTGGTCTTATCAACTGGTCCCTTTGTTACAGCTCTGGAATATGCCACGGGAAAGAAGGCGGAGCTTATGGGAAAGCCCTCCCGGCAATTCTTCGAGCTGGCTTTAAACGACCTGGGAATAAGTCCACAAGATGCAGCCATGATCGGGGATGATATCCTGACCGATATTCATGGAGCCCAGGAAATAGGCATGCAGGGAATCCTGGTCAAGACAGGAAAGTATCGAGGTGAGGTGGCAGAACGCTCTGGTGTACAGCCCGATATGGTGCTGGAATCGCTAGCTGATCTTGCCGAGCATCTTTGAAAATTTTTGCCCTTCATTTTGGGGAGAATTTGAGAGCTGCTCTTCACGGGGGTTGCTATAACGTTTTTTCGGGCACAAAAGTTTATTAATTGCCCACCGAATCACCTTCTAAGCCTTTGGTATTTCCCTTCGGAATATCTTGGGCAAGGAGTGAGGAGGTTTTTAATTTGAAGCGATTTGATGCCATGCTGGAAAAGGACATATCCGGTTATGAGGGCGAATTTTCCCAGCTTATTGCAGAGGCTCCGGCCCTCTACAGAATGATGACCCGACTCCTGGATGACCGAGCTCTTCCAAGGGAGATGTCGCCGCTGGTCATTGCTGCCATTGCATACTTCATACTTCCTGAGGACATCATACCTGAGGACAAGTACGGTCCGATCGGCTATGTGGATGATATCTATCTTTGCGCGTTTGTTGCCAATGAGGTGGCGAAGGCATCGGGCTCGCCCGACATCCTGGCCAGAAATTGGGATGGAAATGTGCCTATAGCCAAACTGGTGAGAGAGATACTTGATCGTGAGAAAGAATTGATTGAAGACAAAAAGGATCGCATAATGCAGTACATAGGCTACGACCAACTGGGGTTGACCCTCTCCGATAACGTTGATTAGATTTGCTCATCGACTATTAAGGCGTCCAATCGATGCATCGCATCAATGTATCCTGGCCGCCAAGAATACCTTGGATGACCTTAATCCTGGCCCGAGTTCTTTCTGCTAGCTCTTTGCAGCCCGGTAAGGCCGCCTCGTCTGCTCACCGCATGATAGGCAGGTAGTGGTCATGATGCCTTCGCGTAGTCTTACTCTTGTTCCAGCTGGTGAGAGAAAGCTGCCGCAGTGTCTGCAAAAGAGCCTTTTCAGCGCGCGGGGCATTCTGACTCTGGTACGGGTGCTGATCTTCCTCGCGATCTGTACATACCTATCACTTCTCTCGGGGTGGACCTCATGTGCTGCCGTCGCCAGCATAAAGAGCCTATCCATGCGCTGCACGGCAAGATCTCGGGCCTTGCGGTTGTCCTTTCTGCGTCTCACGAGCTTCCTTAGGGAAGG
>JAFGNK010000083.1 GCA_016927055.1 Methanotrichaceae archaeon | reverse complement strand
CGCTTATGCCGGTGAGATGGACTCCGATTATCATTATCTGAACACCTGCCACCTTCTCAAGCTCCCGCAGTTTTTCCGCGGACTGGGCATCGGCAACTGTGACGGCAAATTTCTTGTATCCGGCTGCGGCTGCATAGGCAGCTCCTTGTATCTGGTCTATCTTGCCATCCTGAGGCGAGAGCACATGCCCATCCATGGCCTGGATGCCCTCGATAACCTCAGGTATGGGGTCAGTCTCGGTAAGTCCGGAGATGTAGCCGCCCATTCCCTGAACCAGATCGGGATTGGCCGTTATAACGCTGCCCGCTCCGTCGCATACTGTGACTGCAGCGTCGATGATCCCTGCCTTTATGCCGGTCATCATAGACTCAGAGGCCCCAAAGCCCACGAAGGTGCCCATCTTCAGCTTACGCCGCGCCGAGAACATGCCGTGATTCTTTATTCTAAATTCCATATTTGCGGCAGCCGATTCGCTAGTCACCTTTTTTATGCCCCTGATCTTGTCGAAGAGAGGACACCACTCAATCAAGGGCTCGCTTGCATCCAGCACCTTTTCGTCTTCTACCTTGACGCGAGATTTGCCCAATAGCTCCATTATGTGCATTAATCCTCCAGGGAGAAGTAGACCCTTCTATTGGCTTTGCCCTTGTTCTCCGCTTTGATCATTTTAATCTTGCCTATCTCGCCTGTGTTCTTAACATGAGTGCCTCCGCAGGCCTGCCTGTCCACGCCCTCTATCTCCACTATTCGGATCATCTCTCTGTCCGGCACATCCATGGCCAATCGGACGAGATCCGGCAAGGCAAGAGCCTCAGCCCGGGGAAGGATTTTCGTCATGACGGGGTGTCGCTCGCCGACGATGTCGTTGGCTTTCTCCACATACTGGCTCATCCTGGCCTTGTCAAAGCTCTCCAGGCTGAAATCCACCCTCGATCTGGACAGCTCAATCTGGTTTCCTGTGATCTTGGCGCCCGTCTCCTGGAATATGACCGCACTGAGGATGTGGCAGGCGGTGTGACTGCGCATGAACCGGTAACGCCTCTCACTATCAATTCTTCCTGATACTCTGTCACCGGGCTTGAGAGCCGGCCTGTCCAGGATGTGAATTATTCCACCTTCTGATGGTTGAACTCCGACTACCTGGAACTGTGCATCTCCATGGATAAGAATGCCCGCGTCTGCGGGCTGGCCACCCGACTGCGGATAGAATGCGGTTTTGTCAAGGATCACCTTCTCATCAAAGACCTCTTCTACTGTGGCATCAAAAGCCCAAAGATAGCTATCTTCTAAGTACATCTCCTTCATAAAAGTAAATGTAAAAGCTACTCTCTCTTCAGCTTGGCGGGTGAAAAATATTATACATGTTAAAAAAATAATTTATAAGATTACAAAATTTTCCGCCTCAATGGAATTATTTTCGACGAAACTTATATATATGTTATCACTCGTTATGCGCCTGGTGACCGCTTTGAATATATCAGCCGCCTCAGACCTGAAAGTCGAGCGCGATGAATTTGCATCCATACTCATGAAGGTAGGCATGAAAAGGAACGTGGCCAAGGTTTTGACCTATCTGGCTGGGGTGGCAGAGGCAACATCTCGCGAGATCGAGATAGGATCGGATCTTCGCCAGCCGGAAGTAAGCATTGCTATGCGGGAGATTCGAAAATTGGACTGGATTGTTGAGAGGGACGAGAAAAATCCCGGGAAGGGTCGACCGTATCGTATCTACAAATTAAATAAAAGCCTTCCTGAGATTGTAGATTACCTGGAGAGAGAGAGGTCAAAGGAATCCGAGAGGATAATGAAACAGATTGAGAAGCTCAAATCCCTGAAGTCCAATTAACGAATATATACCTAGATTAATAATAAATATCTGAACTGCTCTCCATCCAGGCAGCACAACATTTTCTTTTCCTAAATTTGTTTTGAAAGGGAAAAAATAGTTATGGCTCGATGGCGGCCTTTAGGATTTGATGTAGACCGCTATTCGTTTTCTGCTATTTATTTATGCAAAACATTTTTTAGCCCTTAACGCTAGACAATATGTAATATATTTTTAAGATATATATCTTCTCTATGCAAAAAACTATATACTAATTGATTACTAGAATAAGGCAGAAAAAAAAGTAGAGGGGGATGGAGATGAAGTATATCATCGACGAAGCCCTGGGCAGATCTGTAGCCGAGAGCAGGATCAAGCCATCAAGCATGATCCAGAGCGATGAAGAGCTGGTTTCGGTTTTAGAAGAGCTGACCACGGTAATCAGAGTCATAGGGTGCGGTGGAGGCGGCTCGAATACCATAGACCGTCTGGCAGAGTGCGGCATACAGGGCGCGGAGCTATTTGCCATCAACACCGATGCCCAGCATCTATTGCATATCAATGCCGACCGGCGTTTCCTCATTGGCAGGCGCACAACTCGCGGCCTGGGCGCAGGAAGCTTGCCTGCTATTGGAGAGGAGGCGGCCCAGGAGGATATAGATGAGATCAAGGCGTCTGTGGACGGAGCGGATATGGTCTTTGTCACCTGTGGCCTTGGTGGGGGCACGGGCACAGGAGCCTCTCCCATAGTAGCGGAGGCCGCGCGTGAGGCGGGGGCTCTCACCATCGCCATCGTCACCATCCCCTTCAGTGCGGAAGGCTCTATCAGAATGCAGAATGCCGAAGCCGGCTTAAAGAGGCTGAGAGAGGTTTCGGACACGGTAATCGTGGTGCCCAACGACCGGCTCTTGGATGCGGTTCCTAACCTTCCCATGCAGGCTGCCTTTAAGGTAGCCGATGAGGTGCTGATGCGTTCCGTAAAGGGCATCACTGAACTGATCACCCGGCCCGGACTGATCAACCTGGATTTTGCTGATGTCAGAACAGTCATGACCAACGGCGGTGTGGCCATGATCGGCATGGGCGAGGCAGAAGGTGAGGAGAAGGCACGCGACTCCGTCATGAAGGCTTTGCGCAGTCCCCTCCTGGATGTGGATGTATCTGGCGCAACCTCGGCCCTGGTAAACGTGGTGGGTGGCCCGGATATGACCATCACGGATGCCGAGACCGTGGTAGACGAGGTCTACCAGAAGATCAACCCCGACGCTCGCATAATCTGGGGCGCGCAGATAGACCCCAACCTGGAGCATACCTTGCGGACCATGCTTGTGGTCACAGGCGTATCGTCACCGCAAATACTGGGAAAGGACACAAGTCGACGTGTGACCTCCCGGCATGGCATAGACTTCCTCTCCCGCCGGGCCCGCTACTGAGAAATTCGTCCTTTTTTTGTTTTTGATTTTATGTGCTAGCACATGCCATGTCAATCGATGGAATTATATGCCCGTCACTCGAAATAGTATTGTATCCCATAAGTGGATGTGATATCAATTCTGACCGAGAAGGTGAGCGGTGAGCTTGAGATGCTGCAACGGCACCTGGTCATCCTCAAGCAAGTGGTGGAGAACGAGCCGATTGGCATCCTCAAGCTGGCGGAAGAGACAAAGATACCCAGCCACAAGGTACGCTATTCCTTGCGGGTTTTAGAGCAGGAGGGATTGATCAAGGCTTCTGCACCGGGGGCTGTGACCACTGAGGGAACTAAGTCTTTTCTAAAAGAGCTGGACGGCATGATTGAGACTCTGGCCAAGAGGGCAGAGGATCTCAAGAAGATCAAGATAGCGAGGTAAATGCGCTATTCTCGAATTGCCCAGGCCTTGCAAGAGATCTCCCAGGTCCCCCGAAGCCAAAAGGTCGATCTGGCGGCGGGACTTCTGGCTGAGATTGAGGTTGAGCCGAAGGTGCTCTGTCCAGCCGTGCGGCTGCTCTTAGGCGAGCTGTGGCCGCCCTGGGAAGAAAGAGAGATGGGCATAGGCCCGGAGGCTCTCACGGCAGCATTGGCTGAGGTATCTGACCAGGATCTTGCCTCCCTGCGGGAGAAATACAGTGATATGGGTATGGTGGCCGAGGCGGCACTGCAACAAAAAGGTCAGCATTCCCTTTCTTGCGAGCCGCTAGAGGCCTTATCGGTTTATGATCGTCTCAGGCGCATCTCTCGCATAAGCGGAAAGGAATCAGAGCAAAGAAAGACTTCTCTTTTAAGAGGCATTTTTTTAGAAGCGACTCCTCTGGAGGGCAAGTACATCGCTCGCACCGCACTGCGCAGCATGCAGGCCGGCATCGGGCATATGACAATGATTGCCGCACTCTCTGCCGCCTTGCATTGCGACCTGGAGAAGATTCGCAGCGCTTATCGCCTCAGGCCGGATCTGGGTGGTATTGCCGCTATGGCAAAAAACCGGGAGCTGGAGAGTGTTGCCATCCGGCCTAGAGTTCCCACCAAGAACATGTTATTTCGCAGCAGCGAGCTGCAGGTGCCGGGAGCTTTTCTGCCCAAGTATCCCGGCTTGCGGGTGCAGACTCATAAAATTAAAAAAGAGGTTCTGATATTTACATCACAATTGCGAAATATAACTTTTGCCCTTAATGGAATATCCCGGATGGTTGGGGAAATAGAATCGGATTTTGTAGTGGATGCCGACCTTATAGGATTTCATGAGCGGAACGGTATTTGTAGCCAGGCGGAAATGTTGAGGTACATCAATCGCCGCCGGCTCTCTCGTAAGAGCAGCATTCAGCCGGCTCTCCTGGCCTATGACCTCATCGCCCTGGGTGGAGAAGACATTTGCAGTATGCCCTATCAGGATCGGCGAAAGAGGCTTCTATCAATACTTGGTCCGCCCAAAGACATGCCGTTTTCGGGGATATCTCCTGCCCAGGAGACTGTGTTGATGGATAGGGGCGCAGTAGATGAATTTCTCTGCAGGGCCGGGAAAAGCGGAGCTCAGGCTTTGTTAGAGCGAGACCTTCAGGCCACCTATCGTCCCGGCGAAGTCTCCGAGCGGGATTTCATCGTCAGAGCCGAGCATAATCTTGCTGCCCTGATCGTACGGGTGGCGTGGGGCCGCCGCAAAAAAGAGAAGCTTCCCGCAAGGTATCAGGTAGCGTTAAGGAGCGGCGAGCAGCTTGTGCCTGTGGGCTGGGTATGGCGCGGCTTTTCCAAGAGAGATCATCTGGCACTATCCCATCGCCTGAAATCCCTGGCAAGAGATGAGGCTGAAAATGGGGATGAGGGTGGTGTCGATGTAACGGCTCAGGTTGTCCTGGACCTCAAGATCAGAGGGGCCCATAAACGCGGAAATAAATACCGCATTATTGAACCGGTGATTGAGGGGGTCAGGCTCAATGCTTCCCCAGAGGATGCGGATGATCTGGAGAAGCTGGAGAAGATCTGCAGCGAATGATCCTCCGACCCTTCGACCCCTGGAAGGGCCAGCTGTGCACCTGTCCGCCCAAGCTGAGCCTCAATCCCTACACGGGATGCCCGCACGGTTGCCTTTATTGCTACGCTTCTTCTTACATCCCCCGCTTTGAGCAGTGCCGGCCTAAGGTCGATCTCCTAAAGCGCCTGGCCAGGGAGGCGGCAAAGGTCGAGCCCGGTACACTGCTGGCATTGTCCAATAGCTCCGATCCATATCCCCCTATGGAAAAGGAGTTGAGACTTACCCGGGGTTGTCTGCAGATCCTAAAGGGCCGGGGACTGCCCGTCCAGGTGGTGACAAAGTCGCATCTAGTGGTCCAGGATGCAGAGCTATTGGCCGGCATGTTGGCCTGCGTGGCCGTAACCGTCACAACGCTCAATGATTCAATTTGCCGCCGGCTGGAGCCGGGGGCGCCACTGCCGGCAAAGCGTCTTGATGCCAT
>JAFGNK010000082.1 GCA_016927055.1 Methanotrichaceae archaeon | reverse complement strand
CTTTGGCGAGACCTTTGGTCATCCAGGGATTTGCAGCAATAGTATCAATCGAAGAACTGAGAACATCATAGATGAAAAAGCAAAACTGGGGAGAATAAAATCAAGAGATTGAACTGTAATGCAAATTACATGATGAATCCATTGTCAACAGTTTGAATTCATAATAGGATTTGCCCCAAAATTTAATTAACGCTTAGGTTCATTTAACATTAGAAAACAGCATAAGATCCTGCAAACACAGGTTCCTAAAATGGATTTAAGAAAAGGATAAATCTTAAATATCTTGGTATGGTAGTATTAACAGCATCCTTGAAAACAGGACGAGAGGTTGAATCGGCTCAGCCAATAGTAGCATTTGTGTGACCGTCCTGGGCTGCGAGCAAATTTTGGGACGGGGACTTAAAAGGAACAAATAATACAAGCGGCTACATCTGCCAGAAGCAGGACCAATGTTCCCGGAAATTCTCCCCTCATAATGTCAATGCTCGCCCAAGTCCAAGGTCTGTGTCACATATGAGCCAGAACCTCTCCGATAAGGTGGTGAATTTGAATGAAAACGATAAAGTGGATATTATTGGTCGCCTTTGTGGGGCTGATTTTTGCCCCGTTGGCGGCTGCCGAAACGATCACCGTAAGCGATGAAATACCTTTTACACCTACAGACTGGACATTACCTGCATGCGTTGACAAGTTTGATCCGAGCCTTGGTACCTTAACAAAGGTCATAATTGAAATGGAGACCTGCGGTTTTGAGGATTATCTACTTGATAGCGAAGATTCATCAGCTCAAGTGTTCATAAAAGATCTCACCGGCTGGACCGAGACTACGCTACCGAACGGAGATATAGTACGAATTGACCTTGCCCCTCAGCACTATGAACTTTCCGTAGAGGCAGACGACGAGCCTGGACTACCAGCAGACTTTGTTGGAGATGATTCGGACGGCTTCCATGCAGAGGACTGTAGCGAACTTGATCCCGTGATTACCTATACTGATGCTGCCAATCTCGCATTTTTCACTGGAGCTGGACAAGCATGCTTTTCAACTGCTGCAAAAGCTAGGAATATAAGAGACGGAAGCGCCAATGTAGAGGAAAGAGTTGATGCAGAAATAAAGCAAATTGTAACCGTCACCTACGAATACGAGCTGCCATTGTTCTGCATCAGGGGCCACAAGTTCAACAGCTTAACCGGCGAAGGTCTGGGAGGCTGGTTGATCAACCTCAAGGACGCTTCAGGAGATGTGATCGATACTAAGACGACCAATCCAGACGGCTCGTATGAATTCTGTGAACTGCCTCCAGGCATCTATGAGGTCTGCGAAGTGATGAAAACAGGCTGGAAGAGCACCGACGGAGTAACCTGCATCTCTGTGCCCTTGGACAGCGAAGACTCGGAGGACAACGACTTCATGAACGAGCCTACTCAACCGCCATGCGGAGGCACCTGTCCATGGTTTATAAAAAATGAATTGTACACGGCGCAATGCGGAGTCCTAAAAGAGGTTCCGGCAGAAAAAGGGATTCTGGCCAATGATCCCCAAGCCATAACGGTGGTCGATCCTGAGTCAATAACCATCGACCCCAAATACGGAACTCTCGATGTCTATGAGGATGGCTCCTTTGACTATGATCCATCTCCAAGCATTCGATCAGGCACCTATGTGATATTCCGTTACACAGCAAACAACGGAGCCTGTGATGCCAAGTATCCGGGAACGGCAAAAATCCAGGTCGCATGCTGTAGATAAGTTTTAAGCATCATTATTTTTTTTTGGTAATGAAATTAACATGTTTATAAGATATTGCCCGATTTTTGCTGTTTTATGAATTTGATATCTAAACAAAGTGACATACCCTGATTTGGTTCGAATCATAGTTCTAATGTGTCGTCTCCGGAAAAGATTCTGATATCTTGGTCTGACTGTTAGGCAGAAGCTGACAATCGATTTTAAATCGTGGTCAACGCTTTTGGTCGTGCCAAACTGCTCTCTTGAGGTTGTCCGATCTGAACATTGGATGGTGGCGACAGACAAGTTTTAGTGGACATCTGCTCCGCAAACTCTATTTGAGTGAATGGTGCAAAGAGTTGATGGAGTTCTTAGCTTTATCGTTTGAGCTAGAAAGAAGCCATTGACGAACGCTGAATATAACCACAACATCTGAATTATAATTAATGTATAATTTGTTAAAAATATAACAAAATATTAATAGTTAAAACTTAATAAGAGTTGACGGGTTTGAGGTGGGAGGATTAGGCTAATGTTTGCGCAGGGGGCAAAGAGTTGGAGACGGATCTTCCTATTGGCAAGCATAATCTTGATGCTCAGTATAGCAAGCAGTTCAGAATATCCTTTCGCCAGCAAAGTCTTTCCGGAAAATTCGGATATAGGCAGACCACTTTTCTCTCTTCCGGCCCGGACAACTGTAGCCTTTTGGGATATAGGCACTCCCGGATATGATGAAAGCGATCCCGTTTATCTGCATATTGGGCCTTCGGATGGCGGAACAACCAATGCCAACGATTTGAGACTTACAATCTTGGGTAATCTGTCCGCCGGGTCAAAGGTAACATTTCAAGATCTTGATATGAATAAGCCGATAGAGCAGCTACCATCAACTATCTGCTTCCTGAATATTAATGGCAGCTCTGCATACGATCTCCACGATCCGGTTTACCTGCACCATTTCAATTATGATGACAATTCTGAGCTGGATGATTGTGCACCTGATATGATAGCAGGCTTTAGCGAGCGCCTTCCCTACAGGGGCAGAGAGGTCTCTTCGCACGGATTGAGTTATGCCCTATTTACAGATAATTATAAATTGTTTATTTCGGATAACTTGATCGATAAACCAAAGAAAGTTGGCGAATGGCGCGGACTATGTATCGAAATGATTCGTGGCCTGAAGGCAGATTATTATCATATTCTTGGCACCTGGCTCATCAAGATTCAAACCCCTAAAATAGTGGCAAAAGGCTCCTGCTGGGCCTCTGAACCTGCCGGCAGCATGGAAGACGACCCTAAATCCCTGTTTATTAGAACAAACGATATTAGATTAAGCTCTATGGAAGGTCTGAACGCAGGGACGAAGGTTACCAATTTTGATGTTGATCAAAATAAATTGGTAGCTTGGCCAGCTTTGGCGATCTTCCCTGGACCGGCCATGGATACCACAAAGATGGGCTTCTTTGATGCAAACGGCAATGGAGCTTATGACTACGAAGACGATGTATACCTGAATGTCCCTGTCGGGGTATCAGAGGGAGTTGTGACGGTAAACAATGTTCGGCTTTCTGGACCTATTTAGTATTTCGATCATCTATTATTGATCTGGTGGGATTCAATAATAGGCGGCTTGTAAATATTCTCGGATATATACAAAATATATAAATAAAGAAATCTATTTATACCACTACGGCATTGATTATTCATGATGTATGTCTATTGGGGTGAACAGTGTATGAGGCTATATATAAAATTGGTCATCGTCATCAGCTCAATGCTCCTGGTTATGGGCCCGGCAATTGCTTCGGAATATGATTTTGGGACAAAAGTAATGGCTACGGATAACGATATAGGAAGACCGCTGTTCGCGATGCCGGTTGGGACAGATATTCGCTTCTGGGATACGGGAGTTGTTCCCGGGTACGATTATACTGATGTTGTTTATCTTGCCGCCCCTCTCGCCTCACCAGCTCCACCAACTTCCGTAAAAGCCAATGACATTAGGTTAACTCCTTTTGGAAATCTCACCCTGGCTGGATCAAAGGTAACTCCTGCAGACAATGACATAGGAATGCCTCTTGCCGCATTTCCTCCAGGATCAGCAATCCGTTATCTTGATCTTTTTGGCAGTGAAAATTATGATCTGGACGATCCTGTTTACTTTAATAAGGGTACAACAATCTTCACCCTTGTCAATGATGTTAGATTGAATACCACTCCGGGAACGGGATTGCTTCCAGGAACCAAAGTGTTCGATTTTCAGCCCGACCTCAATAAAGCCCTGGGTACGACACCATTCAATCTGGTGACTTTGCCTCTTCCAGTCGGATCTCTCAATTCTCGCCTCGGCTTCTTTGACGTAAATGGCAATGGCGTATATGATTACCTGGATGATGTTTATATGAATTTTCCGCAAGGGGTTCCAGTGGGCAGCGTGACGGTCAATAATATTCGACTATCCGGGCCGGCAGCTTGATGCTAATGCTTATAGAGGGATCTGAAAGGAATCAAATCATAGCCCTGCCCACACCAAACAGCAAAGAGGCTTTTTGCATAAATAAATCATGTACGTTTGGGGCGAATGTGTCGCAATGAGCCTCTTTAATGAGCCTTTACAGTGAGCCCGAAGTCTGAATAGATGGCTAAAAGAATTACGGGGATCCTGCAAAAAATGCTGAAAGTGCCTCAGCTCTCTCTGTAAATCGGCTTTTCCGGAACCAGGTAGATAGTCCAGAAGACCAGAAGAGTGACTATCGCTTTGACAATGATATTGGTCCAGAACATCTGATGCAAGCCCTCTATTCCCACAATCCCGGCAAAGGCGATGATGGGAAAGAGCAGGCTGTCCACAGGAATGGAGATGGAATTGGAGGCAAACACCCGCGTCCACTGGGGCCATTTTTCTCTGCCTCCCCGGGTCCATTGTTGATAGACTTTCGTGTCAATCAGCTCGGCAATGAGGGCCGTGAAGATGGATGCAATTGTGATCCTCATCTGCAGGGAAAAGAGGAATTCCCAGGCTGTCTGGCCTCCGCTATTTGCCCAATCGGTCTGCGCCGGCAGCATCACCACCAGCTGGAAATAAAGAGCAGCGAGCAGGTTAATTGCCGCTGCCAGCCAGATGGTGGTGATCGCTGCCCTCTGTCCGAGCTGTTTGTGGATCAGGTCGCGCCACGTAAAAGTGAGGGAATAGATGAAGCCGGCGTCCATGACCATCCCCCCGAAATAGGTGACCTTGGTGGCGGCGATGTTGCCTGCCAGGGAGAAGAATAGGTATAGTCCGCAGAGAATTATGGAGGCCTGTACCCTGTCGATTCCTAATTTGCCCTCCTTGAGGCTGCAAGCATCGGCTCCCTTCGTCCTGGCGCCTCCTGGCTCGCTTTGCCCATCGGTTCTGATCTGCAATTCTAAACCCTTCTCAGCCATTTATTCTTCAATTCCGCAAAGCTCCCTGTTCTTAAACTTTCCCTGATCTCTTCCATGAATCGGAGCATAAAATGGAGATTATGAAGCGTAGCCAGCCGGAAATAGGACAGCTCCCTGGAGACATAAAGGTGGCGAAGGTATGCTCGAGAGTAGGTGCGGCAGGTAGGGCAGGTGCAGTTGGGATCAGCGGGGCGGCTGTCTTCTTTAAATACAGAATTTTTGATATTTATTCGGAACTTGTTTTCCTGCGATCCCCCCGCTTGCGGTGAGAGCAAGAGGCTTCCCCTGCGAGCGATTCTGGTGGGCGAGACACAGTCGAAGGTATCGATTCCTCGCGCCACGCATTCAAATATGTCGTCGATCTCTCCTATGCCTAAGAGATGGCGCGGCCGGTCGCTATCCAGTCTGGGAACGGTCCAGTCCAAGACCTGATGCATATCCTGCTTGGAGTTTCCCAGCGAGCCCCCAATGGCGATGCCATCGAATGGCTGGGCAGATATCGCTTCTGTGCTTTCAAGCCTCAGGTCCTCGAACCATCCCCCCTGGATTATGCCATAGAGTGCTTGACTTTTGTCATGATGTCTAATTGACTCTTCCGCCCAATTATGGCTTCGCAACATTGCTTTCCTGGTGTAATGGTAATCCGAGAGGGGTGAAGTGCATTCATCAAAGGCCATGATGATATCCGAACCGAGATCCGACTGAATCTTCATCGACTTTTCCGCATTCAAAAAATGCCAGGCTCCATCGGCAAGGGACTTGAAGGAGATGCCCTCATCAGTGATGCGAGTTAAATTCTCCTTCTTCGCCGCCTTGGGCTTTCTTTTTTCTTTTTCCCCGTATCCTTTCCCTATCGAGCACCCATTTTCTTCCTCAGCGCATTCGTCCTCGTATTTTTTCCTATAATCTTGATAAATCTCCGCTTGATCGCCTCTTGATTGCAGCTCTTGTGGGAAGATGTTGCCGATCTTGCTGATGTTATGCTCTCGGGCAAAGCCTAATGAAAAGGCCTGAAAGCCGCCGGAATCGGTGAACAGGGGCCGGTCAAATCCCATGAACCGGTGCAGCCCGCCCAGCCGCTTTATCAGCTCATCGCCCGGCTTCAAGTGAAGATGGTAGGTATTGGCAAGGGTGCACTGAACACCTAAACCGGCCAGGTCATCGGAGCCTAAAGCTCTCACGCTTCCCAAAGTTGCCACCGGAACCAGGTAGGGCGTCTGGATATCTCCCCGCCTGGTCTTTATCAGCCCCAGCCTCGCATGCGTTTCTTTATCCTGCCGTAAAATCTCAAAAGATAGTGCGCTCATTTCCAAAGGCCTCCTTTGCGGCCAGCAGGTGGAAAAAGCTTTTGCATGACTAAGTCGCATGACTGGAGCCATGACTGGCATCCGAAAGAGCTTTCAGATATCTGATCAATGATGTAATACAGGTTGAGGTTATCGATGAGCGTGCACAGCGCAGGGATTCTATTGTTTCGTTTCAGAGTGGAGAGACTGCAGGTGCTTCTAGTGCATCCGGGCGGACCTTTCTGGTCCGGGAAGGATGAGGGCGCCTGGTCGATACCCAAAGGAGTAGTAGACGAGCAGGAGACCCCTCTTGAAGCGGCAAAAAGGGAATTCGAAGAGGAAACCGGCTTTGAGGTCGAAGGACAATTTATTGACCTTGGCACCATAAGGCAGCCCAGCAAAAAGATCGTGCACGTGTGGGCACTTAAATCGGATGTGGATGCTGCTCTGGCCACGAGCAACATATTCACTATGGAATGGCCGAGAAAATCTGGAATCATGAGAGAATTTCCAGAGATCGATAAAGCCGAATGGTTTGATTTTGAAAAAGCCAGGAAAAAGATCCTGAAAGGGCAAGCCGGTTTCATGGATCGGCTCATGAAAGCTGTCAATTTTGAGCCAAAAAAAGAGTTCCAGGATCATAAAGAGCCGCCAGATCAGCCCTCACTGGCCAAATGGACAAACGACTAGCCAAATGGGCAAGATCTCTGGCCACTTTACAGCCGATATTCGCATTATTGCAAAGCCTTCTTGACCTTTTCCACCAGATCCGCCCGGACGGCACTGCTCCGATCTCCTCCGCAGACTATACCCCGCACGCCGATGATGTCCGGCTGCAAGCGGCTGAGAAGCTCCAGGTGGGCGAAACTGATGTTTCCAGCAATTGCCACCTCCAGGCCGACTGCATGGCCTAGAGCAATAAAGTCCCGCAGATCCTGCTCGCTCATAAAATCAAAGACCGGCTTTCCGTCTTTGACGGCAGTATCCACCATGACCAGATCTGCACCGGTTTTGGCAGCAGCTGCGGGCAAGAGCAGGGGCGAGATGGATCCGACTCGAGCGCAATCGGCGTAGCCTGATGCAACCACCTTTTTGCTGGCATCAAAGTCCTTGACCGCTCGCACAATTCCCTCCAGCATCTCTTCTGCCTGGGAAAGGGTCTTCACCCCTAAAAGGCCCGCCTTTACGTACTCGGCACCGGAAACGGCAGCGCCTAACGCCGCCAGGCTTGCTGTGCCCGGCTTGAATTCCAGGTCGCCAATGGTGGCAGAAACAGGCACCTTGCCTTTGGCCAGGTCTGCCACGGCCCGGATAGCCCAGGGAAAATTCGCACCGAGCGAGCCCTCTTTGGGGTTTTTCACATCTATTATGTCTGCACCGCCGGCCAGGGCCGCCTTTGCTTCAATGATATTCATAGGGCTAACCAACAATCTCATATTCATCCAATCCCTAAAGGAGCAGTCGTGCGATGCGTCTTCGTCCTCGATATACTTAATGGTGTTGTTGTTCATGCCGTGCGCGGAGAAAGAAGCCGTTATGAGCCTGTAGCCGGTTTTTCTCAGATCGTCTCCACATCAGAGCCGCTGGGCATTGTCCGGGAGCTTCATCCCAGGGAGGTTTACATCGCCGATCTTAACCTGCTGACAGGCCGGGGAGACAACCTGGCTGTCATACAAGAGATATCTACTATGGCCAGGACTTTGGCCGATACGGCAGTCTCGAAAGCCGGTGATTTGGATCGCCTGCCAGCATCAATCTCCGCCGTCCTGGGCACGGAGACAGCCTCGCTGCAGTTCATAGAAGAGGCAGCACATGATCGCAGAGTAGTGGTAAGCATCGATATGATGAAAAGGAAAGTGCTGGCTCGCGATCCCCATCTTGCCGGGCAGACGTCCTTGCAGCTCTTGCAGAGGTTAAACGGCCTGAAGCTGGAGGGCATTATCCTTCTGGAGTTGGATAGAGTGGGCACGTCCTCAGGACTTGATGTGCAGTTTCTGGAGGAGGCGGCAGCAGCCTCTAAGCATCCCCTCATACTGGGAGGCGGCGTGAAGGGGGAAGAAGACCTGCAGACTTTGGAGGAGAAAGGCTTTTCAGGTGCCTTGGTGGCCACGGCAGTGCATAATGGCAGAATACCTGTGGCGCGAATGCAGTGATCATTATCAATGCAAATGCAGCAAAACACCCTAAATCTAAAAATACTCTCATCTATCTGGTCTGCTCTGCAATTCTTTATCAATCCTCAATTCTGAAATAATACGTCATTAACTTGACTTATGGTTTCCTGCAAATCCACGCCCTCTTTGGTAGTTTTGTATAATACGTGATCCTCCTGGCTAGCCTCTAACAAATTATTCTTAATAAGAGTCTGCAAATATGGATTTACCGTTCTGAAGTTAAGATTCGCTTGATATACTATTCTTGTCTTGCTGGCCCCATTTATGCATATTTTTAGGATTTTAGAGAAGATCTCATGTCTGCTTCTTTTCATAATCGCACTCCTTAAATGATAAAGCCATGTTTTACGGCTAATTCTGGCAGCTCGCTTTGGTCGTGATATGACTGAAATGAGATAGTAGCGCCAGGAAGCAACGCAATAATTGAAGCCATGCTGAGTCTAATTATGGCACAAATATGCGACAATACCCGGCATTTTCTCATCCCATAAAATGAGGAGATTATCTTCGGTCATATAGACGATTACGTTAAGTCTGAATCTACAGATCTTACCAACACTATTCTCCTAATCATGGGATCAGTATCAAAGGTCACTAGTACAGCGAGGCCGAAATAAATTAGGCCCAGATGTGCTAGTGATAGCAAGATTAAGCGAGATTTAGCCTGATTATGTCTCTGATCGCTTGGGTACTGCCGAAAATTTCCTGATCAGGATAAACAAAAAAATAGAAAATATTAATGTAGCTAAATCTTTTTGTGGCAGAACCACCAATCTTCGCAGACCATATCTCCGCCCGTCTTCCTGGTAGCTGCTGTCTTCTCATCACTGGGAGGATGAATGATTACCTGATCGCCGATAAGCTCGTTGTTGGGCCAGTTGGCGGGGGCTGCTACTTTGTTCTTGTCCACGACCTGCAGAGCCTTTACTACTCTTACAATCTCATCCATATTCCTGCCCACTTCCTGTGGATAGAAGAGTATCAAGCGGATAGTCGCCTCAGGATCGACGATGAATACAGCCCGCACGGTGTTGCTGGCTTTTCCGGGATGAATCATGCCCATTCTCTCTGCAATCTTTCCCTGATCGTCGGCGATGATGGGGAATGTGATCTCTACATTTAGATTCTCGCGGATCCATTGCGTCCACTTCATATGGGAGAATATCTGGTCGAGGGACAGGCCAATGAGCTCGCAATTGAGCTTATCAAACTCACCTCGCCTCTTTTCAAAGGCAACAAATTCCGTTGTACAGACAGGCGTGAAGTCTGCCGGATGGCTGAAAAGCACAAACCACTTTCCTGCGAATGCATCAGGCAATGTCATCATACCATGGGTGGTCTTTACCTCCATCGTAGGCATCTTGTCGCCAATTAGCGGAA
Source organism: Methanotrichaceae archaeon (assembly GCA_016927055.1). Lineage (GTDB taxonomy): Archaea > Halobacteriota > Methanosarcinia > Methanotrichales > Methanotrichaceae > Methanothrix. The sequence continues at coordinate 310 of JAFGNK010000082.1, read as the reverse complement.
AGCCACCCTCACCGCCACACATATTATGATGCATCATTTCCATATGTTTCATTCCCATTGCACCCATTTCCATATGTTTTCCCATAGGCATTTCCATCTGACACATGTATTATCCCTCAATTCTAATAATGTTGTTATTGCTGCTATGATATTTAAGGACAATCCAAGCTTTAAATTCAGTTGTCGTGCGGCACAAGTGGTGCAATCTGGAAGGTCAACAATATATATTTTCCAGAATTCACGAGGGCTCTTTGCGCGACAAAAAAATGAAGGCTCTTCGCCATTTCCAGTGGCTAACCTGAGGTTACTG
>JAFGNK010000081.1 GCA_016927055.1 Methanotrichaceae archaeon | reverse complement strand
TGGAACAATCTTCTGGACGAAATAAAAAAGGATGGAGGATAGGTTATTCAAGCAGATTTCGATGTGCCCGCCAAGCTGAGGGGTACAGATATTTACCCCTAGAGAGCAAGGCCTTCTATGAAACTTGCAATTACCATTATCGCGGCGCTGGCGGCGATATTCATTCTGCCGGCAATGGGAGAATCGGCGCAGTTCTGGTCCGATCAGGCAAATGGGTACTTCATCTCAGGTGACTTCGAAAAAGCGGCTGCAAGCTATGATAAGGCCCTGGAGCTGGAACCAAATAGCACCGAACTGTGGAATAACAAGGGAAAAGCCCTGGCCAACCTGGGCCGCATTGACGACGCCATATCTTGTTTTGATAAATCGCTTGCCATCAACTCCAACAATCCCGAGACTCTGAACCTGAAAGGAATTGCGCTCTCCCAGGGATTAAATAAGCATAGTGAGGCCATTCTCATCTTTGACCAGATTCTGCAGCTAAATTCTTCATATTTCGATGCCTGGATAGGAAAAGGCATGGCTCTGGCCAATGAAGGCAACCTTTACAGCTCCCTGGAATGTTTTGAAAAAGCCACCCAAATAAAGCCCCAAGATCCCACCGGCTGGAATAACAAAGGAGTCGTCTTGAGACAAATGGAAAGATATCAGGAAGCATTGACCTGTTTCAATAATGCTCTCAACATTGATCCCTCATATGAAACTGCCCGCCAAAACAGAGAGTATACCTTGCAAGACATGGATCAGACTGCTCAGCCCAGTCCGAGTCAGAGCACGCAAAATATGCTGTAAGCCGGCAAAATTAAATCTCTTTTTTTTGGCGACCTCTATTCCTCTGGAGCAAAATCCCTCTGAAGCACAATCCTTCGTCGATTTCATGAAATCAGGCAATAGCTTAAAATAAATGTTCGACAATCATCGATTAGGGTGATGGATAAGTGCAAAAGCTGATCTGTCTGATGGTTACGGCAATGGCTCTGATTTGCAGCGCGAAGGGCGGTATGCCCCTCAGTTTCGCCGAGGCCATGAACAACGCCGGCCAAAAGGATATCCTCACCGTCAAAAATTATGATGCCGGCGCATCATTTACGGAAGCGTACACTGACATCGATCACCTGGAGAGAAATACTCAGGTCAATACCAGAGCTTATGGGACAGAGTCTGCGCCGTCATTTGCCAATATAGCCGACGCTGATAGCCAGGGCATAAGCCAGGCAGGCGGTCTTGAGGCCAGCATCAACTCTAATGTCATAGGCAAGGCCCACATCGCCTGGCAGTCTTTCGATCCGAGCACCTCCGACAAAGGCCGCCATCAACTCCTAGGCCGCAGCGTGGAGGATCTGACGGGAGTATTCTCTATTGAGAAGTTCATACAGCTCTGGTCCGACAGCCGTCCGGGAGAGATAAGCGTGGACTGGCTGCCCTGTTCTTGAATCATACGCTTTTTGTTATTGGATTCATGGTGATCTCCACAACCAGATCATTGTAATCACGATCCTTGAGAGCATAGAGATCTTCCCAGGAAAGCTGGCACTTAACAGAGCCTAATGGAAGTTTTATGACATGTGATTTCCCATCACTATTGAGGCTGCTGTCCGTGTAATACATATTTCCGTCTTGAGACTGCAGGGCAAAAACCAGCCGAATCAAAGAGCATCCTGCTCTCCGGCTGATAATTGCCACAGCTTGTAAACCCCCAACAAACCCAAATAAACTCCAATAAACAATAAGCCGAATACCAATATAAACTTTGTTATTTTTTATATACTATCATAATAAAAGATATAGGAAAAACAGGAGAAAAAGGGAATCCGGATGAAAAACGAAATCCCAAAAATGGAGCTGTTATAATGCCTGGCAATCCATAACAAACTTCAAAAAGAAAGTTATTAATAGGCTGCCGATAAACCATCGTGCTACCCGGGGGTTTTAGCCATGGAGGTTTTGATCAAGAGATCTGCGCGACGCAAGAAGACCATCCAGGCCAGGATGGTAGGAGGAAAGATGGAGGTTTTGGCACCTGCCTCTATCTCAGATGCCACTTTGCAAGGTCACATAGAAAAGCTGCGCTTTCGCCTGGAGAAGCGGGTCTATCCGAAGGACGACACCCATCTGCATGAAAGGGCCAGCCTTCTAAACAGCAGATACTTTCAGGGAAATCTGACCTGGAACAGCATCCAGTACTCGACAAACCAGGAGCGCAGGCGCGGGTCATGCAACTGCGTCGCCCGGACAATTCGCATCAGCAGCAAGCTGGCCAGTCTTCCCCAATGGGTTGAGGATTATGTGATTGTGCACGAGCTTGCCCATCTGCTTGAGCCCAACCACGGCAAGAGGTTCAAGGCACTGGTGCATCGATACCCTCTGGCGGAAAGAGCCATTGGATTTCTCATGGCAACCGAGAGGCTGTAAACTCGTTTTGCCTAAGTGAGCCGCAATCTTTGCCTGGAATCCACAATTCTTAACTTTGGCCTTAATTTTCGCCACTTATTTATAGCCGAAGGCCTAACTTGAGCTGCTGCAATTAGGAGGATGGATGACGAAATTTCTTATTTTTATCATTTTTGCTATCATGCTGGCGTCTTTGGGGGGCGCGAATATGGAGGAAGAAATATGAGGGCAGGAGAGCAGAATAAGAACAACAGCTCACCTAATAACTCACTTATTTCCAGGGAGCTGCTCTTCGGCAATCCGGACCGGGTTACCACCAGAATCAGCCCAGACGGCTCGAAACTCAGCTTTCTCGCCCCCAAAGACGGAGTGCTCAATGTTTGGGTGGGGCGGGCAGACTTGCCAGAGACGGCAAAACCTGTGACCAATGACACCGACCGCGGTATCAGAAGCTATACCTGGGCTTACACCAACCAGCATATCCTCTACCTGCAGGACCGCAATGGAGACGAGAACTGGCGAATTTACAGCGTCAATCTCAGCAGTGGCGAGATCTTAGACCTCACGCCTTTTGAGGGCGTACGGGCCGAGATCCGGGCTCTCAGCCCCAAACATCCTCAGGAAGCTATCATAGGCCTCAATAAGCGCGATCCTGAGTATCACGACCTCTACAGGCTCAATATTGAGACCGGCAACATGACACTGATCCTGGAGAACCGGGAGTTCTCCGGCTTTGAGATCGATGACGAATTCGAGGTCAGGCTGGCGAGCAATATGACTGCAGATGGCGGGAGCGAGATATTCATAACCGCCCAAAACGGCAGTTGGGAGACCTACCTGAAGATCGAGATGGAAGACGCCCTCACCACCGGCTTTTCCGGATTTAACAAGAGCAATGATCTCATTTACTTTATCGACAGCAGAGGCAGAGACACAGCGGCTCTTTATGCCCTCAATCTGCATACAAAAGAGAGTTCCTTTTTGGCCGAAGACCCCAAATCGGACCTGAGCGGTTTGATGATTCATCCTACAGAGAAGAATGTGCAGGCAGTGGCATTTTACTACGACAGGATACAGTGGAAGATCATGGACCCATCCACTCAGCAGGACTTCGATTTGCTGCATAATGTGGAGGAAGGGGACATGACAGTTGTGAGCCGCAGCCTGGATGATAAGGTATGGATTGTGGTTTTCACCAGGGATAACGGGCCGGCCCGCTACTACCGCTATGACCATGAGGCCAGGAAAGCTTCTTTCCTCTTCACGGACAGAGAGAAGCTGGCGGGACTGCCATTAGCCAAGATGACACCCGCCGTCATAAAATCGCGGGACGGGCTGGACCTGGTCTGCTACTACACCCTGCCCCTGCAAAGCGATGAGAATAGCGACGGGCTGCCGGAGGAGCCGCAGCCGATGGTCTTGTATGTGCATGGCGGTCCCTGGGCCCGGGACTACTGGGGGCTTGATTCCATTCACCAGTGGCTGGCCAACCGGGGCTACGCTGTCTTGAGCGTCAACTTCCGTGGCTCTACCGGTCTTGGCAAGAGTTTCATCAATGCGGGAAACCTGGAGTGGGGCAAGAAGATGCATGACGACCTTATCGATGCCGTGAACTGGTCCGTGCAGCAAAAAATTGCCGATCCAAAGAAGATTGCCATCATGGGTGGAAGTTACGGCGGCTATGCCGCACTGGCCGGCTTGACCTTTACCCCCAGGACCTTTGCCTGCGCTGTGGACATCGTGGGCCCCTCCAACCTGATCACCCTCATGGAGACCATCCCCCCCTACTGGAAGCCGGTGATCGAGCAGTTCACCAAGAGAGTGGGTGACTTTCAGACAGAGGAAGGCAGAAAGATGCTAAAGGAGCGCTCACCCCTGAATTATGTGGCGAGAATCGAGCGGCCCCTTCTCATCGGTCAGGGAGCCAACGATCCTCGCGTCAAGCAGAATGAGTCCGACCAGATCGTCAAGGCCATGCAGGCCAAAGGGCTTCCTGTGACCTATGTGCTCTACGGCGACGAGGGTCACGGATTTGCCCGTCCTGAGAACAGGCTCTCTTTCTACGCCATAGCCGAGGCATTTTTGGCAGAGCACCTGGGTGGCAGCTTCCAGCCCATCGGCCAAGACTTTGGGGGGGCAAATCTCACCGTGCCCGCTGGGGCAGGAGAGGTTGCCGGCCTCTCCCAAGCCCTGGCAGAAAGATCCTAAGGCATTATCCTTTTTTTTTTTATCGCTATCTATAGGGTATGCGAAACGACCATAGAAAAATGCTGCCTGAGCGTTTCGTTTCTCTCCGAAGGATTTGAGTTTATTTGGCCATAGACTTGAAGTATCCGCTCATGAAGCATACGGCATCCTCCGGCCCTACCTGCTCGAACTCTTCGCAGGGAGTTCCTCGGTAGCAGGGCAGGTGGTGAATTGTGCAAACGGCATAATCGCCATCGCAGGCAGCCTGGAGGACAAGATGAGGGCACTTTTTTCCGGCTGGCTTGAAGATCATGGCTTCTTGATCATCGGGATCGATGCTGCCGTCTGCCAGAATAGAAGAAGGATTGACGATAAAAATATCCAGATGAAGGCAGCATCTTCCGCATCGCAGGCAGAGCATGATAGTGCCTATGGAGGTGCAGCCTATTGTAGCTTACGATATCTCGATCTCGCTTTCTATGCACTCTATTTTTTCTTTGTATTTCTGCTGCACCGCCATTAATGCAAGGCCCGCAAAGCTTGAGTTCTTAACGGCGACTTCAAAATCGGAGAGAGCTTCACGATAAGCTTTCAGGTAGACATACATCATCATATACAAATTTTGCGAATTCCTAAATTCCATGATATACCTCTGTCTACTGCTTTTTTTGCCCCTCACGAAATTAGCTACATGAAGGAAACAGATCATAGCTTGTCATGAGATCGCTATTTGCACGAGTGGCAACCTGGAGAAACCCCTGCTTGGAATTATATAAAGATATTTGCGCCTCATTCCTAAAAGCTATGAAATCTAAAACTTGAAAATGGAAATAAATAGGAACGATAATAGTAATAGATTTAAGATATACAGACCAATAATTTGCCGAGGAGATCATGAGAATATGAGAATTTTAGTGCCCCTGGCAGAGGGTTTCGAGGAGATCGAGGCGATGAGCGTCATCGACATTTTGCGGCGAGCGGATGTAGAGGTTGTAACGGCGGGATTAAAGGAGGGCCTCATGGAAGGCGCTCATAAAGTTAAAGTGCTGCCTGACACCACTCTGGAAAAAATCGACTACCGGGACTTTGACGGGCTGGTCTTGCCCGGCGGCGCTCCCGGCTTTATCAACCTGGGAAATGACGAGCACATCCTTACAATGGCACGGGAGATGGATCAAGCCGGAAAGGTCGTCGCGGCGATATGCGCAGCCCCCTCGGTTCTCATCAAGGCGGGTGTTTTGCAGGGGCGGAGGGCCACAGTCAGCGCTTCGGGCAAGGCCCAGGTGGAGGAGTGCGCCCATTTTAGCGAGGATCGAGTGGTGGTGGACAAAAACCTCATTACCAGCCGCTCCCCGGGAACTGCCGTTGAGTTCGCCCTGAAGCTTGTGGAGGTGCTGGCGGGAAAGGAGAAGATGGAGCAGGTCAAGGAGCAGACGATGGCCATATGCCAGGGTGATTAGGAAATTCTTTGGAATCGGCTCTTTGCTTGGCAGTGGTTCTGTGGTTGGATTTTGCAGTCCAGGATTCAATTATCGCTAACAACTACGACTGAACCACAGAGGCACAGAGGCGCAGAGAACGATAAATCAGAGGGGACGGCAGAAAAGTGGCAGAAAGCCTGGCAGGATGCCATAGGCGAAACTCATCCGTCGTTTTAAGTATCAAGCTGGTGGGAAAAAATTAAATCAGTGGTGACGGCTGCTTGCCCTCCGGCGCCATTGGTAGGCCCGCCCGGTGCATGACGAGGGGATCTGTGAAGTGCATCGCCCGGTTCAAAAGCAGCCGCTTTCCCTCATCAGTCAGGGCGAAGACGGGAATAGAGATGCCCATCTGCAGGCAGGCTCGTCCTCCCACGACATCCCGCACCGCTTTTGAGGCGCAGGACCAGACCAGATCGCAAGCTTGCGCCAGGACGCTGGCCTGTGCCTCGCTGATGCCGGTGGTGTGAACCGCCAGCAAAAAGGGCCTTGCCCCCAGCTTTGCTCCCATCTCCCTGAGCGCAGCGGCATCCTGGGCATTGGTCCCGGCTATGGTCACTGCGATCTTCTGAAATCCCGCTGCCACCGCCTTTTCAAATCCCCGCACCTGATTTACTGTCGCCTGCCGGTCGAGCAGAAGGCAACCCCTTTTCGCCAGGCCATCCTGGATCTCGGCGATTGGCTCCGTCTTGATCAGTCCGGTCATGTGTGCCCCCACTGCCTGCAGCACTTCCGGCCTTGCCGCCACCACAGTGCCTGCTCCCTCGCAGACGACCACGGCGCCGTCCACCAGGCCCTCCGCCATGGCATCCATCAGGATCTCCGAGGCACCGAAGCTCACCGGCTTTTCTTGCAGCTCCAGAATCCGCCCTGGGCCGTACATGCCCAGCTCCTGCATGTGGCTTTGCAAGACTCGCTTTACGCTCTCATGACTCTCCTTTTCGATGCCGTACAGATCCCTGCGCAGAGGGCAGCAGCGAATGCCGGGATCAGTCAGAACCTCGATCTTGCCATCTTTTACCCTAACCCTTGCTTTGGCCATCTCCAGCAGATGCTCGGACACTTTGACTACCATCCTGCGAATATGACAATCACTTTGACTGCAAGAGGCAAAAGCTTTTTTATTCATAATTTAAGGTAGTCAACTCAAACAGATGACGAGAAGGAGAAGCATCTGAAACATTCTGAAGATTTGAGATGGATCTACCTGGACATACTATCCATTCTGGTAGGCATAAGCGGGGGCCTGGGTGCAGTGGCCTTCCGAAAGCTGGTAGAGCTTGCGAATGATTTCTTCTTCGGCTTTTTGCTCCCCAACGCACCAAGTCCCTATTTGGTTGTAATGCTGCCCATCATTGGTGGGCTGATCGTAGGGCCCATGATCTACAAACTGGCTCCCGAGGCCAAAGGTGACGGCATACCACATATCATGATGGCCTTGAAAAATTTCGGGGGCGACATAAGGAAACGTGCCGGTCTCGTCCTCATTTGCACATCAGCCATAACCCTTGGCAGCGGCGGCAGCGCAGGACGGGAGGGCCCGATCTCCTTGATAGGCGCATCTGCAGGATCCGCCATAGGTAAAGCCCTGAAGCTGAACGTCAGAGATATAAAAGTGCTCACCTGCTGCGGCGTGGCAGCAGGCATAGCCGCTACCTTCAATGCACCCATGGGCGGGGCAATATTCAGCATGGAAGTGGTCTCCAAAAAATTCACATCAATAGACGCTGTTCCCATTCTTCTGGCCGCAGTGGTGGGCAAGGCCGTAGCATCATCCCTCATCGATCCTGTGCCCGAGTTCGTCAATCCCACATTTTACTTCACTTCTTTCGACATGATCCTCTGCTTTTTCATAGGTCCGCTTTTCGGGCTGTTCTCATTTCTCTGGGTTAAGATATACTACATATTTGAGGACCGATTTATGCAAATGCCCGTACCAGAATCCCTGAAACCGGCGATCGGTGGGATTGTTGCCGGAATTTGCGGATTGTTTTTCCTGAACTTTGGCATCATGGGCGTGGGCTACGATGGCATCAACAACGTCTTCAAGCTGGCTTCTGACGGACCATCCAGCCAGCTTCTATTGCTATTGATAGTTTTAGGTCTTCTCAAGATCCTGGCCACCTCCTTTACCGTAGGCTCAGGAGGAAGCGGCGGCGTCTTTGCCCCCACTCTTTATATTGGAACCATGTTCGGCCTGGCAGTGGGCCTGATTGCCCAAATCCTGGCCCCTCAAATGATCACCAATCCCCTGGACTATGGACTGCTGGGCATGGGGGCCTTCTTCGCAGGAACGGCTGGAGCTCCGCTTACCTGCATATTCATGATAACGGAGATGACCGGCAACTACAATGGGCTGCCTTCACTTATAATCTGCTGCATTCTCAGCTACACGGTGGCCCGTTTTCTCTTGAAGGGGGGCTCACTTTACACCATCAAGCTGATGAGAAAAGGGATCTATCAGGATATTCCTTCACCGGTGCTTAGCGAAATATCTGTGGAAGAGGCCATGCAAAGAGACGTGGTCACTGTCAGCCCTGACACCATGATCTCTGTGGTAAGAGATGATATCTATCGGTACAACTACACAGGCTTTCCCGTAGTAGAAAACGGCAATCTGGTGGGGATGATAACCTTTGACGATATCAGGAGGGTTCCTCTGGAAAACCAGGAGAATATGACGGTTAGAGATGTGGCCATTAGAGTGCCCATCACCATAAATCCCAATCAATCAGCAAAATCCGCCATGGATACAATGTATGAAAACGATATAGGCAGACTGGCGGTAGTGAGAACGGAAAGTCCTCGAAAATTGATAGGAATTATAACAAGGACAGACGTGATCAGAGCCTATGAGAAGGAGTTGAAAAAGATCCAGGATCCTACTTTCAGCTCGTGAGCAGGCCCTTGCGGTTGTACTCTGTTGTAATGATGCCAAGAGGCATGCTATCAGGCAGCGGGGCATAGAGCATTTTTAATGCTGCAAGCATCCATGGCGTAACTGCCTGCTGGCTTAGCTAATATAGTTTTAACTTCACCCACATATCTTACTCCCGCAATATTATTCAGTAAATCAGAAAGATCATTCACATTTTCAGCCTCCATAATCAAGAAAAAATCATGGTCTCCGAAAATGTGATAAAGATTCTTTACACCCTTCAACTCTCTAAGAGCACGATATGCTATCTTCTCTTGATCAGGGACAACCTTAATCAAAGAAATTGCTAAAACCATGCATTCACCTCTACTTTTAAGAAGTCATTTAGAATCAGCATGTTTTGGCTCCTAAGAAGGCATTTTCCCGTGTGACAAGACATTGGCCAGGCAGAAGACAAATATGGCAGCAAAGGGCCATATCATCTATCTCATCACGAGTGAATCCGAAATCTCTCAGCCGCTCAGTGCACCTTTCCAGCTCGATGAAATCGTCTTCGGTTGTGTTATAAACAATCCACTTCTGATCAGAAATCATGCCAAATCCCTCTTATTTTTCCTGCAAAAAGGAAATGATCAAAAGCCCAAGGCTTCCTTCATTATCTCAAATATCTGAGTGTTATCCAGCTTTCCGTGGCTCACCTTTTCGGCGCCCGGACCCGAGGCCATGACAGGAACGTCAACTGCGGTATGAGTGGCCTCATCCATCTCCGTTATAAAATCATACCTCGGTCCAGAAGTCCTGGCCGTTCCTGAAGCAAAGATGGGATCGATAGACCCTTCCTCATAAACTTCCAGATCCATTGGCTGCAGGACCAGACCACCGCATTCATGGTCAGCAGTCACTACGACAAGAGTATCATTGTTCTTGGAAGCGAAATCCAGAGCCTCTCTTACGGCCTCATCAAAGGCCAAGGTGTCCACTGCAATTTTGCTCAGATTCCTCTCGTGCCCGGCATGGTCGATCCGTCCTCCCTCTACCATGAGGAAGAAACCCCTTGCATTCTTTGAGAGAATTGCTGTAGCTTTCTTTGTCATCTCGGCAAGGCTCGGGTCCATCTCCTGTGAAGATGACCTCTCCAACTCATATTGCATGTGAGAGCTTTCGAAGAGACCAAGAAGCTTTTCCGTTTTATTGGCATCTATTTTTTGGAAAGCAGACCCGTTATATACAAGAGCATAGCCCTGAGATTCAAAATCTGCCAGCAGATTTCGATCATCGTTCCTCTTCCCCTCTTTGCCGGTGGGATCTGTTTCATTCTTCCCTACAAAGTATTGCAGTCCGCCGCCCAGAATTACTTCCACATTGCTCTTGGAGAGCTGGTCTGCGATCTCACTCTCATTGTCTCTATTATCCACATGAGCATAGAAGGCAGCTGGCGTAGCATGAGTGATCCTGGTGGTGGTGATAAGGCCGGTAGATAAGCCTGCGTTCTCAGCCATTTCCAAAATAGTAGTCAGATTCTTGCCATCCATCTCTTTAGGAATGGCCGTCTCATCCTGACTGATTACGCCGTTATTAGTTTTATGGCCGGTAGCCATGGCCGTTGACGCCGGAGCTGAGTCCGTTACGAAAGAGTTGGCGCTAAAGGTGCTGACATAGCCGGATTGCTCCATGCGGTCCATGAAAAGCTCAACAGAAGCATACTCTGAGAGATTTTCACCAGCTTTGTCGATCCTGGCCAAAGTCAATTGAGGAAATCCCATACCATCCCCTATCAAAAGAATTACATTCTTTGCCAATGCATTCCTCCCAGCTAAATCGTCTGCTATTCCAAAAGGAATTGAGAAAGCGATGATGGCAAGAGACAGAAGAAAAACTGCCGAACGTGACCTCGTATTCATTTCATTACCTCTGCAGAGGGGCTATCTGCAATGCATAAAGGTTTAATCGAAATAGAATATAGATTGGGCAGCACAATTTATTAGAGAAATAGTTCTATATAGTTTATATTTTGGATCATAAACAATAGGTTAAATTCAAAAAAACTGGGTTATCAATATATTTGTATATTCTTATCTTTTCGCTATTTCGTAGTTTCTGTTTTTTTTTTTAATTTTACACATAAGACAGAAAGTGGAAAAATAAGAATTATATGCAAATCAAAGATCATAATAGTAAAAAATTAGATTTGATTATTAACCAGAGAATATAAAAAAAGATATGGGGAGGTGGTTTTTACAATTGTACGAACCCGTACTCCTCTGCAACCTTCTGACCCTTGGCCCCTACCATGAAATCTATAAAGGCTTGGGCTCCAGGCCTGGCGTCTCCAAAGGTGTAGAAGTACAATTTACGAGCAAGCTCATAGCTTCCGTCCTTGATGGTCTCAGCTGTGGGCTTGACACCGTCCAGTGTGATGGCACCTACAGCCCCATCCTCAGCATAGGAAAATCCAAGATACCCGATAGCCTTATCACTGCCGATTAAGGCTGTCCTGGTCTCGGCATTACTGCCAGCTACAGTGTTCACTCCCGGAGTCTCTGCCTTCTTGTTGCCCATGATATCTTCATTGAAGGTGTCTCTGGTGCCGGAGCCCTGCTCCCTGGCAATGACCAGTATTAGCTTATCCGGTCCGCCCAGATCCTTCCAGTTGTTGATCTCTCCAGTATAGATCTTCTTGACCTGGTCCTTGGACAGCGAGGTTACGCCGGCATCATAGATCTGCTTGCTAACAGCAATCACTATGCCGTCATAGCCAACCGCATTTTCCTGGAAATTATCGCCGAACTGACTCTTCTCATCGGCAGTAACCTCACGGGAAGCCATTCCTATCTCAGAGTTGCCTTCAGCTGCATTCTTGATGCCAACTCCGGTGCCGCCCCCGGTTACAACCACCTGATAATCGGACTGCTCGCCATTGAAGGCCTCTGCACCGCCTTCCGCCAGAGGCAATACTGTTGTCGATCCGGAGACACGAACGGTCTCCTTTGCCATGACCATAGAAGTGCCGACTGCACCCACGATCAAGGCTATTAATAAAGCACTAAGTAGCTTTCCCATTGAATTCACCGACGGAAAGCAACATTGGAATCATATGTAAAGCTAACTAAAATAGAATATATTTTTACCCTTTCAAAATGTACAATGCCAATAACTATATAGTCTATATTCATCCAGTTTTTTGTGATTTATTATCACCCATTTATACAACACCGTATCAGCAAATAGTGAATCATACTGCCCTTTTGATCCCATGCGTTATAGATATGTATATTCTAGAATATATTAGTAGTTTTCTATAAAGACAGATTTTTTATTCCCCCGGGGCCAGGCATGCCACAGAAATTTGGTAAAGGAGGATGTAGGATGATTATGAGGATAAGAGCAGCATTATTGACGACTTTGATTTTAGCCTGCCCGGCCTGGGCTGCAGGTGAGCCGGCCATGAACCCGGATGGTTATTTCATTCAAAATACAAATGAATTTCAGCAGGATGTATCAGGGGAAGGATATGCTATGATCTATCAATATGTCAACACCAACAATCTTTCCGTGAAGAATTATATGCATGGCAGCGGCAGCATGGATATGGCAACCCTGATCAGCTCCCAGCAGAAAAAGGCTACCACTGTTGATTACTTCCCGGAATGGAACTCAAAAAACCCATCCACGCAATTCGCCAACAGCATTTCCAGTTACAAGAATTATGACAGCACAATTACATTTACTGAGCAAAACGAGATGGTACAGGCACCATACGGCTTCGCCTACGGCACAGGCTGGTATGCTTCTCATCCCGTGAAATATAACTCTCTTCTCAAGGAGAAGACGGACAGCAAGAACTACCAGGCAGGCTCAACCATGCAGCACCAGATAGAGTACGCTCGAGCCTTCCAAAAGGACGTTGGCGTGGTCCTTAACTGCACCGGCGCAACCAATAAAGCGGACGGTGTAGGCCTAAACCAGATGAAACTGGAGGAGAGTGTGACGGCAGGCACAGTGCACATAGGAGAGATGCTCACTCAGAACATGGACAGGAAGAAGGGAATCAAAGGCAGCACCCATGATCCATTAATACTGATAGATGAAAACTATGTGGGCAGCTTCAAGATAAAGAAATCCATGACAATCAATGCCGTTAAGAAGCAAGTAAAGGAGATCTCCGATTGGCTGCCGTGCTGCTATGGAGGCTACTTTGATATGGATCTGGTAGATCGCCGTTATAGCGCAGATGGAGTCTTTGACTGTACCTGTAGAGAAGCCTCTTTGAAGAGCTATAAACCCACATGGGACGGATCTACAGCTCAATTTCCCAACGAAGTCTATACTGCGAAGCCCTGAAGATCGGCCTTGCAAGGATTTTTCCAATGATAGAAAGAACTGGTTGATGTCGGTGTACGAAAGATCCCTCCATCAAGCATTTCCCCTGGCATCAACTTTTCTTCGCTAATTTATTTTTCCCGCGTTTTCTCGACTCAGACCTATTCTTGGGAATGCAGGAAATCGAAGATCATCAAGGACATTAGAAGAACAACTTTATGAAGATATATAAAGTGACCATGTTTTCTGCAGTTTTTTCCTAGAAATCTTCAAGTTCTCAAATTCAAATTGATTCTGCCCCAGGCCAATACAAAAGAAATGCAATATATATCTATATAGTTTAAATACACAAAATTTATGATTGATATGGACACCATCTTCCTCCGATGAAATATAATAAGATCCTCTCATATGGAGATGCAGAAGTCTTTCGGAAACACGGTTGGCTGGCCGCAGATCTCCATGTGCATACTCTTTTCTCCCCGGATGTCATTTCGGTTAGATCTTTGCATCCTGAGAGATTATATCACACGGCAAAGGAGAATGGAATGGATTTTGTGACGTTTACTGATCATGATACCCTGGCTGCATACGACATCTTGTGCCCTGAGATGGAGGGGTTGATCCGAGGTGTAGAAATTAAAATCAAGGATATGAGATCAGTTGGACATACCATCCATATCAATGTCTATGACCTCTCCAATGAGCAATTTCAAAAACTTGAACAATTAGCCGCAGGTGGAGATCTGCACAGCTTCCTGGATTTCCTTGGAGAAGAAAAACTGCCCTTCGTTTACAATCATCCCCTTTGGTTCGAGCCGGGAGAAAGACCAAATCTAGCAGCAATACCTGATCTGATCAAGCTCTTTCCGGTCATAGAATACAATATGCATCGCGTCAGGAGGAAAAACGAGATAGTTATGGAATTGGCCAGAAGATATGGAAAAGGATTAATTGCATCCACAGACACACATTCAGGAATGATAGGCCAGGCATATACCCTTTCCAGAGGGAAAAACTTCAGAGAATTCTACAACAACATCTGCCAGGGAAATTCATACATTGTTGTAAGAGATCTGACAAAGCAGAACCTGATGCAGGAGATGAACATCTGGCTGGATCTACTATCCAGACAGGACATGATCCTGAAAAACAAGAACATCTCCACCGGAATCAGCTATCTTGACAAGCTCATTTCCTTCTTGGTCAGCAATTCGCTTAGAGATTTTCCCAGAGCATATCGCGCAGCCCTCAAAGCTACATACAAGATATCTAACTCAGGATTACCTGCCGCACTTTACATAAGAAGGGAAAGCTCCCGACTCTATGAGATAGAACAGGTCCTCGGCATCAATACCCATTGAAGTAAAGATGATTCAATTGGATTGAAGCACTCCAAACTATATAGATTCAATAGAGAAATGTATGGTATTCATATTATGTAGGAAAAATACATAAGTCAATAGTCTCTGTCCAAAAAGAAATGGACACGGAAACAAAATTAAATATAATTAGATATGTTATAGTAATGATAATATTCTCTATATTATATTATGTCATTATTATAAGATAAGAATATTATTATAAAATATATAAGCAGAGGATTAGGTGTAAATGCTATCAGAAATGATTATTATGTATTAGTTGGGTCTAAAATAATAGACATGGAAACAAGAAAAGTGCAAAAAACGGGGACGTCGACGCTGATTGTATCCCTTCCCAAAAAATGGGCAAATGAGAACGTGATTAGCAACGGCTCTTTATTATTTATTTCACAAAATCAAAATGGCGACCTATTATTATCCATTGATAAATATGAGCAGGACCAGATAGTAAAGCTCGACATAGGAAGCAAATCCGGAGACACTTTGATTCGAGAAGTAATAGCGTGCTATATTGCAGGTTACAGGACTATCGAGATATCATCTCATCAACTGACTGCAATGCAAAAAAGAGATCTGCATTCTATTGTAAACAAGCTCATCGGACCGGAGATCCTGGAAGAGACAATTAATAAGGTGGTAATACAAGACCTTCTTGGCACGGAAGAACTACAAGCAGATAGCGCCCTGAAAAGAATAAAGAATATGACCCGGTCTATGATCCAGGACGCTCTCTCCACTCTAATAGAAAACAATAAAGAATTGGCTATTGATGTTATACAAAGAGACAATGACGTGGATCGTCTTAATCTGCTCATAACCCGTCAGTTCATCGAGGTTCTTAGGTCAGAGTCCATAAAGCAAGAGACACTTAACCCCATCATCGCCTTTAACTACATGCAAGCAGCCACAAACTTTGAGCGTATGGCAGATCACGCCTCAAGGATAGCAGAGATATCCTCTCAGAATGATTATGAACTTCCCGCAGAGATGACGGTGGAGCTCTCCAGTTTAAGCTCAGTCTTCACTACTTTAATTGATGAATCCATATCCATTCTCCTCAAACCAGACACTCAAAAAGCCAACCAGCTTATCGATAGAACTAATGAGATAAAGAAACAATCAATAATAAAGATCAGCTCCTTCTGGGAAATGAATGATGACGAGATGCAGATCAGGCTTGTGGTGGCCAACAGCATGGAACGCATATTTGACCACATAATAAATATCGCTGAATTGGTGATAAACATGCATAATGCCATT
>JAFGNK010000080.1 GCA_016927055.1 Methanotrichaceae archaeon | reverse complement strand
TGATGCTTAAAAGCTCAAGATCTGCTGCATGGCTTCGGATGAATCTCTCTCCTCACTCTCTAATGGGCACGGTTTTTATTTGAGAGGACGTCTGATCAGACTGAAGCAGGGAGCTATTGGTGCTGCATATATCCAGAAGGTGGCCCATGCGGCAAGCAGTCTTTTCCAAAAAGGCGAGGGAAAGCATGCTGCTTGTCTCGGCTACGCCGATTACTACTGCTCCCATCGGCTGCACTCCACAAAGTATTGGGGCCGAGATCCAGCTTCGAGCTGAGCCCATCTCGGATTTCTGGATATGAGCCTTGTCGAGAAAATGGCTGGATTGCATGCCCTTGACGAATAAGAAAAGCTCCTCTACCGGACCGTGCAATGCTCGCAGCACCAGGCCACTTTCTTCCAGGAGAAATACGCCACCGACGTTTGCACCTTCTATCCCTGTGATGATATTGGACAGGGCATCAGCCAGCTTTTTATCGATATCGTCGGGAGAAGAAAGCAAACAGGTCTCCATTATGCCGTCGATGGCAGAAAGTTCCCGGTTAGCTTGCATTATTTCAATCTCCAGCTCCTTTCTTGAGGTTATGTCCAGCAAATTGCCAAGGATTGCTCTCTTGCCTTCATACTCTATGGAGACGGTCCTAAACTCGATCCAGCGATAGCTTCCGTCTTTTCGTTGCACCTTCGACTCATACACAGGTACATTGGACTGCCTGTCGCGGTCCAGGCGGCTCACATGCTGCATATCATCGGGCCTTACAAGTTGCCAGAAGGGCAGGCCGAGCAGGCTTTCCGCAGAGCAGCCGAATATTTCGCCCAGCTTTGGATTGACAAGCCGGAAGACTCCTTCCTGCAAAATGTAAATGCCTGCCAGGGCATTTTCTACAATATTTCGGTGGATTCTCTCTGATCGCTCGATCTGGCCGCGCATAGTTCTCTCATTGGCTCTGAATCTGGCCTCTTGAATGAGGTTCTCAAAGACGTAAGGAAGGCTTTTGAAGCTTTCCAGGCTCTTGACCACATATTTGGTGGCCCTGTTCTCAAAGGCCACTACTGCCATTTCTGTAGTGCCGTGGCCGGAAACCATGACTACGGGAATGTCCTGATCAAGTTTTCTGATCTTCACCAGAACATCCAGGCCTCCAATGCCGGGCAAAACCAGGTCTACAGAGATCAGGTCATAGGTGTTGGCGGCGATCATCTCCAGCCCCTCCTCGCCTGAGGTGGCAAAGTCTAAGAAGAATTCATCATGCCTTCTAAAGCCCATTCTAATCAGCTCGGCATGCTCTGGATCGTCTTCGATAATCAGAATGTGAAATGGCCCTGCCATGAGAATCCGTCCCTGCTTAATGTAAGAATAATAGATTTGCATATTTCTATCTTTCTACTAATAGCACTCAACTTAAAAAATACCAAATATATGCAATAGCAAGGTATTGGCAGCAGAGGTGGCTGCAGGCACTGGGTCCGGGAGCCATGAATCGGCATGAGAGCGAAGTTAATTAATTTTAGAAAATAATAAAGATCTGTGCCGACTACCATAGATTTAATAGCCTGCAAACGCATAAAGCAAGCAAGATGAAACTTCGGATTGCCCTCTTTCTCTTGCTTCTCGTATCTTGTTGCCAGGCTAGGATCCTGATCGTCGATCCGGGTGGTTCTGGAGATGCTAAGACGCTTTTGACTGCGATCCCCCTCGCAGGCAATGGTGATACGATTCAAATCCTGCCGGGAAATTATACCGGAGTTGTTGTGGATAAGAGCCTGAACATCACCGGCTATGGAGCTGCAATTGTAGAAGGATCGTTGGCTGTGACTGCCCCCGGCTGCAAGATCTCCGACATCACCATAAAGGCCAGAGGAAATAATGCCGCCGTCAGCCTCAACTCTCGCGACAATCAACTGGAGCGCTGCAACATAGTCGGGATCGCGACGGCCGTCAAAGTGACCGGTGAGAATAATTCCATAAGGGAAAGCCGGATCGATTCACCACAGGGTTTAGAGATCTTCGGAGCGAAAAATATGGTCGTTGGCAGCAACATCTCAGGCGGCACAGCAATTAGGATAAACGGTACATCGGAGGGCATAATCTCCGGCTGCCAAATCTCTGCTTTGCAGGGCGTGCTGATTGAAGACTCCAGACAAAACGCCGTTATCAATAATACGTTTTCTGGAAATGGATTTGGAGTGGTGCTCACCAGATCTCATGGCGATGAAGTCTCTCATAACAATATGTCCAGTGGTTATGTGAGCGGTTTTGATGTTGTCGATTCAGGCAGCTGCAACCTGACAGAAAATTACATAACAGGAAGCAAAGTAGGTATAAGCCTGAGGGGATCGTACAGCTGCAACGTCTCCGGCAACATCTGTGAGAAGAACGAAAGGGCAGGAATATTTGGCGAAGGGGCCTATCAAAACCTTCTGGAGAGCAATAATGTTTCCGAGAACGGAAACGGCATCCTTCTTCAGAGCTCGGCGGAAAACTGGCTCTTCTCCAACCAGGCCAATCGGAATACCTACGGAATATCTTTGCGTGGCTGCACGAAAAGCATGCTGAGGGAAAATATCCTCCAGGAAAACTCTTACAACCTGCGCGTTGAGTCCGATCAGGGCTGGTCAGGATCGTCAAATCATGATTCCTTTATGCAGGACATAGACCGCAGTAATTTGGCAGACAATAAGCCGGTCTGTTATCTGGTAGGAAAAGATGACGTGGTTGTGCCAACCGACTGCGGCTTTTTGGGGATTGTATCCAGCCGAAACATTCGTGCTTCCAACTTGACCATAAAAAACAGCAGTACGGGCGTGCTGCTGGTCAATTCCACCAATTGCAATATCAAAAACAGCAGCATCTCCTGGTCTGAAAACGGATTTTTCCTTCTGGACAGTCTGGCCTGCACCATATCCAATTGCCAGGCCGTAGAATGCAAGAACGGCTATGTGGCAGAAGGATCATCCGGCTGTCAGTTTGCCGATGACCTGGCCAGCAATTGCTCTGCAGAGGGCTTCAGGGCGGACGGTGCGCAGGGCCTGGGCCTATTGGAGTGCAAAATGCAGTCCTGCCAAAGCGGTATAGCTCTTCATGGATCCCAGCTGTGCCGGATTCAAAACAGCAGCACCAGCAAAAACCAGGAGGATGGAGTGCTTCTTAGCAAATCCCACAATTGCTCTCTTATCGGAAACGCAGCATTTTCCAATGATCGAGGCATATCACTTACGGGCAGCAACTCCTGTTTCCTGCAAGCAAATAATGCCAGTGCGAACGAGATAGACGGCATCTCTTTGCAGCAGCTATTCTTTGCCGATGTCCAGGACAACATTGCCAATAGAAATGGACAGGGAATCTTTGTTCAGTCCTCCAGCAAGCTGGCCGTCCGGGGAAATGTCCTGGGTGAGAATAGCCGTTTTGGCCTGCGCATGAGCAGCTCTTCGGACTGCAATATCACCGAGAACAGCATCTACGATAACCAGATCGCGGGAGCCAATTTAGTGGACTGCTCCGGAAATTTCCTCTACCATAACATCTTCGCGAAAAATGGTTTCCAGAATGCTGCGGATAACGGACAAAACCAGTGGGACGGCGGGCCTGCGGCGGGCGGCAACTTCTGGAGCGACCACAAGGTCTTCGGCAATCCAGCTGATGTGCCACGCCAAATTCCCGGGGGCGGCGTAGATCGTTATCCTTTCCAGGACCCAAGGGGGTGGCAATAATAGATCAGAAGGATCTCTATCTCCTCAAGATCGCCCAGGATGGGGTGCAGCTGACGAAGCGGCCCTATCTGGCCCTGGGAGATATGGCAGGCATATCCGAGCAGGAGGTCATAGATCGTCTCCTTGCCTTGCAAGAGGAGGGAATAATTCGCAGGTTTGCTGCTACCATCGGTCACAGGGCACTGGGAATTGTTGCCAATGCCATGATAGCCTGGAAGGCGCCTCCCGAGGATGTGGAAAGGGCAGGTGCGCTTTTTGCCTCAGTCGATGAGGTCACCCACTGCTACGAGAGGGCAATAACCGGGGACTGGCCTTACAATCTTTACACCATGGTGCACTCAAAAAGCCGGGAGGAATGCCTGAAGATTGCAGATCGGCTGTCGCAAATGTCTGGCATTAGGGAATACAGGGTGCTCTTTAGCGAGTTTGAGTACAAGAAGATCAGTGCCCGGATTTAGTTGAGGCAATATGGCCGAACTGCAAAAGGGAGATATCGAATCGAAAAGGCAGCTTTTGCCCCTTTTTCTGGACCTTAAATCCAGGCTTGTGGTGATTTTCGGTGGGGGAAAGGTTGGCGAGCGCAAGGCCAGGCTGTTTTCTCAATATGGGCCTGTGAGAGTTTTGTCCCGCGATTTTTCTCCAGGGCTCCTGGATCTGGAGAAAGACCTGAAAAGGCAGATTGAGCTGGTGGAGTGCGACCTCTCTTGCGTTTTCAGCAAATATCTGCAGGGTGCATTCATCGCTATACCTGCCACCAGTGACTCAAAATTAAATCGAGCCATAGAAGAGGAGGCTATAGCGCAGGGAATTCTCGTGAACAAAGTGGATGGGGCGGGGGATGTGGTGGTTCCATCTATTTTGCGAAGGGGCCCTATTGCCCTCGCCATCTCTACAGAAAACCCGGGCCTTACCAAATATCTTCGCCTCCGGCTGGAAGAGGAGTTGACTGAGGATTATCAGGACATGGCCCGGCTTCTCTCTCAGATAAGAAGAGAGAACAAAGAGCTTGTGCCCACGCAGAAAGATCGCGCTCGCATAATCTGGGAGATACTAAAGGACGATGAGGTTTGGGGGCTTCTCGAAGTCTCCTATGAAAAGGCCTATATGAGAGCCCGCTCACATGTTTGCCTTGATGAGCGAGATAGCCTCGATGCTGGTGACACACCGCAAGGCCTCCATTGATGAGATTGAAAGGGCCTGGCACGGAGATGTCGAGACCCTTCTCAAATGGGTGTGCTCACAGGAGAGGGTGGAAGAGTGTGCTGTGCTCAAGACCTGCAACCGTGTCGAGATTTATGTCGTCAGTGCGCGCGGCGAGAAGGTGCTCTTCGACCTGGCCAAAAAGGCGCGCGTTTCTTCTCGAATAATCGATTTTCATGATCATGATGAATCTCTGCTCCATCTCTTGCGCCTGGCCTCGGGGCTCGAATCCATGATCCTCGGCGAGGACCAGATTTTGGGCCAGATGAAGGAACTGGTGCAGATGGCGGCAAAGGCCGGAACGACAGGATGGATTCTGGATACGGCCTTCAAAAAGGCTATTGCAGTCGGGAAACGGGTGAGGAAAGAGACCTGCATTAACGAGAGGTCCGTATCCGTGGGCTCTGCCGCCGTTGACCTGGCCGAAGAAATTCTCGGGGATTTAAAGGAAAAGTCCGTTCTGGTAATTGGTGCCGGAGACACGGGTGAACTCATATCCCGGGCTCTCCTGGCTAAAGATATCGGCTCGCTGGCGGTCACCAACAGGACCTACAGCTCAGCCCAGTCTCTCGCCGGTTGTCTGGGTGCGCAGGCCGTTCCCTTCGAGGAGATGAAAATTCGCCTCAAGACGGCCGATGTGATCATCAGTGCCACCTCGGCGCCCCATTATATCCTTCTCAAAGAGGACATCGAGAGGGCCATGGAGGGCAGAGATAACAAACTGCTCATCATAGATATTGCCAATCCCAGAGACGTAGATGAGGCGGCGGCAGAGGTTCCTGGGGTCGAGCTGCATAACATTGACAGCCTGAGGAATATTAGCAGCGAGAACATGCTGCAGAGGATGGCGGAGGCCAATCGAGTCGAAGCCATCATCGCGGAAGAGATGGGGCTTCTAAAGGCCAAATATAAGAGGAAAGAGGCTGAGGATCTGTTGGCCAGGCTATATTCCCAGGCGGAGGTCATCAAGGATCAAGAGGTCAAGCGGGCCATGAACAAGCTCTCGGCCAGGCATACTCTGGGCGAGATCGAGCAGAAGGTGCTGCAAGACATGAGCCATTCCATCGTTAACAAGCTCTTCTCCGATCCCACCAAGACGCTCAAGCGAGCCGCGGAGCAAGGGGATACAGAGGTCCTTAAGGTTGTCAGTGAGTTATTCCGGCTGGAGGAAAAGAAATGAGGCGAATGAGGAGGCTAAGAGCGCCAAAAATTCGGGAGATGGTAGCGGAAACCCAGCTCTCTTGCAATGATTTAGTGCAGCCCATCTTCGTGGATGAGAGGATATCCGTGCCGAGGGCAATTGAAGCCATGCCCGGCCAGTTCCGGCAGAGCCTGGAGAGTCTGCCGGCGGAGGCTGGAGCCTTAGAAGATTTGGGCGTGCCTGCTGTGCTTTTATTCGGCCTGCCTGCTCAAAAGGATGATGTGGGATCTGGTGCTTATGATTCGCAGGGTATAATTCAGGAGGCTATTCGTGCCATCAAGGAGACCACCAGCCTGATAGTAATAACCGATCTGTGCCTGTGTGAGTATACCAGTCATGGTCACTGCGGCCTGGTCCGGGGAGAGAAGATCCTCAATGATGAGACCTTGCCCCTGTTGGGGGAGACTGCCGTGAGCCAGGCTGAGGCGGGCGCGGATATAGTAGCTCCCAGCGGCATGATGGATCACATGGTGCGCGCCATTCGCGCCGCTCTGGATATGGACGGATACACGGATACGCCTATTCTCTCTTATGCCGCCAAGTACGCATCAACCTTCTATGGTCCTTTTCGTGAGGCAGCCGAGTCCGGCTTTGCCTGGGGCGATCGCAAGGGATACCAGATGAATCCTGCCAACTTCGCAGAAGCGCTCTGGGAGGTGCAACTGGATATTGAAGAAGGTGCGGACATGGTCATGGTCAAGCCGGCCATGCCCTATCTCGATGTTCTGCGGGCTGTAAAGGACATGTTCGGCATGCCCACTGCAGCTTATCAGGTATCGGGCGAGTATTCCATGATCGCGGCAGCCGCAAAGCAGGGCTGGCTGGATGAGAAGGGGGCCTTCCTGGAGGCTTTGACCTGCATCAAGAGGGCGGGCGCGGATATGATCATCACCTATTGGGCCAAGGAGTATGCCAAATTATATCGATAAAGC
>JAFGNK010000079.1 GCA_016927055.1 Methanotrichaceae archaeon | reverse complement strand
TACATCGCAGTATGACCCTCCCGGAAAAGTGCATTTGCCATCTGAATATATATTTCCCAAGCTAATGCATTTGGCGATAGCAGGATTGTTTGTCTCACCTTCCTTGGGATTATTTATTTCATCTGTGTCAGCTGGTATACCTACTTCAACAGTCCTGCTTTCTGTGGATTGAAATACATTTGCTATGTCCTTCCCCTCGTTGAGATTTTCTGGAGGTTTTAATGGTGTTTTATCAAATTGATCTTATTTTTTTCTGAGATGCCTCCTGGAGAGTTGCCGCCACCAGTAACTGGGAATACAAGAATTTCATCGTCCCGTGGCGCGGATATGGATGGCACTCCTGCAAGATCCTGCGTGGCTGCATAGGCTTGTTGCCGTTGGACAGGAGAGCAGTCAGCAACTTGGGAAATAGTACCGTCAAAGACGAAAGGCACATCTATCGCGAATGCTGATCCGATAAGGAGATATATACACAGCCAGAGAGCCGTATGGAACATGATGACTTGGAATGCCATGATCTTGACTACTATATCAATTTTACATTGAAGGCTAACGCATCAGTATCCTCCGATGACATCCCATGAGCTTGTCGCATCTACGAACCTGATGCCACTTCCCTGCGCATCTTCTAGTTGAGTGCGAAAGGTGAATGGATACATGTACTCGTACTCATTTCCGTCCATTGTAGTGACGGTGATGGGCATCACAAAACGTCCCCAAGACCACATGATCATCTCGAAGCTCCTGGTGGCATCGGTGCTGATATGCTCCGGCTTCTCAAAGGTTTGGTGAAGTGAGTATTTGACGGATTTGATCTTGTGCAGATCCGGACCGATGACGTAAATCCTTATCTTGAAAACCTGATGTCCCTCGTTATCCCTGGTATAATAGACACAGCGCTTAATAGGGTCCACTGCCTCGGTGACAATCTGGATATTGGGTGCATTTTCGCGTGTTCCTCTAAGATCGAACGAAGTCTCCAGATCTTCGAGGACAGTGACAGCTTTCGTATCGAACCTGTATCCGGGTTTGCTGGCCGTTACTGTATAGTCACCTATGGGAAGCTTTTGTTTGAATCCACCGGAAAGGTCGATGCTAATAGGATACTGCTGAACGCTTCCGGTTACCAACACCGTGGAGGCCAATGGATTGCCATCCTCGTCCGAGACTTTGCAGGCCAATATACCTGCTTTGACCAGAGGAGTATACTGGGGTGGAAGGCCTACCGGCGTTTTCAGGTAATTTTGCCGCACATAGGCGATGGATTGTTTGGGTGATTTGTAAAGAGGACCGCCCGGATGAGTGCTGTTCCAGTCGAGGTTGAGCCAGTAGGTCCTGTTCTCTTCAGCCAAATGGCCATAGACCAGATTGCAGCCATATTTTCTGCGTAGCAAGTTGAGGATGGCTTTGGTTGAATTTGAATCTATCTCGCCCAGATAGACCTCGGTGTAGGCATGGCCTTCACCCCCTCCGTAAGCTAGCACTACCCTTGTAGTGCCTCCGATTGCCTCGATGAGGGATGCGGTGAGCACAGCATAGTCGTCACAATCACCGGCTCCTGCCACGCTCTTGTTCTGGCGAGCCGCGATCTTTTCCGCAAGCTTTATTGTGTTATTTCCCGAGCTGATATAATCGATTCCTCTCGGGTCGGGCACATATTCCCAATTATCTCTGACATATTTATAGATGAAGCAGATCTGATCGATATTAAGCGGTCCTTGAGCGTCGGCGGCAATTTCCACCGCCTTGTTGCGAGTGAGAGTATTCTGAGGATCCACTGCGTCATTGATGAGGTCTATATTGCTCTTCACCTCTTTGCCAGGATTGGATAATCGGGGAACCCCCTCTAATGGTGAGCTCTGATCTTGAAACGGTGCACTCAAAGTGACGGGCTGGATCTGATCAGGTGCGAAATCGGGCGCTCTGATCTCGTGAAAGCCTGTTTCATTGTAGCCACAAGGTATGTCTGCAGCCAATCCTGATCCTAGTAAAAGAACCATGCACAGCCAGAAGACCGGAAAGGCTAATTCATTCTCCACAAGCTTCAATCAGGGCAACTCCTTTCTTTTGTGATTCCTCAAACTTATTCTTAAAGCTGAAGAGATAATGCTTCTCGATTTCTTGACCGGTTTTTGTGGTGATAACCGTTCTGATCGGAAATCCGCCCCAAGTCCATATCCAAATTTCAAAACTATTATTTGGATCTCCTAAGACGCCTTCTGGTTGATTAAGCGACTCATGCAGGAAATATCTTACTTGATTTACCTTATCAATATCCGAACCCATTAAAAAAATTCTATTCTTTACCACCATCATATTTCCTTTAGCACAATAATATACGCTTCGATCATTTTCGGAACAAACATCGTTAGCAACTTCAATATTAAGTTTATCGGGCTCCTGAGTTATCTGATATTCCAAGTATTCCCGAGATTCATCCATATATTCGGCATCTGCATGCTCACCATCTCTTATCCATACACGAATATCGGATTGGCCCACATCTTTCTCATCCGTTCTCCAGTAACACATATTTGTCGGACTCCAGTCCTGCAAAATCTGCCACTTTCCTTCGGTTTTTGGGCCATTCAACCAGAATTTATAGTAAATTGTATCATTATCCGGATCAGATGCAGTCACCTGCCAACCAATAGGCATGCCAATCTGCTGAGGACTGTCAAGACTTGGATCGAAGCTGAGAATGCTTGGCAGTTGGTTCTTGGCTATTTTGTAGCTTTCATCTGCCCATTCAGCAGACTGCGCACCCCCCATGATTAGCCAACATAGAATTATGAATGCTATGAATGCGATGTATTTTCTACAAGTCGTGCCAACCACCTTGCCATCTATGCCTTATACCCTAACTCCTTAGCTTTGGCATAAGCAGTATTGGCCTCTGCCATGCGATCCAATTTCTCCAGAACAATTGCTTTGCTGTTCCATGCTTCTGCATCCTCTGGGTCCAGTTCTATTGCCTTATCAAAGCAACCCAAGGCGTCAACATTTTTTTCCAATGCACTCGTTGCTTTGCCTTTCACCATCCATGCAAATGCATTTGAGGAATCAATGCTCAGAGATCGATCGCTGCAATCTAAGGCTTCACTGTACTTGCCCAATTTTAGAAGAGCTTCCGCTTTGTTAGACCATGGAGTAGCAAAATATGGATCTTCCTTAATCGATCGGTCATAACATGCCAGAGCTTCGTCATATCTACCTAATTCGAATAAGGCCGCGCCCTTATTATTCAATGCGGCCAGATTTGTCGGGTCGATATTGGTGCATTTGTCAAGACAGGCTATGCATTCCTCATACATTCCTTGCATGCATAGCGCATTGGCTTTTCCATACCATGCATCTGCATATAATGGTGAGTGCTGTATTGCCTTTTCATAGCACTTTAAGGCATCTTCGTAAGACCCTGCTTTAAATAAGGAGTTGCCGTTTTCAGTCCATTTTGAGGGATCAATAGAATCTGTCTGACCTATTGCCAAGTTCCTATTGGATGCTGTTACGACGAAGCTGAGTAACTTGTGATCGTCGAAACCTTCTTTGTCGGAATGCTTTCCGTCTCTGACCCATACCTCAATTTCATTGTCTCCAACTTCGGCCTTAGTAACACCCCATGTCCATGTGTTACGCACAGTCCAATCACCTTGAGGCTTACCGTTTAATAAAAGCCGATAAAGCACTTGGTCGTTTTCAGGATCTTTGGCCTCTACAGTCCAGGTTATTGACGTGCCTGCATCTTGCGGACTGGGTCTGTCCGGAGTTAAGCTGATCAGCCGTGGCGGTTCATTTGCTTTCTCAGGTGGTTTTAGCGGAGTTTTTCCAAATTTGTCTCTTATGCACAGGACTATGTGTTTGTCTCCCTGGAAAAAAGGCCCACCGGGATGAGCGTTTCCCTGTTCATCTGGGCCCCAGTCGAGATTGAGCCAGACATCTCTTGTATCGGTATCAACATGCGAATAGATCTTATCAGTATTGAATTCCTGCTTCAGCCAGTTGATAATCTCATCTATCTGGCTGTTCTGATCGCTTAGATTCCCAAGATAGACCTCGGCATAAGCATGTCCGCCGATACTGCTATTGCAAGCAAGAACAATTCTTGTAGTGCCACCTATCGATTCGATGAGGGCTGACATAAGAATTGCGAAATCATCACAATCTCCACCACCCACACAATTTGCCCGATCTCCATTCTTAAGGGTCTGGTTGGCGAACATAAAATAATCTATGCCTCTCGGATCGGATACATAGCCCCAGCCTTTCTTTGGGCCATCTCCATTTTTAAGGTAGCTATAGATCGAGACTATCTGCTCGATAGTTTTCTCTCCAGGATACTTGAGGGCGAGGACGACGGCCTCATCACGCACTCGGGAATTATCAGGTTCCACCCTGGCATCCAGAGCCTTCTTGAGCTCTCCTGCATTCTTTTCGGTTGTGCTTCCAGGAGTACTGCCGCCACCAGTAATGGGAAACTCCAAAACATCGTCATCCAATGGTGAAAAGACCGATGGTACGCCTGCAAGATCGAAGGAGGCGGTACTTGCCTGCTCAATCTGATACGAGGAATAGCCAGCTACTTCGGAAGTGCTCGCCTCAAAGACGAAAGGCACATCTGCAGCCAAACCTGATCCGATCAGGAGGATCATGCATAGCCAGAAAACTCTCGGGAACATAATAGCCTGGAACACCATAGTCTTCATCCATTTTGCAAAGATTATAGCACCATGTAACGGTTGAATTCCGCCTTCAATCCCAGCATACCGGCCCGGGCAAAAGCTGCCTCAGCTTCCGTCT
Organism: Methanotrichaceae archaeon; assembly: GCA_016927055.1. Lineage (GTDB taxonomy): Archaea > Halobacteriota > Methanosarcinia > Methanotrichales > Methanotrichaceae > Methanothrix. The sequence goes on along the minus strand of JAFGNK010000079.1, from coordinate 3,919 downwards.
TCAGAATTTGCCCTTTAATATACCAGGCATATGCAGATCTTGGAGTCATCGCGATAGCCATCTCGCAGGCATCGTCCGCCTCTTGATATTCGCCCAGTGCATAAAGCGCTTCGGCTTTATTGCACCATACGCCGGCAGAACAAGGATTCAGGTCAATGGCTTGATCAAAATATTTGATTGCCTCGCGGTATCTGCCTAGCTGATAGAGAACTATGCCTTTGCAGTTCAGGCTATCTGCATTAAATGGATCTAGCTTGATGGCGTTATCGAATGCAGGAAGGGCTTCGCCGTAGTTGCCCTGATTGTAGAGAATTATGCCAGTATCCTGCCAGGCTCTTGCGTCAAATGCCGTCTTGATCTCGCCTACCGTCTTGTATATCCTACCGCCGGGAACGTCTTGGTTGCCTGGAAACACAAGTGTCTCATTATCGGCTGCTTGGGATACGGGCGGCACGCCGAAAAGCTCGGGAGAGGATGCGCTGATATCTTCGAGCTGATCCGAGGAATAGTCGAGTGGGCCGGAGGGACTCTCATCAAATACGTAAGGAATATCTGCAGCCATCCCCAACCCAAAGAGAAGGCACAGGCCGATCCAGCCAAGAATGCTTTTAATCACCTAAATTCCCTCTATGTTTTTAGATGTACTTTTCGTCTAAGATGAAAAAGTTTGTGCAGACCTTGCGAAGACGCAATTAAGCCCGCAGCCCACTAAAATATTCTAAGACAGATTGGCCGTCATTTGTATACAGAAGCGTACAGAAGTACTGTAATCATTAGATTGCCAAATTGGATAGAAATTATAAGGCAGAATATCTACAATTATATAATCTTCAAACCCATGGCATTTATATAATTTTGTGTTCTTTATAAATCGACAAAGGTTTCTTATATAACAATGAAGGTTAGATAATGCCTATCTATTGTCAAATTAAGAGATGTAGGAGATAATCGAACATGAGATACAGCATACAAAAAAGCCTGTTGTTCCTATGCATTTTATGCCTGGGAATCTCGCTATCCGGTACTGTTGCCGCCCAAAGTGATCAGACATATGGTGCTTATCCTGGAGCGCCGACTACTGCCATAGGACAACCTGTAGCCACAGTTGGTGCTTATCCCACGCAGCCAACTCCAACAAGTTATCCTCCAACCACACCGACAACGCCCATTCCAACGCCAACCACTCCAAGCACAGTCGTTGGTGCGTATCCTGGAACCATGTCGAGTGCAGGTACTGTAACTGCATTATATTACGTGCAGGCACCGCCTGTTACTCAGCAGAATGTCTTGCTAACCTATAATATCCAGACAGCTCCACCTACAGCCGTATACTACAGTGGCTCATATATGCCTTGGACATCATTCTATCAAGTATTCCCTGCAAACTCTCCGGCACTTTGGGTATCATCATCCGCTGGATGGTCTTGGTATGCGACTTGTCCAGTCGGAAGCTGGGTGCAAGAATTGATTTACGTTCCCGTCACAGGAGCCATGAAACTTTACGAGCTTCATCCCGATGGCACAACTACATACCAAAACTATGGCTTCACATCGCCGGGTTATAAATACAGATGGTTCTATGCGGCCACTCCAGGCAGATACATTGATATGATCACAGTGTCCGATAATCCAAGCAATTATCTGACAATTGATGTAGCATAGGCTTTGATACATCTTGTAATATCAAAATACGTGAACAAAAATTGGAATATAGATGGAATAAGTCGTAGGAGGGAAGTTATAGATGAAATTTCGCATGCACAAAGCTGTGCTATTTCTAAAAGTTTTATGCTTAGGAATCATGCTCATTGGAACTGTTGCATCTATTGAAGATTCAAGTAGCGAGACCATCACCTATGGCGCATATCCTGGAGCGCCCACATCGGCATCTGAGCAAGCAGCAAAAGTCGGTGCATATCCGTCAAATCCAGTCCCAACATATCCATCAAATCCAGCCCCAATGTATCCAACACAGCCATCTACTGTCACTACCACTGCTCTGTCCACCAGCACCAGCTCGATAACGGCAGTGTATTCCACACAAGCACCGCCCGCCACTCAACAGAAGGTTCTGCTTTCTTACAACGTTCAGACTGCACCACCAGCCACAGTGTATTTCAGTGGCACATTTATGCCCTGGACATCATTCCGCCAGATATTTCCGGCAAAATCGCCCATGCTGTGGGTCACATCCTCGGCGGGATGGTCCTGGTATGCATCATGCCCTGTAGGCGGATGGGTACAGAATCTGATGTATGTGCCTTATACTGGAACCATGAAGCTCTATGAATTCTATCCTGATGGCAGTACCAAGCTTTATAGCTACGGTTTCGCCACGCCTGGTTACAAGTATATTTGGTTCTACGCCGATACGCCAGGAAGACATTTGTCTCTGTTCACAATATTCGATAAGCCTAGCAATTATATTACCATTGACGTGTTCTGAGTTTGGGGTTATTCCCAGAATTTTTTCTTTGGAACCACAATCTAAAGATCTAGATCTATTGGCTCGAAAACTTTTTCATAGATTATACAAATAGAGAGCAACAGAATTGTGGAGAACAATGTCTAAATTAGGACTGCTTCTGCTGAGCATGCTCAGTGTCATAATGAGCACGGGATTAGCTGTAGATATTCCTTTTATCTTCGACGAGAGGACTTCAGGCGCCTCTGAACTTACTGCAACTCAACTGGAAAGCATGCGTGCAGAATCAGCCGGTTTGGCTGGTGTGCCGGCAATATCTATTCTCACCGATGACCATTTAATGGATATGCCGGTAACTGGCGGTGGAAGTGCACCTGCTGGCACGAACGAAAGAAAGGTAGGAGACCTGAAAAATGCTCTGAACCTCAGGGTAGAACCAGCAAATCCATCGGTCCATACCTCGGCCCTCACACTTGCGGCCAAACATCATGGTGATTATACCATACAGCAAGTCAGCACCATTTACAGTTATTTAAAAGAGAATTGGCATTATGGAAGAGATCCGAGGGGTATCGATTATTTTAATTATGCCAATGAGTCCCTTAAAGTAGGCAAGGATGCGGGATGTTTTGGGGCAGGCGACTGTGATGATTTTGCCATTCTTATGTCTGCCCTTATTGAATCGATTGGTGGCACTACCAGGATTATTTTTGCCCAAAACAACAGCACAGGAGGGCATGCTTACACTGAGGTCTATCTTGGCCGGCTTAATGCCACAAATAGCCAGGTAGAAAATGTAATCAAATGGCTGAAACAAAAATTCAATGCCCAAAATATTAACACGCATATTGATACAGAAAGCAAAGAGGTCTGGCTGAATCTGGATTGGGGGACAGACAAAAAAGGGAACGCCTACCCAGGAGGACCCTTCTTTAAGGGAAACAGGCATATCCTGATTAACATTAGAGATGAATTTGAAAAAACGCCTTTGCTTCCGCCAGAAGATTTTGTGAAAAATGAACCTTCTTTCGAGGCGACCACGGCCAGCAAACCCCTGGCAGCAGTATCTCCCCAGCAAACTGCCAAAGATGCCTCCCCCAAAACGGCGTCCTATTTAGGAGGCGGAGATGCCAACACCCTGATTGACCTTGGCATCGTGCAAAACAATGAAAGAAATTTTCAGGCGGCCATTGGCCTGTACGATCAGGCCCTGGAACAAGATCCCGGAAATTACCTGGCCTGGGAGCTGAAAGGCTTTGCTCTGCATGATTTGGGTAGGTATGAAGAGGCCCTGAGCAGCTTTGATAGGGCGATAGCCATAGACTCTGGTCGCGACCATGCCTGGAGAGATAAAGGAGAGACGCTTTACATTATGGGGCGCTACCAAGAGGCGGTGGAGTGCTTCGACAGAGCAATTCAAATAAGGCCCTGTGCAGACTACTGGAGACAGAAAGGCGAAGCTCTCATGGGTTTTGGAAGAGATGCAGAAGCATC
>JAFGNK010000078.1 GCA_016927055.1 Methanotrichaceae archaeon | reverse complement strand
TGAATCCCGGCAAAGGAGGTACTGGCGGAGTCTTCGCCTACGGCTGATGATCTCACTACTACCTCTCTGTCTGACAGGGGCAAGAGGCTGGAACGCAAATCCGACTCCAGGTCTTCTGGCATAGGTGTGCCGGCAAAGAGGTTTCTTATGCGCAGTGATGCATCCCATATCTCCTCCCAGCGCATATCCTCCAGTCTTTTCCTGCCCAGTTCCAGCATTATGCGGCCCCTTAAACCAGTGGAATCGACGTAGTGGTCATAGGCTCCGGTGCTGATGCAGATCGCCTGCGGGACTCTAAAGCCGCTCTTGGCCATCACGGCCAGTGAATAGGCCTTCCCGCCGAAATTAAGGCTGCTGTCGACTTGATCTATGGGAAGAGCCAGTTTCATCGATGTCCATCTCCACTACCTGCTGAAAGTTGCTGACAAAGATGTATTTCTTTGCCAAAAGCCGCATGAAGGCGCAGTTTTTCGATTCCAGGAAGCCGGCCAGATGGGGGTGCTTGGCCAGGTAAATGCTCTGCATAGCATTTCTGTCTTTTTCAGTAACCTCTTCCACCTCACCCAGGGCTGTTACCGCCACCGCCCGCGCGAAATCGGATAGCTGGTTGCTGCGGCGATCGATGAGCATGGCCGCTCGTACATCGGCGGATAGTTTGGCGAACTTGCGGGTTGACCGCGATGTGGCGAATAGCAGAAATCGCAGGTCCTCGCTAGAGGCAAAGGCCACCAGATTGGCATAGGGTCCATCCGGCCCCTGCGTGGCCAGCACAGCCAGGAGCTGAGAATGAAAGAGATCGCAAAGCTGTGCTCTTAGATCGGACTCGTCCATTGCAAACACCTTTTGATGGTTTTTTTAGGAAATACTGATAATTATGTGGGGGGATGATATAGATGATGGTGCTGGATGGTACTGATGATGGAGCTATTTAGTGATGGTGATTATACTGATGATAGAAATAATTGATAATTAATGAGTTTGACGGCCAATTTTAAATACATGGCTATTGTTCCCCGAAAATTGTTTCAGTATAACCGGTCTTTTTGCATCGGACACAAAGGGGACCCGGGGTCTTCCTGGCTACAGTTGGGCACAAACTGTATCATGCATATCTTGGACCTTGGTTGGAGCCACACGTCTCTATACACTCTTGATCAGCATCTGGTGGCCCATGAATTGCACCTAAAAAGTGTTCGTCCATTGATATCCTCGTAACCTTTATATAGAATTTCAAACACCCGATATCTCACTTTGATCTAATCGTATTGGAGGTATTAAATGGCAGCAGGACAATTTGGTGGAACGCCCATACTTATTCTCAAGGAAGGCAGCCAGAGAACGGCTGGCAAGGAAGCACAGAGATCGAACATCATGGCCGCCAAGGCCGTGGCAGGAGCTGTCAGAACCACACTCGGTCCTAAGGGCATGGACAAGATGATGGTCGACACCATGGGTGACGTAGTAATAACCAACGATGGCGTCACTATTCTCAAGGAGATGGACATAGAGCACCCCGCCGCCAAGATGATGGTGGAGATCGCCAAGACCCAGGATGCTGAGGTCGGAGACGGCACCACCACCGCTGTGGTCTTAGCCGGAGAGCTTCTCAAGCAGGCCGAGGGGCTGCTGGATCAGGAGATCCATCCCACGGTTATCGCGGCAGGCTACAGGGCTGCCGCAGACAAGTCCCTGGAGATTCTGAAGACCATTGCCGTGGAAGTCTCTGTTAAAGATGCCGAGTTCTTAAAGAAGATCGCCGTCACCGCCATGACCGGCAAGGGCTCGGGCACAGCTCGAGACGAGCTGGCCAACCTGGCCGTTGAGGCTGTCAAGGCCGTAGTGGATGAGGACGGCTCCGTGGACACTGACAACATCACCGTGGAGAAGAAGGTGGGCGGCGGAATTACCGATTCCGAGCTGGTACACGGCATGGTCATCGACAAGGACCGGCTGCATCCCAATATGCCCAAGAAGGTCACGGGCGCAAAAATTGCCATGCTCAACGCCGCTATCGAGATCGAGAAGACTGAGGTCGATGCCAAGATTGAGATCACCTCGCCCGATCAACTGCAGGCTTTCCTGGATCAGGAAGAGAGCATGCTCAAGGGCATGGTAGATGACATCATGGCCACCGGTGCTAACGTCGTCTTCTGCCAGAAGGGCATCGATGACCTGGCTCAGCACTTCCTGGCCAAGGTCGGCATCTACACCGTGCGCCGCGTCAAGAAAAGCGACATGGAGAAGCTGGCCCGCGCTACAGGCGGAAGGGTTGTTACCAGCATCCACGATCTGACTGCAAACGATCTGGGCAAGGCTGGCCTCGTCGAGGAGCGGAAGATCGGCGACGAGAAGATGACCTTTGTGGAAGATTGCGAGAATCCCAAGTCAGTTTCCATTATCCTGCGGGGCGGAACTGAGCACGTGGTCGATGAGCTCCAAAGGGCCATGGAAGATGCTCTGCGCGTTGTAGGCGTTGTCGTAGAGGACAAAATGCTTGTGCCCGGCGGCGGTGCCCCTGAGGTTGAGCTGGCCCTGCGTCTGAGGGAGTACGCGGCAACCGTGGGCGGTCGTGAGCAGCTGGCCATTGAGGCCTTCGCCGACTCCATGGAAGTAATTCCCAAGACCCTGGCCGAGAACGCCGGTCTGGATCAGATCGATTCCCTGGTGGCTCTGAGAAGCCAGCATGAGAAGGGCATTAAGAGCGCCGGCCTGGACATGGACACTGGCGAGCCAGTGGACATGCTTGCGCTCGGTGTGGTCGAGCCCCTGCGGGTCAAGACCCAGGCCATCAACAGCGCTGCTGAGGCCGCGGTCATGATTCTCCGCATCGATGATGTCATCGCTTCCAAGTCCGGTGGCGCACCTGGCGGCATGGGCGGAATGCCCGGCGGCATGGGTGGCATGGGTGGCATGGGTGGAGAGGACTACTAATAATCCTCTCTTTTCTATTTTTTTCTTTTACCCAAATTTAGATTGCAGATCTCTTTTTGTGATTTCCTGATTGAAGGTCACCTGGTCGGCAGGCCTGGCTTTCATGGGCCCAAAAGCAAAAGTGTTATCTTCTTTCCCGATCAGATATGCACCGATGCAGCGCAAGCTTTTGATGAAGGGCAAGGTCAAAGAAGCCTACGATCTCGGGGACCGATTGGAGTTTCTTTTCACCGACAACATCTCCGTCTTCGACAAGGTCATTCCCAGCCTGATCCCCTTTAAGGGTGAGACCCTCAGCCGTGAGGGAGTCTATTGGTTTGATAGAGCTGCCAGGATGGGCATCAAGACCCACTTTTTGGAGTACCAGGCCCCGGCAGGCATGCTCTGTAAAAAGGTCGATATACTCCAGCCGCAACAGATCACGGCTAAGTCCCGCAATTATCTCATACCTCTGGAGTGGATCTGCCGCTGGTATGTGGCTGGATCTCTCTACGATCGCGTCCTGGAGGGGAAGGTCTCGCCTCAGTTCCTGGGCTTTCCTTCCGGCCACAAGGTCATCTACGGCGAGATTCTTCCCGAGCCCTTTCTGGAGGTCTCCACCAAGCTCGAGAAGACCGATCGCCTGCTGAAAAAAGAAGAAGCCCTGCAGATTTCGGGCCTGTCCCTCCAGGAGTATGAGGACGCGCGTGAGGTCGTGCTCAAGATCGATGAGGACATAGGCAAGAGCGTTGCCTCGCGAGGCCTCATTCATGTGGACGGCAAAAAAGAGCTGGCCTTTGACGAGGAGAGACAGGTCATGGTGATCGATGTCTACGGAACCGCAGACGAGGACCGATTCTGGGACAAGGCCCGCTACGAGTCAGGCGAGTTCGTGGACCTCTCCAAGGAGTATGTGCGCCAGTATTATCGCCAGACCGGCTATAAAGACCAGCTCTATGCCGCCAGGGATGCTGGCCAAAATGAGCCACCCATCCCGGCTCTGCCTGCTGAGGTAGTGCAAGAGACCAGCCGGATCTACATCAAACTCTTCGAGATGATCACAGGAGAGAAGTTTTTGCCTGCCGGGCAAAAATCGGCTTGAACGAAGGGCCTGGCGAGCAGGGTCGTAAAGGATTTAAGCTGCCATCTCCATTTTCCAGAAAAAGACGGGAGATCTGCCAAAATCCTTTTCGGAAAATTATTTATAAAATAGGGGCTATAAAATATGAAGAGATTATTACTAGTTCTTATGTTGATTGCCGTGGCATTCTCTGGCTGCACGGAGAAGGGCCCAAGCGCTGTGGATAAAAGTGCAGAAGAGCTAAAGACTCTGTCCGTTGCATCAGCCGAAAATCTGAGCAGTTACAGCATCACGAGTTCAGTAGCTCAGACGTTAAAGCTCAATTCTGGGGCCAATGCAACTGCTGAGGAAGTAACCACCGTCACGGAAAGCGCTGAGACTGTCGCCATTGTAAACCTGTCAGGCTTGCAGGCTCATGCCAGCGGCTCGACCAAGAGTCAGATGGAGATGAGTGGCCAGCCTGCGAACACCAGCACCACAAGCGCCGATGTTTATCAGATAGGAAACTCAACCTATGTAAATGATGAGAGCGGCAACTGGACTCATCTTGCGGATCCAAGGCCAGCAGAGGAGGTTTGGGGCCAGGACAAAAATAATCAGGTAATGGCACTGGCAAAGACATTCAATCTGTCTACCACGGAGGATCTCGGCTCGGAAACGATCAATGGCGAAGATGCATACAAATTTCAGATAGTAACCGGAAGCGGGGATTATACTAATCTATATAATGCAGCTTTTGCCGTAGCTGCCAAGGTGACCCAATATCCCATGTATTTGCCTTCCATCAACAGAACCGAGCTGAATCAGACTGGAAAGATCGAAAAGATGATCTGGATCGCCAAGAAGTCTTACTTGCCTGTGAAATACCAAAGCGTTATGAGTTTTTCTATGACGCCGGAGATCATAGGGGCTTTAGACTTTAATACCAGCCAGATGAAGATGTTCAATGAATCTATTCGGCTTGGTGAAATCTCTGTTCGCATTGAGACCTCTGATCTGTATTACGACTTTGACAAGCCTATGGAGATAACTCCGCCGGAGCAGGCTCTTGTGGCACCGGTCATCACTCCAGATCAGATCTCGCCACAGGTTGCACTGCAAGCCTGAAAGTCTGAGAATGGATGCGTGAACCTCTAGAGCGGCTTTTCCTCCGAGAAAAGCCCGTTTTAGCTATTTTGGCAGTGGGAGAGATAGAGCACGCCTACGCCGCCCTGGTCGCCAAGCGTATAGACTCTACCTTCCCTCATACCTGCAGCATCCTTGGTGAGCTGGAAGCGCAGGGGCTGATCAAGTCTCGACCGGAGGGACGTGTTAACTACCTGGATTTGACCGATCGCGGCAAGAGCGTTGTCAAGGCACTGCAAGAGCTGCTGCCGCTGCTGCAAAGGCCGAATGCGATGAGGCAGAGGCTGGAGAGGCTGCGGCAGATGGTATCTCTGGCAGAGGGACTGGAGAGACAAACCGCTGCTTTGCGTCTGGGGCCCATGCGCCGCGATTTGGCAAAGCTTAAGAGCCAGGGCGAAGGATCCTTGCGACAGGATGCAGAAGAGCTGGATAAAACGATTGCATCCATTGTACGCGGATGATTATCTGCGGCTTGTTTTTTTTTGTTTTTCGTATGAGGGGCAGAAGCCCTGGCTTGGGCACTTTGTTCCACAATTTTGATGTCTTCGCGCAATATTGTCCAAGTAGAGATGAGGCGAAGTGCCTGTTCAAGCTCTCAATTTTCTGGCGAGCATCCTTTGCATTGAGAGGATGATACTCCAAAACAGTGTGCTGTACCCTTTGACTTTCTAAATATTAAATAAGATTTGGCAGAATTTTTTCATTGTATTGCGTATTCTGAGCCTCATATTTCTTTAGTTTTTGAAAAACACATAATATCAAAGTTACGAAAGTTTTATCCGTATCTAAGATAAACCGCAAATGGAGGCAGACCAAAGAGTGGGGAATGGAAATGGCACGAAGAAATAAGCTGGAGATACTTGGATGTATTCTCAATCTCTGCAAAACCGATGGATCGAGCAAGACAAAAATTGTCTACCAGGTCAACCTTAATTTTAAAAATGCTGGATTATACATCGAATGGCTAACTCAGCACGGCTATCTGGCAAAAGAAGAAAGACTATACAGGACCACGCCTTCTGGTCGTGAGCTTCTGATTAATCTTAATAATATTAATTCTACAATAAATGATAATCTAGAGAGCATTTTGGCAAGGAATGAAAAATTGGATTCTCTTTAGGCCCGGCGAGCCTCAATGGCACTGCTGCTCGATGATGCAAATGCAAGCAATACAAATCGTTTGCTTCTGGGCGGCAGCTAAAATAGCCCATAATTTTCAACCAAAAAAGGTCATTGCAGGAAATTTCTATCGCTGGCAGAAATCCCGCATGAGTATAAGAGGCCCACAGAAATACTGAAGATCAGGTGCCTAAATTCCGAATCCCAGGAAATGGAGCAGTATCACCAGGAATGCGCCCAGTATTCCTCCGATGCCGCAGATCAAAACCACCAGCCAGCTATAGCCAATGCCCAGACCTGCTACGGCATTGGCAAGAAATAGGATCAATAGACCCATTATGGCATTAATGGCGAAATTCTTGAGTGATCTCAGTATCAGGAATGCACCAAAGATGATGACTACGAATAATAATATAAGCCCTGGATCACTCATAGCATCTAATTAGACTTACCAACTATTAAAAGGCTTTTTCTATTATATCTTGAACGGCTCCATCTCGCTTCCCAAGCGATGCAGCTCTTTTGTGTCCAGGGAGAGTGGATCGATATGCACAAGCATTATAGCGTTCCTTAGGGCGATCTCATCTCTCTGGGACTGGACAAAACGGAGCACAGTTTCGTAGTTGCTCTGGGTGATGAGATATCCCATCCCCTCCAGCAAGATGAGGGGATAGCTGGCTTTGCCCAGGAAATCAGAGATCATACTGGAGAGCCGGGGGAAGTTCGTGGGGTCGACCGTCTTATATTTAGGTTCGCTCTTTTGTGTCAGCCATATGACGGAATCTGCAGGTACGTTATACCTTTCCGCGAGTGTTTCAGGATTGTAGCGGCTCAAGCATAAGCCCTCCATGCCGTGCCTCACCAGCTCGCTGAAGAGCTCCAGGCTTTTTTGCGGCTTTTCCTCGGCAATAATGTAGGTGGTCCCTGGAATGAGTATGATCTCATAGGGACTTCGTCCATAGCTCTTCATGAGCTCAGCCAGGGTCACGGTGAGGTCAAAGGCAGGATCGTGCATCTTTATGATCCTGGCCAACCTCCTCACCGCCACAAAGAATCCACGCCTTGTCAGCACCAGATCTGGGTGGATATTAAGAGACGTGCTTGAGTGCAGAGCGCTTTGCATATCAGGCTCACAGGCGCTGGTAGAATCATCAGAGGGCGGCTCTTTGGCTGTTTCAAAGAACCCGCCGGAAGCTATTAGCTCATTAGCCTGCATGACAACCTCTTTTCTCACGGCATCACTGAGATGCAAGAGCATGGCCTCAGAGAAGGCCCGGAAGAGATAGGCGGAAAGGGGACCTAAGGTGAAAAGCAGCTCTTTGACCTCATTTATGCTCGAGGTCATGCTCGTGTGGACGAATTCTGGCCTTTCCGCTAAAATCAAATGCGTCTTACGGCCTAAAAGCTCCATCTGGTAGACATAGTCGAGTATCTCGCGTTGCGGAATTTTGCCCTCGTTTTCTTTGACGAGCTGCTCGATGCTGTCTATGAGGACTATGCTGTTCTTGCTGGACTCAACAAATGACTTTATGGTCATAAAGAGGAGTGGCAGATTTCTTGGAGAGATGTAGCGATCGCTTCCCTTCTCGTCGGAGAGCTTGATGATGGGCGTCTCTTTGAAGCCCCAGCGTCGTCTTATCTCTTCAGGGGCTAAATGAGTGATACACAGCCCCTCCACGCCGTGGGTGATCTGATCGGTGAAGACCTCATAGGCAATCTCAGGCACGATATAGCTCTTTCCTCGCACTAAATCATATGAGGGAAGGGTTTCCTTGGTCGCTTCCATCACCGGCTTGACCGGTATCTGATCGTCCACAATCATCTTCGTGGCTGAGGATCCTACTGAGCCGGTAAGCGTCTTCTCAAACTGGTCCCAGAGGAGCCGGAGCTGTCCTGCCGCAATCTTCTCCCGGCTGGTGCCCAGTCGTTCAAGGTAGGCATCGACCTGATTTCTGGCAGGTGCTTCACCGATGTAACGTGCCAGCGTAGCCTCCAACTCCTCAACCGTCCCCTGACGTATCACCAGCGTCCCGTGGTCGTAAGTAATCGTTTCTTCATGATATTCATCCACGAAGCAGTTGGCGGACCTCTCCTCATCCAAAGTGGGCTTGCTTACCAAAGAGATGAGGACATAAAGGCTGCAGTTGACCAGGAGGGTCCAGAAGACGGAGTTTGTCCATATGTCCAGATCAAGCCCCAAGAGATTGGTGGGCATAAGGGCGGTTATGCCGAAGGGTCCTTCCCGTACAAGATTTCCCAGCCATACACTCCCTTTCGCAACTGTAGGAATGAGGGCGGTGTAGGCCCAGAGCAAAAAGCCCGACACCAGCCCTGCCATGGCCCCTTTGCGGTTGCCTCTCTTCCAGTATAGGCCTCCCAAGGCGGCAGGAGCTAATTGGCAGGCCGCCAGAAAAGAGACAACACCGATCTCCGCCAGTATCTGGTAAGCTACAGCCAGCGAGTAGAGATATCCTAAGAGCACGACTAGAAGTATATTCAATCTTCTGGTATTGAGGAGCGTATTGGCCAGATTTCCTTCTTTTTTTATATGGCTCAAAATATAAGGCATCTCCAGATCGTTGAGGAGCATAGTGCCTATGGCAACGGATTCAACCAGGATCATGGCCGTGGCTGCCGAAGTTCCTCCTATAAAAACGAAGAGCGAGAGAGCGTCCTGGCCCATCGAGTATGGTATGGTTATTATGAATGCATCCTTTAGGCCGCCAGTATTCAGCAGCAGCCCTCCCCAGGCGATGGCGGGAACGAATAAATTGATCAGGAATAGATAGAGCGGAAAGAGCCACATTGCCTTCTTAAGATGCTTTTCATCGGAGTTTTCCACCACCATGACATGAAATTGCCTGGGCAAGAATAAGATGGCAAAGAAAGAGATCAGCGTCAGGGAGAACCAGAGAGTCGGCTCGACGTCCATGAGTGTCTCATATGTCTGGTTTTCTGAGGCCATGTCGATCATCTGGCTAATAATATCTCCATATCCCGCAAAGACGCCGTAGGCGACATAGAGCCCCACGAAAAGAAAGGCCACTATCTTCAGCAGAGATTCAAAGGCCACGACCGCGATCAAGCCTTCATGCCGCTCCATGGGATCGAGATGGCGGGCCCCGAATATGACGGCAAAGGCCCCTAAAAGCACGGCCACCACCAGTTTGCTCTCAACGGCAAAGCCCAAAAATAGGTGGGGGCCGCTCAATATCTCTAGAGATGTGGATATGGCAATGAGCTGCAGCGCTACATAAGGTGTCACCATGATCAGGCTCAATATCGCCACCACGGCACCTATGGCATAGCTTCGCCCATAGCGAAAGCTGATAAAGTCACTTATGGAGGTGAGCCGGTGCTCTTTTGAGACGCGAATCATCTTGCGGATAATGATCCAGCCAACGGTCATGGCCAAGACGGGTCCCAGGTAGATGGGCAAAAACTCCAGGCCCGTGGATGCCGCTCTTCCTATGGAGCCATAAAAGGTCCAGGCGGAGACATAAACGCATAGAGAGAGGGCATAGACATAAGGGTTGGCCACGATGCTTTTTCCGCGAAGCTTCTGCCGGTCGGCATACTGGGCTATGGCAAAGAGCAGCAGCAGGTAAAGGACCATGACGACCAGAGCGACATGCGGTCCGATCAACTAAAATTCCCCCTATCGAAGAGATACAGTGCCAAGATGAAGAATAGCCAGATCGAGGCAATATAAACCAATATGGCCGGCATGCCCATTATAACGTAGCCGCTTGCCAGTTTGATTAAAGGCCAGTTGAGGAGCACCCACCCTGCCGCGAATAGAAAAATCCAGAATTCCTTCTGGCCCAGAAGATCCTGCAAGGACAGTGCCATTGTTATAAACCCGGATAAACAACTAACCCTTTGGCAGATATATCTACTGCATGCTTTCCCAAGTGATGAGATGTGCAGCACATCTTGACAATCTCGATGGATCTTCTCCTTGCGAAATTAATTTCTTCATTGTATAGCAGGATTATTCCATCGGCAACCTGCGCTATATGTGCAGGATAGGGGGCACCCGGCTGTGCGTCCTCTGCCACCAGTGCCACTAAATTTTTTGTCTTGATCAGGTGGGATAGCTTGAGAAGAAAGCGCCAGTAGTCATCTTTGAGAATGTCTTCCAGAACAGACAGGTTTTCAATGACGATTCGAGCCGGCTTGAACTTATCGATCTCTCTCTCCAATGCGTCCAAAAAGCTTTTCGAACTGCATTCTTTTTCTGCCATCTCTTCCAGCTCCAGGTAGCAGACCTCCTTTCCGAAATATGTACTCTTTGCAAATTCATAACTGGAAGCGTAATTGAATAGCATATCCGGCGGCCCGCCGAAGGTCAGCAGGTATAGCCCGTGCTCGCCCAAATCCGCACCTTTGCAGAGAAACTGAGTGCAAAATGTGGTCTTGCCTGCCCCAGCATTGCCCGCTAGAAGAGTTAGAGACGGTTTGGGAAGACCACCCCCAATCATGCTATCCAGACCTGGAATTCCTGTAGGCATCCTGTCGATCAAATTCAAGTCCTATCACCTCGTCTCTTTCATCCTTGCATTGGCTGTTTGAAAGAGGCGAAGAGCGGCTTTTGCGGCTCAGGCAATCTTTTAGAAAATGTTGCATCTCATCTTATTTGTCTTTATCTTCAAGATCGTAATCTTTTGGATATCCAGACGGCTTTTATATAAGGAATTCATTCTCGCTGGCGTGAGACGACTTGATCCTTAGAACTCATTATTCCGGTGATATAACTGCAGAATTGGATGGCAAAGAGGTTACGTTAGCAGGCTTTGCCCACGAGACGCGCGACCTGGGTGGCATAGCCTTCCTGGTACTGCGGGACAGAAAAGGCCTGGCTCAGGTGACATTGGTCAAGAAGCTGCTGGGGAAAGAGATGTTCAAGAGCGCACGCTCCATCAGCCGGGAGAGCGTGGTTATGGTGCGGGGAAATGTCAAAGCAGAGCCGAAGGCACCTCGCGGATACGAGATCCTTCCCACACAGATCAATGTATTGAATGCTGCTCAGGTACCTCTGCCTCTGGATCCCACGGAGAAGGTGGAGTGCGAGCTGGACACACGTCTCGATGCCAGATTCATGGACATCAGGAGGCCCAGCGTTCTGGCCGCTTTCGAGATAGAGAGTGCCGTTCTTAAAAGCTTGAGACGCGACTTCTACGAAAAAGAAGTAACTGAGGTCTTCACTCCCAAGATCGTGGCTGCGGCCACGGAGGGTGGAACGGATCTCTTTCCCATCAGCTACTTCGAAAAGGAGGCTTTCCTGAATCAGAGCCCACAGCTCTACAAACAGATGCTCATGAGCGCGGGCATGGACAGGGTCTTTGAGATTGGCCCCATCTTCCGGGCTGAGGAGCACGACACCCGTCGCCATCTCAATGAGGCCACATCCATCGATCTTGAGGTCAGCTTTGCTGATGACAAGGCCGTTATGGAGATTTTAGAAGAGGCGGTGGCCGGAGCTTACAGGTATGTGGCCCTGAACTGCCGCTACCAGTTGGAGGTTTTAGGCCTGGATCTGCAAATTCCAAAGCTTCCCTTTAAGAGAATCACTTATACCGATGCGCTGGAGCTGGCGGCAGATAAGGCCGGTGACAAGATGCAGTGGGGTGATGATCTGGGCACGGAGACGGAGAGATTCTTAGGCGAGACCATCGGCGAGCACTACTTCCTCACTGACTGGCCGTCCTCCATAAAGCCCTACTACACCTTGCCTTATGAGGACCAGCCTGAGGTTTGCCGGGGATTTGATCTCATGCATCCGCGCATGGAGCTGGCCTCTGGGGCGCAGAGGGTGCACGACTACAGCCAGCTCGTCGAGCGCATAAAAGAGAAGGGGCTGGACCCGGACGGATTTGAATTCTACCTGAAGGCTTTTCGCTACGGCATGCCACCTCACGCTGGATGGGGATTGGGCCTCTCTCGGCTGGTCATGACCATGCTCAAGCTGGATAATATTCGCGATGCAGTAATCTTTCCGCGAGACCGAAGGCGGCTGGTGCCCTAGAGGCACGATTCTGCCTTTTTGTTTTTATCTCTTACTACTTATTTAAGATATTTCGCGGCGATTTCTACAATTCGATATAAAAATAAAATAGTTATACTGAAATTATTTTTAACTAGATTAGCTGGTCTTTTAGATATCTTTTTTGATGCATTTTAATTCTTGTAGAAAAAAATATATATCTGTTGTCTACAAATTACTTTGTAATAAAAGAGATGATCTCATGATTAAACGAGAATCGCTGCAAAAGAAGGTGGCAATTGCGGTGGTGGCAGGGATGCTAATGCTGCTATTGGCTGTGTCTAGTGTCGCCCAGGCACCATTGGATATCGGTGGACCTGAGAATTGTACGGATTGCAGTGCGAACGCTTCCGCTGACCTGATTGGGGTAAGTTTCTTGACAGAAGCTGAAGCATCCGGTTCGCCCGGCTTAGAAAATGCGGCTCTGGGAATGAATTTATCAAATGCACCAAGTCAGGATCTTGAAGCTCCCGTACTTGTATCACCTTCTGGAATCCTGAATACCGGCAAGCCTACCTATGTCTGGAATAGCGTGGATAGCTGCCTGTACTACTGCCTGGAGGTGAGGAATAGCGTGGAGGATGTCGTCCTCAAGCAATGGTATGATACATCGGATTTCCCTTCCTCGACATGCTCTGTCACACCATCTGAAAGCCTGGACCCCGGTGACTATACCTGGAGCGTTCTATGCTGGGACTGCTCTGGCCATCAGTGGAGCTCGGAAATGGCTTTTACCGTCTGCACCTCTTCATCTTTCCCAGGCAAGGCGACCCTTGTCTCGCCCAAAGGCACCATTGGCAGCAAGAACCCGACCTTTGTATGGAACGCTGTGCCTGGCTGCACTCAGTACTGCCTTCGGGTGGTCGATGCACATTATCAAAGCGTGACCCTCTTTGAGGAGTGTTATGATACGCAAGAAGTGCTCTCCGATCAGAGATGCTCCGTTACGCCCGGCCTGGAGCTAGATCCGGGAAACTACAGGTGGTGGATTAAGACCATTAACTGCAAGGGGGATGGGCCCTGGAGCAATTACATGAGCTTCAGATACCAAGATCGGCCACCAGGCAGATCGACGCCCATATCACCCAAAGGCCTGATCACCACCAGCACACCGACCTTTACCTGGACGGCAGCCTCTCTGGCCACGGAGTACCATCTGCAGGTGGACAACGACACCGAAAATGTCGTAGATGAGTGGTTTGATGCTGACGATGTAACAAAAGGATTCAGATGCTCCGCGTTTCTGCCCTTAACCCTTCCGGATGACGATATCGTTTACTACTGGCGCATACAGGCCAGCAACGATGCTGGGGAAGGATCTTGGAGTAGCTATCGGTATTTTGAAACGATCTGTCCCTTTAAGCCAGGTTCGGCTAACAAGACAACCAGGATGAAGGTAAACCGATAATTTTGTCGGGTTGAAATGAGCCGGCCAAAGATGTCTGTGTGATTCACAGTTATTCCGGCTTTTAGGCCAGGATGTGGGTTGAGGCTGACCTTGGTCTCATCCATCCTATTTCTTGATTCAACCTGCGTCCGATTTCACGCGAAGCCGCGAAGTTAAATCATCGGTTTATTTCGGCATCGCTGTACTAGCTTCATTGCCCTTCTCAAGAAAAGCTGAAGAATTTAGGGGCAGGCCATTAGCCGGCCTGCGCGGGCATCATCCAGATAATCTTCTGATTTCGGATACCTTTCTGCCTATTCCAGCTTCTCGATGCCGATCTTCTTTACCTTTGGCTTCCAGATCTTGTCAGGCATCCAGGCCGGTGCTCCTGCGGGCTTGTCCACCTGCACTCTCTCTCCCGTAAACACATGCACCTTCTTGGTACCGCGTTCGCGCAGCTTGATATCGGTATAGCCTCGGTTGGCTGCCTTTAAAGCTGCTTGTCTGGGCGATTTTCCTGTAAAAACTCCAATCTCATTTCCCTGAGCATCCCGCAGGGCGAAATTTCTCATCTCAGCCATAATTTTCCCTCCTTCGTGGATATGAATAAGCCTCTCTGATTCGGTATATTAATTTAATCCAAAAGTACCCCCAAAAGAGGGCGGCAGGGTGCATAGACTTTACTGCAAACGCTTTAGCCAATTCCGAAAAAATTCCTGCAGAAAAGTAAATAAATTTAAAAATAATTGGCAAAGAGTTCAAAATTCATTCCTTTGCCAAGCGCTCAAGCTACTTTTCTTGGATCGGGTATCTTCACTCCAGCAGGCCGTCTCGTCGCCAGACTTCCTACCATGTAGGCCACCGTGCCGCAGATGAGACCTATGAAGACGGGGTGGATGAGAGGATTGCCGTAAAAGTTCCAGACGACTACGGAAAGGAAGGAAGCCAGCAGGCTGGCGATAAAGCCGGTTTGCGTGCCTCTGTCCCAGTAGAGGCCGAAGATAAGCGGCACGAAGACGCAGCAAGCGATGACCCCCATGCTCACTGAGACCAGGGGTACGATCTGCTGGGGAACATCTATCGCCGATATTGCAGCTATCATCAAGATGGTTACTCCTACCACGCGAGTCAATAGCAGCGTCTTTTTGTCGGAGATCTCGGGATGCAGGTAGCGCAGGATATCTGAGGTAAGACTGGTGGTGGTGACCAGCACAATGGCGCTCATGGTGGACATTGCCGCGGCGATCGCTGCCAGGAGGATGACTGCGTCAAAGCCGGGCGGAAGAAGAGTCCCGGCCAGGAAGGGTACCAGACCATCGGGATTCTTGAGGAACGGGGCCAGCTGCTCAGAACCTAAAACCCCATAAGCCAAAATCCCCAGGGAGAATATGCAGAGAGCATAAACAGCAATGGAGATCGGTCCAAAGATGCCGGCGAAGCGGACCACTCTCCTGTCTTTGGCCGAAAATATCATTATGAGCAGGTCGGGCAAGGCCAGCAGGCCCAGGCTGATGGAAAAGGCCATGCCTAAGGTCTTCTGCCAGGGCACATTGAAGCCCTCCATGGAGAGCACGCTTGCCGGGATATGCTGCCAGATCTCCAATCCGCCGCCCGCAGAAAAGAGGCCTCCGTAAAGCAAGACCGCTCCGGCCAGCATAAGAATGCCCTGGATAAAGCCCATCCAGATGATGGCTGGCAGGCCGCCGACGACGTAGTAGATGGCCACGATGGCCACGGCAACCATCAGGCCCTGCAGGTAGCTGACGCCTATCAGTCCCTGAAAGAGGGTGGCGCATCCCTTGAAGATGGGCACAAGATAAACTGTGTAGAGGAGCAGCATGATCGCTGCCAGGATTACCTTGCCGGTGGGGGAGTTGTACCTCTTTTCCAGCAGTTGGGGTACGGTCTTGGCATCATACTGCTTGGCCATGGCCCAGATCTTTCCTGCTATGAGCCAGGCAAGGCAGGCGAAGGCCACATGAAAGAAGGTGCCATAGACCACCCAGGGCATGCCGGCGATCAGGCCATATCCTCCTCCCCCCAGGAAAGACGCTGCGCTGAAATAAGCTGCCGTGAAGGCTATGCCTATGACGGCAGGATAAGCGACGTTGCGATCGGAGAGAACGAAGCCCGTAAAGGTTCCCTGACGCAGCTTATAAGAGAGCAGGACTATAAAGGCTACATAGGCCACGAGCAGCAGCTCATTGATCATGGTATCTCCTCATCAAGAT
>JAFGNK010000077.1 GCA_016927055.1 Methanotrichaceae archaeon | reverse complement strand
GCGCAACTTCAGCAACTACGATGAACTGATCTTTCAACTGGAAGCCAAATCCCTGCAGTGCACAAGCCACCCCAAAGAGTGCAAGACCTGCTCTCATTACCTGCTTGCCGCCCATCACACCCTGCGAGACCATTGAACGCAAATATCTGGCACGAATAGCCTGGCTGTCGATTATTCATCTTGTGAATAGTCGGAAGCCTGAGGTAGATCATATGGCGGGACGAAAAACAAAGACAGAGGAGTTCACAGAGGCCCTTGGCGAAGAGGTAGACTCTGCCTTCAAGAGACTGGTCTTTTTGATACTGAAAGAGGGCGCTCTCTCGGTAAAGGATAAGGCCCTAATCACCCTGGCATGCTCTGTAGCCGTCAGATGCGAGCGCTGCATCGAAAGGCACAAGGAAACGGCCCGCAAAGCAGGAGCCAGCCAGGAGGAGATGCTGGAGGCAGCGGCGATCGCCGGGCTCGTGCGCATGGGCTCAGGGTTCAACGCAGCCGCAACCCTGCTGGATGATGATTAAGAAAGGCAATTCTTCGGATTATGGAGAAAGAGGTAGATGGGAGATGATAGAGGGCATAAAATGCCAGAATTGCGGCAAAAAGATCGCAGAGGAAGAGGTATTCGCCACGGGTGGCAAGACCCTCTGCGAGGACTGCTACATCGATGTCAGCCACCGAATTCGCGTCTGTGATCCCTGGGGGGAGAGGTCAAAAAAGATATTCCGGGAGAGCCACGGCCTGGAAGGAACCGATGGCCTCACGGATCTGCAAAAGGAGATCTACGAGTACATCCAGGAGAAGGGCAAGGCCACCAGGATGGATTTGATGGAGAGATTCAAGCTACCGGCACCGGAACTGGAGAACCAGTTTGCTATCCTGCGCCACTGTCAGCTCTTGAAGGGCAAGAAGGAAGGAGATGTAGTGTACTTTGTGCTCTGGTAAAGAATCGTACTCGGGTGAAAAAATGATTATCATTCGTGAGGAGAGAAAGAAAGATAGAGAAGCGATCCGAGCGGTGAACGAAAAGGCCTTCGGCCAGCCAGCAGAGGCCAGCATAGTCGATAAGCTTCGTAAAAGCTGCCCCGCCCTGCTCTCCCTGGTCGCCCTTGATGGCGATGAGGTCGTGGGCCACATCCTCTTCTCTCCAGCCAAGATCGAGGGCGACTCGAAGGCGATAGAGGGCATGGGCCTGGCGCCCATGGCCGTGCAGCCCGCATGGCAGCGCCAGGGCATTGGCACTCGCCTGATCAAACGGGGCATAGAGATGCTTAGGAGCCGGGGCTGTCCCTTTATCATCGTGCTGGGACATGCGGAGTACTATCCCCGCTTCGGCTTTGTGAGCGCCTCCGGGCACGGCATTGCCAGCCAGTGGGATGGAGTTCCAAACGAAGCCTTTATGATCCTGATCTTGGACCAGTCGGCGATGAAAGGCGTCTCGGGAGTGGCCAGGTACCGGGATGAGTTCGACGAGGCCATGCAGGAATAACACTAGTGAATTGGAATTGCATAAACCTTCCCCCGCGGGAGACTGCATGCCCATACAAATAAGCAGAAGCTTCCTGGATATGAGCCATGACCGTCGATCAGATTCCCATCACCAGGTTCTCGATTATTACGAGGATTACACCCAAGGCCCTGCGCTACTACGACCAGGTGGGGCTGCTGGTACCGGCAGCTAAAGACACATTAACCGGCTATCGCTACTACACGGCAGACCAACTGGAGAGGGGCGTGAGAGTAAAGACATTGTGCTCTTTGGGCATATCCCTGGAAGAGGTGGCTTGCTACCTCGATGCCGAAGCGAAAGGTGATAGGGACGTCGCGCAGGCCCTGATAGAGAAGCATCTCCGCCGGACAAAAGGTGAGATCGCCAGGCTGCTAAGGATCGAGGCCTTGCTCAAACAAAGCGATAAGGAGCTGATAAAGATGGCATTAAGCGAGCCGGTTATCAAGGATGTGCCCGCTCTACGGGTGGTAAGCAAGAGAGACAGAGGAAGCTATGGTGAGACCATCGGTCGCCTGATCGGAGAGCTCTGCGAAACGCTTTTCCGGCCAGACAACCAAAAAAATATCGTTAAGATGAGCGGACCGTGCATGGCAATTTACCATGACCAGGAATATAAAGACAAGGATGCCGATATCGAGGTGGCTATACCCATAACCGGAAGGATCGAAGTGGATAAGGGTATGGAAGTCAAGAACCTTCCTCCGGCTCGAGTCCTGGCTGTTGTGCACAAAGGAAGCTACGATATGCTCCACCTGATCTACAAGGATCTCTACGACTATATGATGAAGAATGGGATGGAGTTTGCCGGACCGGGAAGAGAGCTTTATCTGAGCGACCCCAGCAAGACGAGCCCCGAAGAGCTATTGACGGAGATACAGCTGCCGATCAAAGAGGCATAGGAAAAACATAAAATAAAAAAGCAATCGTTATAGTATTGAGATGCAATGTATATCCCCGTAATCCTCGGCACAGCCAGACAGGGCCGCCAGTCCGAAAAAGCGGCCCAATTTATGCTGCAAAAAGCCCAGGAGGCAGGTCTCGAGAGCGAGATTATAGACGTGCGAGACTATCGCCTGGAAGCCACGGACAATACAGAAATAAGCCAGCCGGCCCAGCGTCTTGCCGAAAAGGCCAGGCACGCCGACGGCTTTATCATCGTCTCTCCTGAGTACAACCACGGCTATCCAGGCGAGCTGAAGATGCTTCTGGATATGCTTTTTTCTCAATATGCGCACAAGCCCGTGGGCATCTGTGGCGTCTCCTCCGGAGCCTGGGGCGGGACGCGCATGGTTGAGCAGCTGCGCCAGGTCTGCCTGGCCTTTCACATGATCCCTACAGGTGAAGCAGTGCACTTTCCCCGGGTCCAGGAGCTGTTTGATGAGGCGGGACTTTTGAAAGGAAGGTCGCAGCATGGTCAAGCAAAAAGGCTCTTAGAGGAACTGATCTGGTACGCCCGTACGCTGAAGGCGGCAAGGGAAATTCCTGGATAGAGTTCTTGAGAGCGCCTTGAATATGGTGAGATTGATTGGCTCTTCGCCATTTCCAGTGGCTAACCTGAGGTTACTGTAGTTTCCAT
>JAFGNK010000076.1 GCA_016927055.1 Methanotrichaceae archaeon | reverse complement strand
CTCAGAGGAAATATCGCAATTGTAGGAATCGGAGAGATTCCGACGGCCAGGTATCCAGAAACAGCGGCAATATTTTACGCTATCGAGTCAGCCAAGCTGGCCATACGGGATGCGGGAATCGACAAGGAGGAGATAGACTATGTAATGCCAACGGCTTCATTGTATAGCCCGGCATTTAATACCGAGCTGGTTACGTGTCGTGTGGTGGAGGAACTGGGTCTGAAGAATGTGAAAAAGAACTGCCAGGTGTTTGCCGGTGGTTCAAGCAGCACCTGTGGACTTGAGATGGCAGGAGCGCTTATCAACAGTGGTGCGGCTTCCACGATTCTGTTTGTGCATTCCGACAAATTGGGCACCGGGGTGGATCTTCAAGCAGGAATCGATCTGTTTGCAGCATCTGGTCTTTCTCTTGAGTGGGAGGTTCCCTATGGGCAGCACTACTCTTCTATTGCCTCTATGGCCTGCACGCGCTACCTGTATGAGACTGGGAATACCCCGGAGCATTTGGCTGCGGTGTGCGTGTCCAACCGGAAGTGGGCGGAGTTGAATCCGAACGCCTTTTTTAGAAAACCACTGACTATCGAAGAGGTCATGGCATCCAAGATGCTCTCGACTCCCCTGCGGGCGAAGATGTCGAATATGCTCTTTGATGGCGGAGCGGCATTCATTGTCACCTCTGCCGAGCGGGCCCGCGATATAACTGACAGGCCCGTGTACCTGCTGGGTGAGGGCGGGGTGGTAACTCATTTTGTTTATTCTCAGGAGCCGGATGTGAGTCGCTTCGGCTGGGCCAAAGCAGGCAAGGAGGCCTTTGAAGAGGCAGGCCTGAGCCCACAGGATATTGATATCGCCGAGATCTATGACTCGTATCCCATCTTCCAGCTTATCGGGTTTGAAGAACTTGGTTTCTGTCAGCGCGGTGAAGGTGGTGAGATATTCATGCGTGGCGATACCTGGCCGGGCGGAAAAATACCAACTACCACCAACGGTGGAATGCTTTCTCAGGGCCATACCGGCGCCGGAGGGGCGGTAGCCCTGATGGTTGAGACTTGCCGGCAGTTGATGGGCAAGGCCGGAGAGAGACAGGTTCCCGGAGCCCGTTTTGCAGTGGAGACGGCCACTGGTGGCACCTATATGGATGCCCAGGTGACGATTTTAGGTACCGAGATTCCATAGGGAGGAGGATAACTATGAATGTACAAGCAAAACCAAAACCTGTTCCGGTCATAAGTTCGTGGGCCAAACCCTTTTGGGAGGCAGCCAGGGACGGGAAATTACTGTATCAGAGATGCAAGGACTGCAATACAAATGTCTTCTATCCCCGGATTGCATGCTCGAACTGTTTCTCGGATAATCTGGAGTGGGTTGAATCTTCCGGGAAGGGGACAGTCTATACCTACACGGTGGTTGAGAGTAATCCTCCCTCGGCCTTTATCCAGGATCTGCCGTTTGTGATTGCTATTGTAAAGCTTGAAGAGGAAGGCGTTCAGATGCTCAGCAATATCGTGGATTGTGACCCGTACGAGGTTAAATGCGACATGCCGGTTGAGGTGGTGTTTGAGAAACTCAATGATGAAATTACACTGCCAAAATTCAAGCCGGCCAAGATCTGATCGGTTTTTTAAGATGAAATAAAAGTCTGGCACCCGATTAAATTAACAAAAGCCAGCATTGGGTGTCATGGAGCAAAGGGAGGATCAAGACATGCCGGGAAAATATTGGGAAGATTTCGAGATTGGTTTCAAGTTTCAGACGCCATCGATCACGGTTACTGAGACACATCTGGTGAACTGGGCCGGACTTACCATGGATTTCTATCCTCTGCATATGGATGCCGAGTTTGCCGCCAAGACGCCGTTTAAGGAGAGAATTGCGCACGGGCCTCTGATATTCGGTATGGCGGTGGGTATGGCCGGTCTTGCCAGGGTTGAAGGCGGTTCCATCATTGCCTGGATGGGAGTGGACAAGATGCGCATGCTGGCCCCGGTGAAGATCGGGGACACGATTACCGTGCATATTGAAACCATTGAGAAGCGCGAAACGAGCAAGCCAGGCCAGGGTTTTCAGACCTGGCAGTACAATGTTCACAATCAACGCGATGAAGTTGTGATGGAATTCGAGATGAAATTCCTGATGCACAGGAAAAACACCTGAGATCAATAATACAGAACTACGTGTTTTTTGAACGTACGTCATACTTCTAAAAAAGGAGACGATATCCGTGGACTTACGATTTAGCCAGGAGCAGGAAAAGCTCAGAGAAAAGGTGCGGGATTTTGTTGAAAGAGAGATCCCTCGGGAACATGCGCGTGAACTGGATAAAAAAGGTGAATACCCGCATGAATTGATTCAAAAGCTTGCCGATATCGATCTTGCCAGGATCAATATTGCCGAAGAATATGGCGGGCTTGGTTGTAATATCCTTGATCTCATGATTGTTTTTGAAGAGATCGGCAAGCGTTTTCCAACCCTGTGCTGGGCCTTTGGTAATATCCTGTTGTATGGCAACGAGATTATCGGGGTCAATGGCAGCAAAGAACAGAAAGAAGAATTTCTGCCGAAACTCGCAAAAGGCCAGCTCAAATTCTGCTTTGCCCTAACCGAACCCAATGCCGGATCGGATGCCGCCAGTATTAAGACGAAGGCCGTTTTTGAAGATGGAAACTATATCATTAACGGCAATAAGATGTTTATCTCCGGGGCAGGCGTTTCAAATTATGCGGTTACCTTTGCACGCACAGCCGAGCCTAAGTACGATGGAATTACGTCTTTTGTGGTTGATACCTCTTTGGATGGCTATAGCGCCAAACCCTTGGAAAAACTTGGTCATCATGGATCGGACACCTGTGAAGTGAACTACGACAACGTTAAAGTCCTGCCGGAAAACATCCTCGGTGGAGTAGACTTTCTGAATAAAGGCTGGTGGCAGGAAATGAAACTGCTTAACCAGGAAAGACTTGTACTTTCCGCCTGTGCTTTGGGAATTGCAACAGCAGCCTTTGAGGATGCGTTGCTTTACGCAAAAGAGAAAATGCAACGCGGTGAATTTAAGAAAGACATGCAGGCAATCCAGCACCAGCTGGCGGATATGGCGACCAGTGTGGAAGCTATTCGTCAGCTCATCAATGCTGCGGCCTGGAAAGAAACTCAGAACATGAAACCGGTTAAGGAAACCTCCATGTCGAAATATTACTCGGCTGAGACAACCAAAAAAATAGTAATGCAGGGACTCAATATCCTGGGAGCGGACGGTTCGCTTATGAGACATGATATGCAGCGATACCTGAGGGATATCATGATTTATTCCATCGGAGGAGGTACATCCCAGATTCAGAAGAACAT
>JAFGNK010000075.1 GCA_016927055.1 Methanotrichaceae archaeon | reverse complement strand
TATATCTATGACGAAATGGCAAAATAAAAAAAATAATAATAAAAAATTTACTTTATTCCTTTGAAGCATTTCTCCAGATGTTTATCTTTTGGTCTCTTTGTCATCAAGCTTACAGCTACAGTTACCAGCATCGCCAGTGGCATGGCTACTAATATCGGATCCACCACCGGCCAGGGCATCTGAGAGACCAGAACATCACTGCCAAAGATCATCTTGCATATCCCCAGAGGCGCTGCCTCGGCTTTATGTATAAACAGATACCAAAAGACAGTTACAAACGTTCCGGTGATAATTCCGGCAATAGCTCCCGCTTTGGTTGCACTTCGCCAGTAAAGGCCACATGTGTACATGGGCAGGAAGGCGGAAGCGCACAGGCCGAAGAAGATGGCTGTGCCGCGAGCAATTATGTTGTCGGGCAGGATATACCCTAAGGTTACGGCAATTACCATGGCAACGATTATTCCCATTCTGGTGATCAGTATGGACTCGCCGCCTTTTTTATTGGTAAGTGTCTCATAGATATCCCTGCCAATAGCGCTTCCCTGGGTGTGAAACTGGGAGCTGGATGTGGACATGGCAGCTGCCAGGAGTGTAAGCATGAAGAGGTAGACGAACCACTCGGGAGTGGCTGCGTTGATGTAGAGAGGAATTATGCTGTCGGCATTTCCACCAGCTATGTTTATGGATATATTTCCCTGGTTTTGCAGGAAGAATACATTAGAGAGTGCACCTACTGTGAAAGCAACACCCGTCATCATGAGAATGAAGACTCCACCGATCAAGACGCCCCGGTTGATCTCCCGATTGGACTTGACGGTCATGAAGCGCACTGCCAGCTGGGGCATGGCTAAAACGCCGATTCCTACTCCCAGTACGATAGTCGACACCAATGTCCACCACCAGCCGCTGCCTGAGACGGGCATTGCCGTCCAGCCGGCATGTCCCAGGGCGGCGAGATTAGCAGGAACCAGATTTACCATATCAGTGAGAGCCTGATGAGCGGGGATGATACCTCCCAGGTGAGAATAGGTAATGAAGAGCAGAAATATCATGCCCACGAACATGATTGTCCCCTGCATGGCGTCGGTATACATGACCGCTCGAAGCCCCCCCCAAATTACATAAGCAGCAATTATTAGCGAGTATATGAGAAGGGCCACATCGAAGTTTATGGCCAATGTGGTCTCCATGAAGCGGGCCGCGCCTATTAGAACCACCGAGGCGTAAAGGGGCATTCCCAGGAAGATCACCAGGCCACTGAAATACTGGACGAACCTGCTGTCAAATCTCTTGCCCAAAAGCTCTGGGAAGGTCATGGCATTGAGGTTGTGTCCCATCTTCCGGGTTCGCTTGCCATAGATGATAAAGGCCACGAAGATGCCTACCAAGATGTTCAGGAATGTGAGCCACAAAAGGCCCATGCCAAAGAGGCCGGCTGTGCCGCCGAAGCCGACGATAGCCGAGGTGCTGATGAAGGTGGCACCGTAGCTCATGGCCATGATGTAGGGGTGGGTTTTTCTGCCCGCGACCAGGTAGCCCTCTGAGTCCTTGGTTGATTTCCAGCCTTTGTAACCAAGATAGAGTGTGGCAAGAAGATAGACGAGAATAATGAGATTGAGGAGAAGAATGTCCATTTAGATCACAATCCCAGCTCTTTTTCCTGCATCTCTTCTTCGCTCGCTTCCCAGGCGGCTTCCTCTTTTATCTCTAAAGCCTCCAGCTCTCCGCCTCGATTCCAGTTGACGATGCCGTAAATCAGGCACAATAGTGCGCTAAATATGCAAAGAAGATAGACACCCCAAATCCAAGGATCATCAATGCCAAGCATGCTTACCTCCAACTCTATTGCTGCTTTTTTTGCAGCCGCTTATGTTAGTTTGCACAACATTTGTGCTGGCTTTGCGCGGTAATGTTGTGATGTGTGGTAGCATGTAGCATTATAGCAAGCTATAAGGGTGTCGGTCAGGAATATATATTACAATTATCTCTGCGCTATATCTGTTTCGGAAAATATTTTGGAATGAAGATTTAAGGCAAGATTTGATAGCGTTCTTTCCTGGAGATCAAAGGCTTTTCATCTTTTATGTATTCATTAATATAAGCTGCATTTCCAATCCCTGATTCATATGCATCGTTGCCTTCGTAATCAGACCAGAAATTCCCCAGGTAGTCCCAAGATACCATTCCTTTATACAGGTAGTTGAATGCTTTATCCGAGTTCCATTGATTTGAGGAGTTGTAAGAATAAGAATTCATTGCGTTCTCAACGAAATTGTTAAGGAAAATCAAATTCTTGCTTGACCTATCTAAGTATATGCCAAATATGTTGTTACTAATATTATTCTCTATTATTATGTTGCCGCTTGATGTATCCATGCTGATGCCGTCAAGGTTTCTGTGTGCTGTATTTCCTGAGATGGTATTATTGAATGATGCATCCAGGCGAAATCCAAAGATGGGGCTATTGCTTGCGTTATTTTCGTTTATATCATTATATCTGGAATTTAACATCCAAATGCCTGCGTTTGCATTTCCGATGGCAGCATTTTCTTGAATCGAACTATTTTTGGTGTCATTGAATAAGAAACCCACCCAGGCGTTTTCCTGGCCGGTGTTATTTCTAATTGTATTGTTCCTCGAATTGCCGGAAAAAAATCCTGCAAAAGAGTTGTTTGTTACAAAATTATTTATTACCATATTATTATTCGATGATTGAAGGGCGATACCTACATCATTTCCCCTGGCTAGATTGGATTCTATTTTATTATTGGCAGAATTTTTTAAATATATGCCATAAGAATTATTATTCAGAATATTTCCGCGAATAAGATTGTTATTGGAGAAAACCTTGATTCCTGCATCCTCCAAAGAGCTGCCTGAGTTTACGATCAAGAAGCCCTCCAGCCAGGTGCCATCCACAAGCAAATTTATCGCACTCTTCTTCTCATTTGCATTTATTACTGGCAATCCTTCTCCTGTATCCACGCCTTTGACAATTAATTTTTTTGTGATATTCAACCTTTCCGAATAAGTTCCACTCTTGACAATGATTCTGTCTCCTTCTTTTGCCTTGTTAATGGCGCTTTGCACGGAATAGTCATTAGATTTTTCGGAGACGATATATGTTGTTGAAGTTATGGCTGCTGATACAAGCCAAAATGCCAATACTGCTGAAAGGCAAACGCGAAGGATGCCTTGAAATGGTATTCTTCTCGCTATGCATCTTGAGCCTCTGAAATTTGTTCTATATTTGAATACCATATGCAACATATTTTAATCCATTTGATCCCAAAACTTTTAAATATTGCGGCCGATGAAATTGGATTGATGGTCGATCCAGTTGGAAAGAATCCTGCAATTCCCACTCAATTGATTGGACAGAACTCAGTTTCTGAGCCTACCTCAATTGCAGAATATTTTTCCATAAATTACATCGAAAAAACTCTTGGAACAAATATCTGGGAATTCATTACGACTGCTATTTCCATACTGGTAATCATTCTTGCAACTTTTTTTATTGCCAGACTAGTCGACGAATTGCTCAAAAAGCACATCCCGCGAATCCTTGAAGCCAGCAATATGGACAGAGAGTTCGACGAGACCTCTAATGCCATGACTCGCAGGCTGATCGTTGCTGCAATATATACAATTGGAATCTTGATGATTGTACTGCTGATTCCATCTCTGAATCGAGTTGCTATAGCCATGCTGACTGGTGCAGGTGTAGCAACCATTGTCATAGGTTTCGCAGCTCAGGACTCTCTATCTAATGTGATATCAGGAATCTTCCTGGCAATTTTCAAACCAATTCGCATTGGTGATTATGTCCACTTCAAGGGGGAATACGGGCACATTGAGGATCTGACTTTGAGGCATACGATAGTCTGCACATGGGACCTGAGGAGAATAATAGTTCCAAACAGCTTGATGAGCAGCGACTATATCGTCAACTGGAGCCTCGGCAATCCGGAGACCATATGGCCGGTTGATTTCGGAATAGGCTACTCATCCGATATCGACAAGGCCCGAAGCATCATCTTAGAGGAGACCAAAAAGCATCCCCATGTATTGAAGGATAGAGAGATCAATGTCCGTCTCACGGAGCTGGGAGACTTTGCCGTAAATCTCCGGCTGACCTTCCATGTGCCTAATAGAGGATTTGCCTTTGACAGTGGATGCGACATTAGAGAGGCGGTTAAAAAAAGGTTTGACGTCGAGGGCATAGAGATACCCTACCCTTACCGAAACGTTGTTCTTCAGAGGCAGCCGAAAGGGGAGCCCTCTTGCCCCAAACCATCAGAAGATCCCTATTACATTGAGGGATAATTAGACCAGAGAAGCAAATATGAAAGAAGGGAAGGATGCTGGGCAAACTTGATGGCAAGGCATGGGCTAGGCGATCGGTGCATATGCTGGCTTGCCGCTATAGTCCTGCATAAAATTCGGCAACTTTCCAGATTTCCTGCAACTTATCTTCAGAGATGCTCTCAAGATCTTCTTTTCGCAGCCATCCTTCATTTTGCAAAATGAAGTCGCACTCACGATTGTAGGCGGCATCAAATGCCCGGCGTGCAATCTTCCTTTCCGGCTTTGACCATTTTCTTTCGCTAAACATAGCCTTGCCATCATCCTCATCAATCTTCGTCAAATCTCCAGCCCGAAAACCTCAACCAGCGAGTCTTTGGCCTTCTTCATGACCTCGGTGGGACAGGTCTTGTAGGCCCGCTGCAGAGGTTCTATCGCCCTCTCGTCACCAATCTCTCCCAGGCTCCAGGCCGCCCAGGCACGCGTCTCCTCGTCATCCGGGCCGAAGATGACCTCTACCAGGGCATCTAATGCTTTGTTATGGCCGATCTCGCCAAGCGTTGTGACCGCAGTGTAGCGAACCTGCCAATCCTGGTCCTTTAAGGCCTGCAAAGCCAGATCGCATGCTTTTTCGCTTTTTATCTTGCCCAGAGCCTTCAGTGCCTCGGATCTGACGATGCTCTCCTTATCCTGCAAAGCCCGGGCCAGGCAGCTCAAGCCCTCATCGCAGGCCACTTCTCCCATGAAGGCTGCAGCTCTGCGCCTAACTTCCATCTCTTCATCCTCTAGCAGGCGGGCCACATCCGGCAGAGATTCCCGGTGACCTATCTTGGCCAGACCGGTCACAGCCATGCCCCGGATCTCGGGTTCGGCGTGGCCTAAGAGGCCACTCAAGGCCTCTGCAGCCCCCAGCGTGCGCAGTGCCACTGCAGCCCGCAGACGCACATCTTTGGAGCTGTCACGTTTCATGGCCAAAACCAGTGCCGGGACGGCATCCTGGCTCCTTACCGCCTCCAGGGCGGCGGCGCACCATTCGCGAACTACGTGATCGGGATCATTGAGCATGGCTCGGCAGAGCGGCTCTACTCCCCTGGGGCAGCCGATCTTTCCCAGTACCCAGGCGGATTTGTATCGCAAATCGGAAAATTCTCCTTTCTCCAGGGCACCGGCAACATCGTCTACAGCTACCTCTCCCAGATTCACCAGGGCCCATGCCGCCTTCTGGCGTTCGAAGTAGTCATCGCTTGAGCCAAGCTTTTCGATCAGTTCAAGAGCCTTGTCCATGCTGATTGTTCGGGCGCACCGTCATTTAAGCTTTATCGGTAAGAGGTATCTGAGTGGACAGAATAGTGATGGTTTGTAGAAAGGCAATATCGAAAACAAGGAGCGGGCAAATAAATAAGATTAAATCTGTATGGGAGTTATTTATCAACTGGAAAGGATTGTCTGTCTCCAACTGGAAAGGATAAATAGTAGGGAAAAAGGCAGATCGGGGAAGAATTATGGGATACCTCTTTGGGCCTGTGCTCTCTCGCCGCCTGGGCCTGTCCATGGGAGTGGACCTGCTCAAATACAAGACATGCAACCTGGATTGCGTCTACTGTGAGCTGGGCAAGACCGCCTGCATAACCACTTGCAGAGATCGTTTTGTGCCCCCGCACAAGGTTTTAAAGGAGATCGAGCAAAGACGGGGCGAGCCCTTCGACCACCTCACCTTTGCCGGATCGGGAGAGCCGACGCTCAGCCTCGATCTGGGCGAGATCTTAGCCCAGGCCAAGAAGATCGTCGACTCTCCCGTGGCTGTGATCACCAACAGTACCCTTCTCTCCCGTCCTTCAGTTCGAAGAGAGGTTGCAATTGCAGATATTGTCTTGCCGTCCCTGGATGCTGCCAGCCAGAAGGCTTTTTTAGCCATCAACAGGCCCGCATCCGGTCTTTATGCAAAGGAGATGGTTCAGGGCTTAAAGGACTTCCGCAAGGAATTTTCCGGAGAGATCTGGCTGGAGGTGATGCTGGTGAAGGGCATAAACGATCAGGAGGCAGAATTGATAGCCAGGGCGGCAGAGTCTACCCAGCCGGACCGAATTCAGCTCAACACGGTGGTCCGCTCGCCTGCGGAGCCGGTCGAAGCTCTGAGCGAGGAGGAGATGCAAAGGATGCTAGAGATCTTCCCCGGTGCTGAGTTGATACCGGACTGGGACTGGAGCGTTCCCGCCCGGGTCCGGGACCGGCTGATAGATCTTCTCTCTGCCAGGCCCTGCACCCTGGAGGAGATAAGCGGCCACCTGGAAATAAACGTAAGCGACGCTATCAAATACTGCAAGATAATGGAGAAAGACGGCCTGATATCCAGGAGGCAGCATAGCGGCAAGCTCTATTTTTATGCACAATTGTAACTATTGTTATAGAAATCGTAATAACCAAATGCAT
>JAFGNK010000074.1 GCA_016927055.1 Methanotrichaceae archaeon | reverse complement strand
GGAGTGCAGGCCATGGTAGAAGGGCCGGGTCATGTGCCCGCCGATGAGATAGAAACCAGTGTCAAGGCCATGAAGCATTTGACGGACGGCGCACCCCTCTACCTCCTGGGCCCGCTGGTCACAGACATTGCACCCGGCTACGATCACATCACAGCCGCCATGGGTGGAGTGATTGCGGGCATGGCGGGAGCAGATTTTCTCTGCGCCACCACGCCCTCCGAGCACCTGGACCTGCCCACCAAGGAGGACGTGATCGAGGGCACCTATGTGACGCGCGTGGCTGCCCATGCCGCAGACCTCACCCGTCCGGGCGTACGGGAAAGGGCGCGAGCCATGGACTTGCAGATGGCTAAAGCCAGGGCGGAGTTGAACTGGGAAGGACAGTTTCAGGCGGCCATAAATCCGGCCAGAGCAAAACAGATCCGTCACCGCAGGGGCGTGGAGACGGACACATGCACTATGTGCTCGGAGCTGTGTGCCATCCGGCTGGCGAAAGAGGCCATGGAGAAAGGAATTGGACGAAAGTAAGCAATCCTAAATTTTTTTAACATAGAATGATCTATGTGTTATCTAGCTCCACCGAGTCGCTGGATCGATATCATTAACCGGATTTATATTAAATTTGCACCCTCAGATATGGGGCACAAAAATCACGCAATGTATTTATTGATAATGCTTAGATTTGCTTTACACATACAAAATAATTAAATAGTAATCCGATAACAAGTATAGCTGAGCGCCGCCTTTCGGCGAAAAGCATTCTTGAGTCTGATGTGCCATGAGTTCGATATTTGGAGAGTTTCTGACCTTCTCCCAGGAGAAGGGCCCCGAGGTGCAGCTCAGGGTCTACGGCGATGAGTTCTATTCCCGGCATGAGAATATGGACGGCTATACCGTGGTCTACGACCAGGACCATGGACTGTACTGCTACGCATTACTTATCTCAGGCGAGTTCGTCTCCAGCGGAGTGGACGTTTTCCAAAGCCCACCTAAAGGGGTCCGCCGCCACTTGAAAGAATCAGAAGAGATTAGAAACAGCAAGTTTGAGGCTAGATATGCCAATATGAACCCACCTGCATACGCCTTCAAGCCAAGCCTCAATTTCAGGACCTTCGGGGAGGAAAAGGGACTACTAGAAGGAAGGCGAGTTTCCGAGGGCGAGATCAAAGGCTTGACGGTACTGGTCGGGTTCAAGGACGTGAAGAGCACCGTCACTACCGAAGATGTGGACGCCATGCTCAATGGCCAGGACTACCACGAGAACGGCAACTTCTGCTCCGTGCGGGAGTATTTCCGTCTTATGTCCAGCGGCAAGCTGGACTACACCAATGAGGTTGTGGGGCCCATAACCTTAAGCCGCAATCGTCAGTACTATACGGAAAACCTGCTCGTCAAGGAGGCACTCGACCTGGCAGTCAAAGGGGGCCTGGAGCTGGAGAAGTTCGACTCGCGGGGAGTGGGAATGGTCGATGCCATGAGCTTTCTTTATGCCGGCCAGACCCAATATCTAGGGGAGCTGTGGCCACATAACCATTTTATTGACCTGACCTACAAAGATACAAGGACCTGCTTTTATATGCTCTCCAGCATGGGCAGAAGCAAGGAGGACCTCACCATAGGAACCTTCTGCCATGAGAGCGGCCATATGCTCTGCCGCTGGCCGGACCTCTACGATTACGGCAATAGAGACGGTGACTTCGAGAAGAGCGCAGGGCTCGGCTACTTCTGTCTTATGAGCGCCGGAAACCATAACGATGGGGGAAGAACTCCGGCGCAGGTATGCGTCTTCTTGCGAAACCTGGTGGGATGGTGCGACAGACAGGTTCGCCTCAACCAGCCCGGCCAGTACCAGGCAGTTCATGGGGATTACCGTACAATCATGATCTATGATACCGGCAAGATAAACGAGCATTTCCTGGTAGAGAACCGCTCCGGGATCGGTCTTGACGCCTCCATTCCCGCCAGCGGCCTGGCCGTCTACCACTGCGACACCTTAGGCTCAAATGAATGGCAGGGGGGAACAGCCACCCGGCATTACCAGTGCGGGCTCCTCCAGGCAGACGGCAGCCTGGATCTGGAGACCAACCGCAGCATGGGTGACAGGAAGGACCTCTTCGGCCGGGTGGAAGGAATCGCCCTTTGCCACGACACGCGACCCTCCTCAACTTTATGGGACGGATCGGACTCGGGTCTGGTGATATCCAATATCGGAGAGCCCGGCCGTGTCCTGACATTTGTGATCGGGGAAGAGAAGACAGATCATGTGATCAGAGGATCTTCGCTTTGCAGCGAGACAATCCCGGACAACAGTCCTCAGGGCCTTGTGAGTGCCGTTTTCCTCGACCAGGCGGGCAAGGTCAAGAGAACGGTAGTGGAAACTGACATAAGCCACAACAACATATCCAATCTGAGGGTAGAACTCATCTCACCGGGCGGCAAAAGAGCGATACTGCACAATCGCACCGGCATCGGCAAGGCGAATCTGCTGAAAACCTATGATTCCAGATCAAATGCCTCCTTGGCCGCCATGCTCGGCCAATCCCTGAAAGGCAAATGGACGCTCAAGATCTGGGACCTGGCAAGCAGAGACACAGGCAAGCTCAACAGATGGAGCCTGGAAGTAACTTACTGAAAAATTGCCGGAAGATTTTAACTCTTGCAGGGCTGTCACGGAGGTTTTCCATTGTCATATGAGTTTCCATGACATTCAGATGAGACTCAGGAGAGACTTAAAGCTAAATAATACCATGCCCGAGGAGCAGCCAAATGAGGTGTGATATTTGAGATTTAGTTGCTTATGCTTATGTCTTCTGGCCCTAATTATGGGCGCAGGCGCCGCAGGAGCCCAGGGGTTTTCCCTGCTGCAGTCCATTGATATGACCGGAGGAGCTTTCAGCGAAGACTTCGTAAACAGCCTCTTTGGTTTCGGCGGCATGGATACTGATTTGAGCGGCCCATGGTTTGGCCCGGAGTTCGAGAACGGCAGCAGCGCTTATTCCTTCTTCTCCGAGTTTTACATCAATACCAGCATGCCTGTGATCGGCGGATTTACGCCCGTAAAAATTGATGTCACGCATAAGATGCCCTCCAAGATCTACTTTGGCAGCGGCCAAGAGATCGCATACACCCAATACCAGTCTGCCATAGCCACCGCAAGAGGCAATGAGCTGTGGATTCAAAAGGGTCTGGATTGGTCCCAGTACGCCATAGTCCCTGCAGGAACAGGCATGCAGTTTATCGCCTTTGCCCCCGCAGGCGGACAGGCCGATTACTATGAGTTCATTCAGACGGATGCTCTGAATATAACCAGCAAGCGCGTTAATTTCTACTCCGGCTACAACAGCATGAACTTCATGGCAGACAGGGTGGGCAGACACATCCTTCTCTTCGTGCTCAATAATCAGCCCAGCAACGCCATCATTGTAGACGTGATCAGCCAGGCACCACCGGCTCAACTGGCACCACCAACTCAACAGGTACTTCCAGCTCAACAGATCCCGGTGGGCCAGATGCAGCCCACTTCAGATATGCCGCCTGCCTACAATCAGCAGGCTACCGCTTCCATCGGTTACAGTCAGACCACTACAAGCGGCCTCGGCCAGAGCACTACCAGCGTAACAACTCAATCCCAGGCATACGGCACACCTTATACCCCACCGATGGGAGTCGCAACGGGAGACACACCAGTGACCATTCAGTCCCAGGGAATGAGGGGCTATCAGGTCTATCTGGATGAGGTTTTGATCGGCGTAGAAGGGACCGGCGGCGACCCTCTTGATGGGAAATTCAGCTTTAAGGTAGTAGGCAACCAAAACCATAACGTAAGGGTATACGATGGTCAGTTTAATTATCCCAAAGCCATGTATTTCCAGAGAGGCGTTTTAAAGATAATTAATGTGGAGCCTGGAACTGCGGTATATATTTAATTTACACTTTTTATTTTTTAGTTTATTGTATTTTACAAGAATTATATTAGTCCTGTTAGCTTTTTTTTGCTCATGTGATCTCGGTTACATCTTCCATTTTCCACGACACCTATTACTTCCGCCACTTCTGCCCTCATTTACTATTTACCGGAAAGAGATAAATCCCACATGAATGGTTTAATGAATGGGGTTGATCGTTTTGAGAAAAGATGAATTCTTGCAGCAGTTCGAAGGCATCATGCTCCCGGAGACGTTTGATCAGGATCTTTTAGATCACGCCGCGGAGATGTTCGGTAAATGGGGCAGGAGCACTCATTTAAACGAGAAGGAGCACCTCTTCAAGACCTTCGGGCTGGCATCTAAACCTGGTGACAGCACCGATGTTAAAATGCAGAAAATTGCCCTGCGCTTTGTCTGCTCCAGGATGATGGAAACGAACTTCAGCAGAAAGGATGCCGCAGACCTCATCCGCAATTTCAACATGATCAAAGATCCGGGCTACGAGTGGATCGAGTAGGGCTACAACGGGCGAGAGAGGAAAAGCAAATTTTTAACGACTGTACTTTGTCCTTGCACCTCCTCTGCACACGACCGAAGATACCATTCTGGCATTGCTTAATAATACAGTTTCAGATAGATATGAAATCCCATTACAAGAGAAGCCACCCACAGGCCTGCTGCCGCCTGCATGGCCCGCTTGGGAGGGATCCGGGCCTTCCAGCGCCTTAGATAAACCAGGTTGATGTAGATCCAGAGCAGTACCACTACCAGGCCCAGGCCGTGGTGCACCAGGACCTCGGCCCGAAAGAGACCGTCGGGTCGGCCCGGCTCCAGGATGTGGCCCATAGCCGGCGACATCAACGCCAAAATGGCCAGAATCTGGGCGGTGACCGCCAATCTGAGGACGAGGCAGTGCTTCTGAAAATTCTTCTTTTTGGCCAGGAAGACGGCAAAGACTAAAGCCAAAGTCAAGATCGATTGCAGGACGAGGTTAGACGCAACTAATGTCTGATAGTCCAGGGGCATAGATCCTCATTGATGTCTAAAGAAGTTAAGGCTTTTGCGGAGCGTTGTGCTATTTTGAGATCAAGTAGATCATTATTATTTTCGCCCTGCAGCAGCTATTTTCACTGCCCGCTTTAACGCTTGATCGATTATCCGCTCTTCTCATCGATCTTCTTCAAGAGCCATCCCATGTTCTGCCCCAGAGTCTTCATGGTCTGTATTCCCTCCACATCCTTTTCCACATCCTTTTCGTGCAGACCCATGCCGATGTTCCAGTAGCTGGAGCCGGCAATTATCATCTGGCTGATGAGGAAGAAGTGGTTTATGGAGTCGAAGACATGAATGGCTCCCGCCCGGCGCACAGCCACCACCGCTGCCCCCACCTTGCGCTTGAACATATCGCCATTGGCCTTTCCCACAAATCCGGCCCGGTCGATGAGGGCTTTCAACTCGGGGGTCAGGTCGGCAAAGTAGGTAGGCGAGCCCAGAATAATCCCGTCCGCCCCGGCCATCTTCTCAATGCATTCGTTTATCATATCCCTGTCCAGGGCGCACTTGCCGTCCTTTTTCTCATGGCACTTGTTGCAGGCGATGCAGCCGGAAAGGGGCCCCTTCAGATGCACCAGCTCCGTCTCAATGCTTTGCCCTTCCAGCTCCCTGAGAACCACGCCCAGCAAGGTGGCGGTATTGCCGTCCCTGCGAGGGCTGCCGTTAAATGCAACAACTTTCATGTTTTGCCTCAAACATTCTTTAATATTTGCCTTTTCTAGATCTCAACCAGCCGGTACTCTTTATTTCCCAGACCGATCTTTTCTCCATAGTCCAACTGGATATTGCCAAGCGTGCTCTCCCAGGTACCCAGGAATTTGTCTGCCCCAGGCTCACAATTCTTTTGCAAAAGCGTGTTTGCCAGGCCCATCTGCCGGTTCACAAGATCGTAGCTGGCCTGGTCTATGGCCACCGGATCGCACGAAGCTAAAATGCCGATATCCGGAACGATAGCAGCATCGCTCCAGGGCACGCAGTCGCAGTCCGGGGTGATATTGAGCAGGAAGTTGAAGAAACCCACCCGTCCCTCCTTTCCCGTTATCGCTCCATAGGCATACTCCGTCATCCTCTCCATGAAGGGGGGCACCTCTACAAACCAGTCAAAGTCCAGGGCGTGGGTCGGACAGACGCGCAGGCACTTGCCACAGCCTGTGCATAGATCGTAGTTTACAGCCGAGATCTTCTTTTCCACGGTGATGGCCTGGTTCGGGCAATTGTCCATGCAGGCCCGGCAGCCGCTGCACAGCTCAATATGGAAGATGGGCTTGGCCGAATGCTGCTCTGCCTTGCCCAGCGCCGGTGCACAGCCCATGCCCAGATTCTTTATGGCTCCCCCAAAGCCGGCAGGAAGATGGGCCTTGAAGTGGGAAACCACGATCATGCTATCGGCGGAGGCTATCTCTCCGGCAATCTTGACAGAGCGAAAATGCTTGCGGTCGATTAAAACCTCCCGGAAATCGTCACCTTGCAGACCATCGGCGATTATGACCGGCGCTCCCGCCACGGCCGGAGCGAAGCCGTGCTCCTCTGCCGTTTGCAGATGATCGACGGCATTAGCCCGGCCTCCTCCGTAAAGAGTATTGGTATCGGTGAGAAATGGCTTTGCCCCCAGAGCCCGGATCTTTTCGGCAATTGGCCGGACCAGGACGGGATTTACATAAGAGTCGTTTCCCCTCTCCCCGAAGTGGATTTTTATGGCTGTGAGGTCGCCTTTTCGTACCACATCATCCAGGCCGGCAGCATCAAAGAGCCCCATGATCTTGTTTTGCTTATTGTCTGCAAAGCTTCTTGTCCTGACGCCAGCAAAATAAACAGTGCTTTTCAATTGTTGCCCACCACCAAATAGCTGGGGTATGATCTGCTTCACAAATAAAAGAATCTAATGCCTGGCGAAAAGATATATGCCAATAATGGCTTTTATATCTTAGAATCTTTTAGAGAGGAATGACAATTGAAAGCTAAAAACTATGAGGCATGGGAGGTATTGGAGGCCGACTACCCCGCTGATGACCCTATGGAAGAAAGGCTCAAGTTCCTTTTGCGTTATGCAATTTTAGCCCCCTCCGGCCCCAACACCCAGCCCTGGAAGTTCGCAATTCATGACGGCAGCATTTCCGTTTTCGCAGATTTAAGCAGGAGCCTGCCTTTTGTCGATCCCAGCAACCGCACCCTCTATATGAGCGTGGGCTGCGCCATCGCCAACCTGGCTGTCACGGGAGCACATTTCGGCTTTACTCCGAGCGTGAGCTATTTCCCCCGCGGGCAGGAGAGCGATCTGGTGGCCGAGGTGCAGCTTTTGCCCGGTGGCCAAAGTCCTGATAAATTGCCGGATGATCTATTCCCTCAGATACAGAGGAGACACACCACCAAAGACCGGTATGAAAATGCGACAATCGAACCGTCCATTTTAAGAGAGCTTGAAAAAAGCATAAATCTGCCTGGCATTTATCTCAGCTACCTCGATGATAAAGATTCCAAGGTTAAGATGGCAGATTTGGTCTCCCGAGCCCATCAGATTCAACTGGCTAAAAAGGAGTTTCGCCATAACCTGGGGGAGTGGCTGCGCAACAACTGGACGGCTGAGCCGGACGGCATGCCCCTCTATACCTTTGGAGTGCCAGATGCCGTATCGTTAGGATTTCCGGCCGCCTTCAAGGAGTTCGACTTAAGCAGGGCGGTC
This sequence comes from Methanotrichaceae archaeon, assembly GCA_016927055.1. GTDB lineage: Archaea > Halobacteriota > Methanosarcinia > Methanotrichales > Methanotrichaceae > Methanothrix. Next base: position 11,942 of record JAFGNK010000074.1, on the reverse strand, counting down.
ATCTACCGGGACTCGGGCCTCATCCACGACTGCTCAACCCTTGCCGTGCTCACCACCGATCAGGATGACAAGCTGACCTGGACACAGTGCGGCTTCGCCCTGGAAAAGCTGCTGCTGCGGGCCACCAGCTACGATGTGCGAGCATCCTTCTTCAGCCAACCCATCGGCCTTGCCGATCTGCGAGAGGAGCTTAAGGCCCAAATCAACCGCGGCCATCCCCAGCTTCTCTTCAGCCTGGGAATGGCAAAGCCCATGCGACCAAGCCCCCGGCGACCTTTAGAAGATGTGATTATCAAGCCGCCCTAGCGATCCTCTGCGATCTTATCCAGAGATAGGGGCATTTTGCAGGCTCTGAAGAGCATTTCTCAGCTCCTCAAGCTGCACCGGCTTGGAGATGTAGCCGTCCATGCCGGCAAGCAAACATCTCTCTTTGTCCCCTTCCAGCGCATAAGCCGTCATGGCCAGGATCTTCGGCCTATTTTTTAATTTCAAATCCAAGATAGCACGGGTGGCCTCCAGGCCGTCCATCTCAGGCATCTGCACGTCCATGAGGATCACATCATAGGGCTTTTTAGAAATTGCCTGCAAGACCTCCCGACCATTGGAGACCAGATCCGCTTTGTAGCCCAGCTTCTTGAGCATGAGACGGGCAACCTTCTGATTGACAGGGTTGTCTTCTGCCAGCAATATTTCCAGATCCAGGGGGACGGCCTCGCTGCTGCCCGCACGCATCTTTTTATGATTTTGGGGCATAATCGCCTCCTGAAGAGCGAAGCGAATGCTGGCCTCTGAGAGGGGCTTGATGAGAGATTTCTTTCCGGCCCTTTGCCGGCCGGACGAGGTGAGAGTGATTATAGGAAGATTCTCCTCGATCTCCTCAGCCAGCTCTTCGGCTCCCGGGACATCCAGATCCAGAATTACGACATCAAAACGGCTCTCTGCCAGCTCTCGCGCCTCAAAGGCCGAGATCACGGGATAGATCTGCATCCCCCAGGAGCGCGCATAATCGACCAGTTCTCTCAGGGTAGCCTCACTGCCAAGCAGTGCCATTATCTTCTTGCCGGCCAGATGCAGCTTGATAGCCTCCCCTGAAAAAGGCTCGGCAAAAATCTGGAAGTGGAAGGTTGATCCTTTGCCAAGCACGCTTTCTACCCAGATACTGCCACCCATCAGCTCCACCAGCCTCTTGCTTATGGCGAGGCCCAAGCCCGTGCCACCGTATTTTCTGGAAGTAGAAGCATCGACCTGGCTAAAAGAGAGGAAGAGCTTTCTATTGTCCTCTGAACTGATGCCGATTCCCGTATCGGAAACAGAAAAGTGAATCTTATCGGCCTTTTCTCCCGGCTGAACATGAATAGCTATGCGGCCTTTATCCGTAAATTTTACTGCGTTGCTGAGCAGGTTGGCCAGGACCTGACGCAATCGAACCGAATCACCCAGGATAGTTGGAGCAACCTTCTCGTCAATGGCATAGGTCAGATGCAATCCCTTCTCCGCAGCCTTTGCCGCCACCATATCCAGCGAGGACTCGATGCAGTCACGCAAAGCAAAGGGCAAGCGCTCTAGCTTCATCTTGCCTTCATCGATCTTGGAGAAATCCAGGATATCGTTTATTATGGCAAGCAAAGCATCGCCGCTGCTGTGGATGGTCTCTCCAAAATCACGCTGCTCTTCTGTGAGGTCGGTTTCAAGCAGCAGGCCGGCAAGGCCGATGACTGCATTCATGGGAGTGCGTATCTCGTGGCTCATATTGGCCAAAAACTCGCTCTTCGCCCGCAAAGCCGCATCTGCTGCCTGCTGAGCCAGACGAAGCTCCATTTCCGTCTTCTTATGCTTGACCATCTCCTCTTGCAGCGCAGCATTAGCCCTCAGCAGCCAGGACGTCCTCTCCGCCACTCTCTTTTCCAGCTCTTCCTGCGTCCTTTCCAGGGCCTCTTCCGCCAGTTTCCTTTCCGTGATATCGTTGATGAACCCCTCCAGGGCGATCAGATCCCCATCCGGCAGGAATATTCCCTGACCCTGCTCCCAGACCCATTTGATACCCGAGCGCGATCTTATCCGGTAAATCAAACGAAACGGCCTTTTCTCTGCGATCGCTTCCTGAATCTCGTTCCAGACGTAATCCCGGTCATCGGGATAAATCAAATTAGCATAAGAGATGGCCTTGTTATGAAGCATCTCTTCCGACTGGTAGCCTGTAAGGGCCAGGCAGCCGTCACTGACGAACTCCATGGCCCACAGCGGATCATTCTTGCAGCGATAGGCCATGCCGGGCAGGTTGCTCATCAACATAGAGAGTGCCCTTTGGCTCTCTCTGAGCGCCCCTTCCATTCTTCTGCGCAAAATAGCTTCGCCGATGCTTCCTGCCGCTGCCTGCAGTACTGCAATATCGTTATCGTTCCAACGCCGCTCTTTTTGGCAGTCCTCAAAGCACATGACTGCATAAAACCGGCTTTCGATGAAGATGGGCAGGAGCAGAAAAGAGCGAATATCTAACTCTTCAAGCATCTTTGCTCCGGGAACCGAGAGCTGCGAAGTTATGCCCTGGATGGGATTGCTGCGTGAGAGCCTATCCTGCCAACCCAAAAAAAGCTCCTCCCAGGATAAGTCTTTGGAAAATTGCCCTGCATGCACCCGAAACCACTGCAAGGGAAGACCTTCCTGCTGCTCTTCACTCAATAGTTCCCGGTTGGCCAGAATGCGGACCCGATCCACGTCTGCCGCTTCACCAAGAATACCCAAAGCCCTCTTTACGGCCTGGGGATCGGAAGTTAACAGGTAGTTGGTGGCCTTGGCCACCCCCTGCAGCAATAGATCGCGCCTGTGCAGCTCCTCCTCCGCCTCTCGTCGCTGAATGATCTTCCACATGCCGCTCATGAGCAATGTGAGCTGCCTTACATCAGAGTCGTTGTACTCCGCCCCCTTGTTGCCAAGGCCCGCCACAATTACGATCTTGCCCTTGTCCATGATGGGCACATTCATGTGGCGGACAATCTTAGCGTGGCCTTCCGGAGTACCTCTTTTTGAGGTGGCTGAGGCATAATCATTGGTTATTACCGCATTTCTCTGACGAATAGCCTCGCCCCAAAGCCCCGTTTCTTGCAGATGATAGACGATCCTTTTATGTTCAATGTCACACTCTGCCATGGCCTTCTTGGACCAGGAATGCATAAAGAGCGTCTTTTCATCCTCATCGACAAAAGCCAGGTAACCAAGCTTAGAACCGGTTAGCTTGACCCCTGCCTCCAGAGCGAAGTCAGCGATCTCTTTAATAGATGCCTCATCCATCTGATTGAGCCTTTGCAATGCTTCCAACCGGGAGTCGTCCAGGAGCAGGGCCTCCTCCGCGCGCTTTCTATCGGTGATGTTGTAAAAGTTGGCCAGCAGATAGATGGGTTTGCCGCATTCGTCTTTAACCAGGGCACATATCATCTCTACCATGTAGGACTGGCCATCGAGCTTCGTCAAAGCAAGCTCGCCCTGCCACTGCCCAATGGAATGAAGAGATGGTATGATCTCTTCTTGCAGCTTGGCTTTACCCTCTGCATTCGTAAAATCGAATATAAAACGTCCTTTTGCCTGAGAGACGTCCTGAAATCCGGAATCTTTCAGAAGGCTGGGATTGACATATTCGATCCTTCCTTCGAGATCTGTGAGCACGATGGCCGTGGGAGATGTCTCCACAGCTTTTGTCATCTTCAGGATTTCTATCTCAGCATCCTTTTGAACCGTAGCATCCCTCACATAGCCTGCCAAGCCCAGGGTCTTTCCAGATTCATCTCGCCAAAGATAATAAATGCAGTCAAAGCAGCGCTCTCTTCCTTGCAGTGTCAAATGCACTTTGGTTTGCGCCCGGTTTCCCGTCTCCAGGACCTGCTCTTTGATCCTTCTAAGTCGCCGGGCATCAGTTGGAGGGAAAAAATGGCTCTCAGTCCTTCCAAGAGCCATAGATGCCTCTACCCCAAAAGGCTTCTCACAGGAAAACCAGGTATAACGCAAATCTCGGTCTTGAAGAAACAGGAAATCCTCAAATGGAGAGTTCATCCGGCCAAATGCCTCTCTTCCGGCTGACGAGGTGCAGCGCTCCGACAAGCAGGCCAGTAGTTCGTCTAAGTTCTTCTTAAGACCATCGAGCAATGCAGGCATATGCGCTGCATTGCTGCCACTCTCCTGCATTTCCGTTATCTTCCGCAGCATCTGCTTGATCTTCATTTCAGAGTCGCTGCATGCAGCTTTCTCGTCGCCCAAAGCTACCACTCACCTGCGCTTCTAATGGTAGACATCCTTATTCTTAATCAATATATTGGGCGACCTATTGGCCGTACTCAGGAAATCAGTGGCATGCATATCAATTGTCCATTTTCGAAAAACTCAGAGAAACCTATTGTCCAGTTGGCTTCGAAGTGGTAAATCGCAATCCTTGGGGACTATGAAGCAGCAAGAATTCTGGCGGTACAGGCGATCAAGAACGAGTACTGCTATCTATGACAATAGGCAACGATTCGAATTTAATATGGATGAGTGTGTAACTCTAGGGACAGATATGCGATGAACTCCCCCATCTAGTGGCTATTTCTAGTGGCCATTTTTTACCCCAGCCCTCGCTGCAATAGCTCGATCAATTCCTCAGTATTGTATCGGGACATCAGATCTAAGAGCTGGTCCGTCTGCATATAGAAGCGTCTGGCTCTGTCGATCCTATACAATGCCGCTTCAGACACATGCTCACAGTCCCTGAGATCCTCTTCCGTCCTGTTCATAGCTGCTATGATGACCTGCATCTCTTGCCTCAGGTTGATTATCATTTCCTTTTTAAGAGAATCAGGGTCGTAAACGGGAATATAGTGATATCTCTTATCGCCCGGTATGACCACCCTCTTGGCCAGCCCTTGCCTTTCCAGCGTGCTCATATTGGCGCTGACTGTGGACTTGCTGTAACCGGTCTCTTCTACCAGTTCGTCCATGGAAACGGGCCTGTCTGCCAGAAAAAGCGTGCCACGCAAAACGCCCACCGCATCGCAGCAGCCGTAGTTATTAGCCACTTTGACGCAGGCATCAACCATATATCTTTTCATGATATCTTTCTCGTCTCGATCCATCTCTTTCAAGAAGACCACAACTTTTAAGTACTTTTCGCATGTTCCGGACGTTTGGTAATTTCCGAATGAAATTGAGGTAGACGCGGATGAAAGGACCAGAAAGGCTCGGCCAATGGATCGCAGACAATCCTATCATAATCATGGCAGCCGCACTGCTTCTAACTCTCGTCGCCCTTCATTATGCTCAGCAGATTGAGATGCAAGGAATGAACACAGAGAGTATGGTGGGCAAGGATTCCCCACTCTACCAGCTTTTCGACCACCTCTATGTGGAAAAGTTTGCCACTGAGTCCATCGCTGTGCTCATTGAAGCGGACGATGTCACAAAACCAAAAATCCTGAGGGCAATGGATAGGCTCTCGCAAAAGATGCGCATAGCTCCGGATGTGCTGGCAGTGACAAGCATAGCCGGTATTGTAGCAGACACCGAGAAGCTTGACAGCGGTATCAGAACAATTCCCAGTCAGGAGAGGATAGATGAAATTCTCGCCTATCCGGCAAATCTTCCGGCTGTAAATGCCATGATGCCGGATAAAAAGCATACCATACTCTCCATCGAACTGCCGGTTACTTTGACGGAGTCGCAACTTAGAGAGATATTCACAGAGACGTCCGGCCAGGTGAAGATGGCCGATTTTCCGCCAGACGTCGGTGTTACAGTTACCGGCAAGCCAGCACTCATGCAATCAATAACAGAGGAGATGGCCCAGAGCAACGGCCCCATCCTTGCCCTGGCCGGCCTGCTCATGATCGTAGCACTGCTGATTTCCTTCAATCATGCGAGATGGTCACTGCTCCCCATACCCATCGTCTTCCTGGGCTTAATCTGGACTTTCGGGGCCATGGGATTTTTGCACATACCTTTTACCATGGTATCCATGTCCGCCTTCCCGGTATTGATAGGCATCGGCATAGACTACGCCATCCAGTTTCATAACAGGATAGATGAGGAGTTCATTAAAAGCGACTCCCCGATGCAGGCCGTGGTGAAGACCGTTGGCAACATCTCCAAGCCGGTCATGATCGCCCTGATCATAACCGCCATGGGATTCGTCTCACTCCTCACCTCATCTGTGCCCATGACCAGAGATTTCGGGCTTTTATGCCTGGTCGGACTCTTCCTCTGCTATCTGTCCGCCCTTTTTGTAGGGGTTACTCTGCTTTACATTTTGGAGAAGAGAGGATTGTCCAGGAGCGTATTGAAGAAACAAGACGCATTAGCCACTGTGCCCAGGGACACAATAATCGGAAACATTATCGAGAAGGTCTCGGACATTTGCATCCAAAGATGGCATCTGGTGCTCGCTGCCGCACTCTTCCTCTCATTAGCTGGCATCTATGCAGATACACAAGTCCAGGTGGACACCGACTTCAAGAATTATGTGCCCCAGGACCTGCCTCCGCTCATCGACTTCAAACATATGAGCGATATATTTGGAGGCACGGATACGGTCGATCTCATCGTTCAGGCAGATGATATTACTGATCCCGATACCCTGCATTGGATGGACGAGTTTTGCATGTACCTGAAGAGTTCCCGAGATCAGGTATATGGTTACGAAAGCATTGCTGCTCTGGTCAAGCAGGCCAATGGCGGCGATATCCCTCAGGATCAAACTGAGATCAGAAGGCTAATCGATGCCCTTCCTGCCCAGATGCGCGTCAAGAATCTTGATGGACACGACACCGCCCTCATCAAACTGAATGTGGGCAAGGAGCTGAGCAACCTGGGCGCAGAGGGCACCGACCGGCTCATAAAAGAGATCGATAAAGACATCGCCTGGCATCAGCCGCCTCCAGGGGTTTCCGTGCGAGAGACTGGCGATGCTGTGGTGATGACCACCGTCATCACGGCTTTAACTACAGGCAGAACGGAGATGACTCTGCTCGGATTAGTGCTGATCTTCGTCGTCCTGCTGTTCATCTACAGAGATCTGATAAAAGCGCTTCTTCCCGTATTGCCCATGCTGGTTGTAATAGGCTGGATGGGCGGCGTGATGTACCTGGCCGACATGAAATACACACCCCTTACGGCATGCCTGGGCGCACTAATTCTGGGTGTGGGATCTGAATACGCAATATTGATGATGGAGCGCTTCTACGAGGAGCTGGAACGTATCGGTCAACCCCTGGAGGCACTCAAGATTTCATCAAGGCGCATAGGCTCTGCACTCATTGCCTCCGGCCTTACTACAGTATTTGGATTTGCCGCCCTGATATCCTCGCCCTTCCTGATCACCAATAATTTCGGAACCGTTACAGTTTTAGCGATCGTATTCGCATTGCTTACAACGTTCACGGTTTTCGTAGTGCTCATGTACCGCATGGAGATAAGGCGAGCTGTAGTGGAAAATGCGAAATACGAGATGAAGAAAGCCCTTAAACTGATAGCAAGAAGAGGATGATTGATGAGAATTAAAATTGCCCTGATCGGCCTATGCTTCTTGGCCCTATTTTCCGTAGTATCGGCTCAAAACACCTACATACCATTTGAGCTGGGTGGAGATAACTATTACACCATGTATGGCGGCCCGAATATCTCGGCCGGCATTTCCGGGACGGATGAATTTGAGCGCGGAGATACCGTTTCCCTTTACCTGGATCTGACCAACTACGGACGGATATTAGGATTCAAAGAGGATCAAACTCCCCAAAATCCCAAAGAGTTCGCATTGGCTGCCGCCGAGCTGCAAGAAGAGTACAAGAAGCCGACCGCATTGGGAATCACTGCTAGCCTCCACTCCGACAATCCTCAGATCGATATAAAGTCGGCTGATCAGGTTGTGCAATCTCTAAAGTCGGGCGATAAGACCGAGTCGCCATTGAAATTCACTATAAAGATAGGAGAGCACGCTCCTGCAGGGAAATATCCACTCAGTTTAAACCTATCTTATGACTATCAGGACAATGTCCGGGTGCAGGCTTCCAAGCTCGTTACCAGCACTAGCTCGCCGACGTTGGCAAATTACCAGGTATCCTACATCTACCAAAAGGCCAATCAGACCGTGCCCATCGTCATCACCGTCAAGAAGCAGGCAGACTTTGTAATCACTAATGCAACGGGCGCGCTCTTTGCCGGCACCAAGAAGGCCCAAATTGAGGCCACATATAAAAATATCGGCGAGGATGCCGTTAAAGACGCTATCGCCAGGCTTTCTATCTTCAAGCCTTTCTCCTCCACCGATGATCAGGCATTCATCGGAACGCTGGCTCCGGTTGAAGAGAAGACCGTCGTCTTCCGGCTTGACGTCGACTCCGATGCCACGCCCAAGGAATATGGCATAAACAGCGAGATCAAATACACAGATGTCAATGGCGATTCGGTGATCTCCGAGAGCATGAAGATTCCTGTTGTAGTCGAGGCTGCCTCCGCATCTCTGCTTATGCCTGCGATTGTCATTCTCATCATCGTAGTCGCGATGGCCGGATACCTGTATAGAAGAAAGCAGAAAAAGACGTAAAGACTAGGCCCTCCTCCTGCTTTTTTCTGTTATTTTTTGCTGCAAAAGGATAATGGAAAAATCGTCCGCTCCAGGAAATAACAACAAAAAATTTGAAAAGCGTAACGGCAGCGCACCCGCGCAGCAAGCTGCGGGGCATCCGAGGCGCCGCCGCATGAAAGCGGAACCAGGTTAAGCGGATACAAACCTCAAGTTGAATAGCATGCCCTTTATCCCAGCCGCTACCCACCTTGTCTACAGGCCGGTAGTCCGGATCCATCTCCCACAGCAGGCCGAGGGGAGTATCGAAATCGAAGTGCTCTTCGTAGGGTTTGATGTCAAGTATCGGCGTTCCATGAAGCGCATCCAGACCAGTGACCCATATCCTGTTTTCCTTTACCTCTAAGATCTCGACCACGGTTACTGCAGATGATGATATATCACCAGTGCATACCTGAAGCACTCCAGTCCCTACAGAGCAGGCACGTATTTCTCATCAATAACCAGATAGGAAGAAGAGTTCCGGATCTGCTTGGGATTGCCTGAAATTATAAAATCGTTTTCGACCACACCGATTGAATGATAAATTACCTCCAGCACCTAAATTTCCTCCTAAGTGCGAAATTGAATCCATAACAGAGAGAACAAACGAATTGTTTACAATTAACAATATTGTCGGTCAAGCTCTATTTTGTTGTCAGGGTATTTTCGATCAAGCCAATTAGAGATTAACGGTTTATATATTAAAATGCGGAGGCCCTAAACGAGCTAATCAGCCGCACAGCTTAACGAACAATACTTGTAAATAAAATAAGGATAGACATTATATTTTTGGCCCCCCCACCAGCAAGTGGAATAAACCAGCTAAAGGGCCTAGACAGCCGGAAAAATAACCGGCAGCTCGACCTTCAACAGATTGTGGATTTACGAATTGTCTATCTGCCCATTTCATTCAGGTCATGGCCATCAGCTCTAGCTTCATCCGGTCTGATTCACCTGATCCGGACGAAACTTCCGCCTTCTGCGCCTCATCTTCAGACACATAAGACAGGTAGAGCTTGCGCCTCTTTCCTTGAGTCATCTTGACATGTTTCGGGTCGAGTTCATGGGCACGCTTCATCACGCTGATTACAGTTGTTTTATTTAAGCCGAGCATGTCCACCAGCTCGCTGGTCGTGTACCTTCCCGGCCTCTCCTCCATGATATCTATAAGAGATCTGGCATGATTATCCAGAGCCTTTCCATCTCCGGAACTCGTTTCCTGGATGGGCGCAGGCCGTCCCTGCCTAGCACGAAACTGGCTCTTCAGATCAGATACCTCTTTGGATAGGCGATCAACCTGATCGATCAGTCTGCCTAAGAGATCTACATCACTCTGCTTGGAGTCTAGCTCCCTGGATATCTTTTCGATGGCTGAAACGAGCAAAACCATTGCTTGCGCTTCTTTTCTATTTTTCTCAATCTCTTCGGCCTTTGTTTTGTATAACTCCAAAAGCTCTTCGAACATTTATAGGCTACTCCTAGTATCTTTTAATATGGTCATAGTTCTAAGCAAATTTAAAATGTTATCGAAGAGAAATTCGCTATTCGAGTATATATACTTTTCCCAAAATTATCCGATTGAGCAAATATCTGCCTGAGATCTAATCAATTCAGTAGCCGCCCAAATGGGTGCAATTGGGAGAAAAAATAAGTCCAAATATTCATAATTTAAAAGATAATCCAACTTTTTTTTCCAGGATTTTAGGCAGTTCTTTTATATCGGTTATTATCTCATCGGCCGCCTTAAGAAGCTCCAAGGTGGGGCGAGTGTCCTGCTGCATTGTCAAGATGCCCAGGTCCGCCGCCTTCAAAGCATAAAGGTCGTTTAGGCCGTCGCCCACCATTACCACTCGTCGGTATCGGCCCTTCAGATCCAGTATTATCTCCTTTTTCCGCTGTGGGCTGGAGACAGGATTGACTCGCGACAGGTCTATACCCAATCCTTTGAGGTTGGAAAGACTTCTCATGCTATCTCCCGAGGCCACATAGACATCTACCCCAATATGCTTCAGATCGAGCAAGACATCTTTCAATCCGGGAAAAGGAGCGCCCCCCGTGCTCAATGTATAAACAACATCCTGCAGATCTTCGTCTACTATAAAGCCGGCAGTATTATAATTATCGGGACACCTGGCCAATACTTTCCGATGCACCTCCTGAAGATCGCGAATCTTAGCTTTAGAGTGGCCAACAATACTTACAACTTCATCTTTGGAGATTCGGCTACTGGAACAGCTTATCTCCAGCAATTCCTCGCGACCATCGATCAGCGTTCCCAGGGTATCATCGGGCCGACAGGAGAGCACGAGATCAGGGTCCATCTGAGGGACAACCAGGGCCCGGCCTTTTTTTCTCATGATCAGCTCCCAGGTAACCACATTCTCCAGAATAACGCCCCTTTCGATATCCTTGGCCACGCGATACATCCTCAGTATGGTTCCTGCCACATCCATAACCACGGCGAGATCTCTGCACATCCTGGTACTGGATGGATTAAGGAATGAGATGAATCTTTTGCTGTATCGCGCTACCATAACTTTTTTAGCTAGAAGATCCTAAATTAGTCTGAACAAAGGGGTAGAAGAACGAAGGGCATAGCAATAGCGTTGTTGCTTATGTTTCTCCTCTCTCTGCAGCCGGTCTCTGCTACACCGGCCATCACCGAGCAGGTCCAGGACGGAGATTTTTGCAACAGGCTGAAGGTAGCTGGGACGGGCACCTTCGAGGTGGGCGTTTCGGTTAAAGACAGGCAGATAGCCCTGGAGTACTACAACTTCATGTACGGCGACGGTGACCTGGAAATGGACTCAGGAACCGTCGAAGCACAGAGGGCGGCCAAGCTTCCAGGCATGGAAAACGGCTCAGCTGTGCCGCTGAACCTCTGGGAAGGAAGCAAGATCACTTACTCCGGCAAGACGCCCATGGTGGGAATGAAATACATTAACTCCAAGGCCTTCTGGGGTGGCATAGGAGCAGAGATCACGGAGACGTTCTCAGTCACAGAGATGGAGAGAGAGGACAGCAGCTACTTTGCCTCAACCAATCCTGCCTCATACATAACCGATCCCAAGAAGATCGAAGAAATGCTCAGAGGAAGCCCTGTGCACACTGTAGGCATGCAGACCAAAAATTCCTTCAATGGAACCTGGCAGACAGACGCACGAATGCATAAAATGTTCAGCAAGGACCTCAAGGTCCATGAATCCTTCACAGGCAAGTTTGATGTGCAGAAGATGATCAAATTCCGGGAAAGTCCCGTAGAAGAGAAGAAGCAATCGGGCTGCGAAGGCATAGATTGCTAGCATGAGCAGACAATGGCTGCACTACTGCGACATCTTATGAGACTGTGAGCCAGTCAAAT
>JAFGNK010000073.1 GCA_016927055.1 Methanotrichaceae archaeon | reverse complement strand
GCCCATTTCGTCTCTTTCCACCAGTCGCCTTCCAGGAGTGTGGCATTGTAGCCCATGAGCCTGAGGCTGTAGAAGAGCGAGTAGGCCTGAGGTGTGCCGTAGACTATGGCAGTTGTTGAATCATCCAGGCGACGGCTGAAAAGATCCTCCAGCGTGCTGGCATCTTTGATCTTGGAATTGTCATAGAGCTTATCCAGGCTTAAACAGATAGATTCATTGGTAATCCTGCTCTGGCCGTATTCGAAAAAGTCACGCGCATCCAGAATCCTGACATCATACTCTTCAAGCATGCCCTCCAGGTTGTCGGGTGTCACCAGGAGCCAGGGAACGATGTTAGCAGTGTAGTTGGCAGGCAGAGGAGATGGTGCATTTGTGGTGAGAGAGGCTCCTGCATCTTGGGCCGCATCTGCGCCGCCGTCAAGCAGGCTGAGATCCTTGTGCCCCAGATAAGAGAGTGCCCAGAAGACGAACGCTGCACCCTCCTCAGAATCGCCGTAGAGGAGGAGCCGATCGCTCTCTTTAATCCCGGCGTGGCCCAGCGCCTCCTTGGCCAGGGGAGGGTCCAAAATGCCGTTCCTTTGCAGGTCTTTCCAGTACAGGTTTCTAGCGTTTGGAATATGCCCGGAATGATAATCCGCTGCCGACCGCACATCCAGAATAACCCGATCGCTCTTGATGGCTGCAGCGCCGGTAATAAGCTCGGGCATGGGATAGCCCTTTTCCGGCGGATCGGTTTTGGCAGGGGCTGCAGGATTGCTGCTTGCCGGTCCGTTTTGCTGGCCACCGCTCTGCTGGCTGCTGTATTGGGCCTGCTCATAGGCATCCTTTTTGGCCAGCCAGCCTTCCAGATTGGTCCAGTCCGGACAGGTAGGACAGAACTCGCCGGTCTCCGTGCCTGCCATTGCCGAGATTGTCAGGAAGCTCGAAAAAAAGGCGGCCAGCAGGCAGATGATCAACGCCGCCGACGTCACCTCTTGCAGACGATTAAATAGGGATACACTGCCACCCATAGTTGAATTCACTCCCAATATAGGGCATCCTGCCACTATTTCAGTCTTACTGAGGAAGGGAAACTATAAATACACCCAACTTGTTCATTGTAGTAATAAAAAGTACTATGATGTACTAAATAATACATTAAATTCCCGGACGGAAACAAGAACTGAGATAGAGAGCTGAGATTGAGAGTAGATATCAAGAGCGGATTTCATACACAAAATGGGGAGTGCTAGATTGAGAGGAACATCGATTCGCATGGAGAGGATATTCAATCGCAAAACAGGAAACGCAGTCATAATTCCCATGGACCACGGGGTGACCGTCGGTCCCATCAAGGGCATTAGAAGCGTCAAGGCCATTGCCGATGCTGTAGCCTCGGGAGGAGCGGACGCCGCCATAGTGCATAAGGGTGCAGCGATATTCGGACATCGTGGCTACGGACGTGATTTGGGCCTGATCATTCATCTCTCTGCATCCACGGCTCTGGGCCCCGACCCCAACAACAAGGTGCTGGTGGCGACAGTGGAGGAGGCCCTGAAGATTGGCGCGGATGCAGTGAGCATTCATGTCAATGTCGGTGCAGAGGACGAAAGCCACATGCTCTCCACTTTGGGTGAGATCTCTCGTCACTGTCAGGAATGGGGCATGCCGCTCCTGGCCATGATGTATCCCCGGGGAAAGAAGATCAAAGACGAATACTCGGAGGAGTACATAGCTCACGCGGCGCGGGTGGGAGCAGAGCTAGGCGCGGATATTGTCAAGACCAACTACACCGGAGACCCGGACAGCTTTGCCCGCGTAGTGGATAGCTGCCCCATTCCCGTGGTCATTGCCGGAGGGCCGAGAGTGGAGTCGGAGCTGGACCTGCTTACAATGGTCGAGGGAGCAATATCGGCAGGAGCGCGGGGAGTGGCTATCGGGCGGAATGTCTTCCAGCATGAAAATCCCGCACTCATCACCCGCCGCATCTGCGGTGTGGTGCATAAGGGCCTTTGTGCCAGGGAAGCTTTAGAAATCGCCTGGGAAGAATAAAATCTTCCGAAATTTGAGGGTTTCAAGCAGCAGAGATAAAAAGGTACAGTTGCTCTACTAGGATTAATGACTGCAGTAAGGGCTTTGTGCCGATCTCTATTTCTCCATTTGCTTCTTCTTTTGCTGACGGTCGGCTTTTCCGCCGGAGCGGACGAAGGTCCGCCGGCAGAGGGCCCTAATTTACAGATCTCATCGATCTCAGGCAATCTGGAGATGGGCAGGCCCTCCAGCATTTACGTTGTACTGCAAAACAATGCCTCGCCCTCAAAAGAGCCGGCTGACAATGGCTTTAATAAAGCAACTGCCGGCAGCATCGAGGCCGAGCTTTATTGTTCCGATGACCGGATTAAGATCTTCTCCGGGCCCCAGATGGCAGGCAGCCTGGCCGCGGGAGAGAATGCAACTGTGCAGTTCATGGCCCTGGCAGAGGGCGTGGCACTGGGCATTTATCCCCTGCAGCTTCGCCTCAACTATTCCCGGCTGTCGCAGGTGACGGTCTCGGGGGATGAGAGAATTCCCAATTTTGTTTTTGCCTATGAGAGCGTATTAATGGAGCTGCCCTCGCAGGTGGAAGTGGTGCGCGGACCGAAGATAGAGCTGGAGAAACTGGTTGGCGAGACGCTTCCCGGAATTGAGGCGAGCCTGCAGCTTATCTTAACCAATCGGGGCGATGAGCCTGCCTTTGATCTTTTAATGCAGGCCCGCCCCAATCCGCCTTTTCTGATGGTGGAAAATGGCAAAGAGCAGCCGAGCCTTGCCCCGGACGAGAGCGCTCCGCTGAGCCTGTCGGTATTCACAGATGAAGATGCCACATCAGGATACTATGTCCTGCCCTGCATGATCTCCTACCGGGACGAGCAGGACGGGGAGAGAAGGAGCCAGGAGCTATCCGTCCTGGTTTTTGTGGGAGAAAGCCCTTTCACATCATGGCTTCATCTGGGTTTGGCGGGGCTGATGGTTCTGCTCCTGGCGGGCGGCCTATTGGGTCTGAAAAGATTCATGAGCGGAGGGAAAAAGCTGCGCATAATCAAGAGCTGAGAGACCAATGGACAAGAGAGGCAAACCGATTGAAAGGCAAAGGGCAAGGGCAATGGCTCAGTACCTGCGACAACGGATCACAAAGCGCACAAAAAACCACAGAAGCACAGAGACGCAGAGAACGAAAAACTCCCGGGGTTTATTTTTTCATCCCCATCTGCTGCTGGGCAACTATTAGCAAAGAGAAAAAAAGGGTTAAGAGGTCAGGCGCAGGAAGCGCTCCTGAGCCTTTTCTAAAATCTCCGCCTCGCCCGGTATGACTCCCTCGCTCATGAGCACCTTGCCGTTCACAATGGTTGTGTCCACGCCCCCGGCCATGCTGTAGACCAGATGGGAGACAATGTTTGTCAGGGGACAAAACCAGGGCTTTTGCAGGTCGATTAGGGCCAGGTCGGCTAAAGCACCTGGCTGCAGGCCCATATTGAGACGGAAGGCCCGCCAGGCGTTCTGTGTGGCCAGGCGCCAGACCTGCTCTGCTGAAAAGGCGGCTGGGGTGTGGTAGGCGTTCTTCTGAGTTATGGCGGTGATCTTCATCTCCTCGAAGAGGCTAAGGTTATTGTTGCTGGAAGCGCCGTCCGTTCCCAGGCAGACGTTCACGTCCGCCTTCATCAGGGTATTGAGAGGGGCGATGCCCGAGGTCAGCTTGAGATTGCTCACCGTGCAGTTCACCACATTGGCCTTTCTTTTTGCAAGAAGGTAACAGTCCTCCGGGGAGAGCCAGACGCAGTGCACGGCAGCCAGGCGGGAGTTGAGCAGTCCCAGGCAGTCCAGGTACTCCACGGGGCTCTTGCCTTTGGAGAGGAGAAAGCCGTCCACCTCCTCCCGGGTCTCGGAGAGGTGGATATGGACCATGACATCATGCCGCTCAGCGATCTCCCTGGCCCGGAGCAGCGTCTCCTCTGAGCAGGTGTAGGCGGCATGAGGGCCGACAGCGGGAGTGATCAGCTCGTCGCCCTTCCAGCGACGTATAAAGGGCTCCACCTGGCCCAGCATCTCCGGCTTCATATCGAAGACCACACCGGAGATAAAGGCGCGAAGACCCATCTCTTTGGTGGCCCGGGCGGTGGTATCGGGAAAATAGTACATGTCGTTGTAGCAGGTGATGCCAAAGCGTATCAGCTCCAGGCAGCCCAGCTTGACTCCCCAGCGGACATCCTCCTCGGTGATTTTGGCTTCCAGGGGCCAGATCTTCTCTTGCAGCCAGGGCATCAGCTCCATGTCGTCCGCATAGCCGCGCAGGAGGGTCATGGCCAGGTGGGTGTGGCCGTTGATGAGGCCGGGAATGGCCAATTTTCCCCGCCCGTCGATCAGCTCGCCGTCATCGCTCTCATCCTTGAGGTCTGGGCCAATATTCGCGATTCTGCCTTCTTCGATGAGGATGTCTTGGCCGGGCAGAAGTTGTCCGGACTGGATGATTGAGACGTCTTTGATCAGCATCAGGGAAAAATAGCGGGGAGAGCAAAAAAGTTTGTCGGGCCGGGCTGGGGGAGACGGGCGCACGGGATTGGGATCATCGCTTTGCCATGTGGCGGCCGCCTGTAAACTATAACCGGTGTCTAACGACGTTTTCACCACAAAGATCACAAAGCTCACAGAGGACGCACAAAGAACCGAGGCTAATTTTCATACTCATCAGGTTCGTCGTCTGCGGGCTTATTTATCGCCGGAATCTCCAGCCAAACCACAGAGCCGCAGAGGCATAGAGGTCGGAGGACAAAGCCATTTGGTCAGCAAAGGATCGTCAGGCTTAAGATCTATCGATCTAAAGTTAAGGGGCGGGCTGAGGTAGCCAAGCGGCCTACGGCGCTGGTCTTGAGGTCACACGCTCCCCAGGGGGCAAAAGGACAAGCAAACCAGTGGTGCATCGCACCTCGTGAGTTCAAATCTCACCCTCAGCGCTTTCTTTTATGGGTAATTTCTGCATTGAAGTTCCAATCTTCCAGCCCTGCCAATGGCATCCTTCTGCAATGGCAGCCTGGATTGATGGCGTCCTGGATGTGGACCAGACGGGGGTGGGAGCGCCTGTGATTGATCTCTTTCAGCAGGAGGGACTGGAGCCGGTGGGTGTGCTGATTCACGGTGGGGATAAGGCATCGCATGAAGGGCAGAGCTGGAGAGTTCCGAAGGCTCTTCGCCATTTCCAGTGGCTAACCTGAGGTTGCTGCAGTTTCCATCTGCAAGTTTAGTCGCTTTGTGCGTCCTTTGTGATCTTTGTG
>JAFGNK010000072.1 GCA_016927055.1 Methanotrichaceae archaeon | reverse complement strand
TGAAGTGCTATATAATCGAAAAAGGCTCTTCTGATGGTCTTCGGATGCTTTTAACAATAGCTGTAGCGGTCCCAATTATGGAAAATGGTCCCGAATCGTTGTCCAAACAGTTCGTAGCCCTCCCATCGACAACATCCCTTCTATTCCTGGGCCGAAGCTAGCCATTAGCATGCAGCCATTAGCTATGCAGAGGAAGGAATGCCCGTCCCGGATTTCAATCAGGCCGGGACAGGGACAGCCTCGGATCTATGCATACTCTTTTCCATGGTTGCATCGAAAGCGATGCGCATCTCCTGTTTTTGCTCCTCCTCAAAGCTGCCGTTCTCCAAGAGATCCTCCATCATGCCGCTGAGGATGTCATCCATGACCTCCATCTTGAAGGAAAGCCGCTGCCTTTGTTCAGTGTAGTAATTCATCTGCAGTTGCAGAACCGGATTTGCAGCAGCCTGCTCGTTATTGGTAAGGCTGGCCAGCTCATCATCTACCTTTCTGGCGTTGTCCTTGACCTTATTGTAAAGGCCAAACCAGGTGAGAATGGCTGAGGAGTCCAGCTTGGAGAGCTTGGGCATCATGCGCCCGAACCTCTGGGAGAGCTTTATCAGATCCTCATTGGCAGAGCGAATGGCATCCTGATGGCGGGCAAGGTCGGAGGCGTACTTGGCAAATTCAGGGTTCTTGGACATCTGTATCACCTAATTTAAATTGTCAATTGCGATTATCAATTTCCGGATAGAACAACAGGGACACTGGCAGATAATAAGGTGGAGCCGCGCGGGGCGAAAGTGATCGGGCAAGAGAGCCCGCATTAATATTGGCGAAGAATGGTAGCAAATGACCCGTAAATGACTAGTACAGCGAGCCGAAATAAGCCAATGTTTTGACTTCGCGGCTTTGCGTCTTCGCGTGAAACCGGACGCGGGTTGAATCTCACGCGGGCGCGAAGCTGCGAAGAACGACCAGCCGTTCACAAAGGTACATTATCCTCTCACAATCTGAAAACGATCCGCCCACAAATCTTGCAAGGAATATGATATGAGTAGCAGCAGCGATAAAATCATCCAGGCGCGCCGTCTCTGTCACCAGCTCTGCTTCTCCTCCTGCGTGGAAGACAAGCGGCAGGGCCGGCATGTCGAGCTCCTGCGCTTGCGTCCTCACTGGTCTGTTTTGAAAAAGGAGGAGCAGTTTTGCAGGATCGACCAGGGGGAGAATGTCCCTTTCGACATATCCCTGCCCCTGCCTGCCCGAGATGAGCGGGAGGGCTCTGATACTGGTGTCAGGCTCTTCTGGGAGCGATTTTCTTGTCAGCATTGCGGCAGATGCTGCTATACACCAGGAGCTGGTCTTTACCTGGAGAAAGAGGACTTTGAAAGGATTGCAAAACACGTGGGAAAAAAGAAGCTAAAAGCCCTCTGCCGGCGCGATAAGGTCCTGAAGGCCTGGATTCTTAAGCAGCCCTGTCCGTTTTACGACCGGGATAAAGGCTGCTCCATTTACGATATCCGACCCCTTACCTGCACCAAATACCCTCTTCATCCGCCCCTGCCGGAGATGCCCTACCACCTGGCCGTCGATGCCTTCTGCCCGGAAGCGCGTGATTTAGCCAAGGATACCCTGGGCTGGTGGATCATCTGCGAGAACAACTGGATGAAGCTGCTTGGCAAGATGCAAGAGCATCAGGCTAATGCATTGGATTAGAGCATTTTTTGGCTGATCATGTAATCGATTATCTCGGCAAAGCCGTTCCCGTATTCGGCCCCGGCCACATAGTCGGAGTTCTCTTTCAGCAGCCGGCTGGAGTTGCCGACGCTGGCCCGATAGCCGGCCAGCTTGAACATGGGCAGGTCGCTGTCGCTGTCGCCGATGGCTGCAAACTGGGAGAGATCGATTTGCATATGCTCGGCAATGCGGGCGAGGCCCGTGCCCTTATCGACCCGCCTGTCCTTGATGTGCACGGCATAGGTGGTGTCGATGATCTCCACGGGCAGGCCCAGCTCCTGGGCGCGGCGGGTGGCGGCAACAACGTCGAAGTTACGCTGCAGGGCAATATCGGTAAATCTGTAGCGGTAGGAGTTGTACCTCTGCAGGGGAAACTCGGCGGATAGCTTTTTGAAGGCATCCTCGCAGATTGCCAGATCTGCCAGGACCTTCATCTCATGCTCGGAGTGGGATAGCACACCTCCGTTCTCGGCAATGAAGATGCGAGGCGTGCCCAGGAGAACGGAAACCGTCCTGGTAAAGCAGTGGGTGTTGCCGGTGCTCAGCACTACGGGCACTTTCAGCTTGCGAAGGGCCTGCAGGGCGGCAGGGCAGAGCACTCGATCCTGGTCGCTTAATGTACCGTCGATGTCCACCGCCAGGGCGCGGATCAATGCCATTGTCTCATAACCTCCGGCTGTTCGGCATCGCTGCCTTCAACGGTTTTATCTTCAGCTTTCTCTTCTGCGTTCCTTTTCCTGCGGATGTAATTGAGTGTAAAGTCTGACGCCTCCAAAAGCATGACCATAGCCTTTTTGGGCCCTAAAAAAGGTTTCGTCATGCAAGGTGTAGTGTGCTAAACGTTAAATCCTTTATCAATAAATGTCAATTGCATTTTGCCTCTTGCCGGGTGAAAATCAGCAACCAAAAACCGGGGGCAGTTTGCACGGTCTACAATCAAAGGGGTTGACGATGTTGAAAAATGGGAAAATTCGCTCTGCATTACTATCATCAACATTATTACAACTATTATTACTATTATTATTTGTGCTCCTACTATTATCTGCGACGGGAGCTCTTGCTGCGCCGGCGGAAAATATCAAAGATCAGGCAATTTTTGTCGCAACCGACAGCAGGACGGACTCCAGAATGGTGGTCTATCCCTGCTATTTCGAAGGAATTGTGCGGGATGCGGCTACGGGTGCACCCATCAAAGGGGCCAGCGTGACTTTTGTCAAAGAGGATAAAAGCAAATCCTGGACGGCCACAACATCCGATAGTGGGCGCTTTCGCCGGGAGCTACCCGAGGGCAGGTACACATACATCGCCACTCATTCCGGCTATATCATGCATTCGAGCATTTCCTCTGTCGAGGTGCGGGCTCCCTACATCAGGAGAGTAAGAGGCGCGGGGGGCATCATTCGTGAGATCACCGTCAGCGATGAGCGATCCCGGGTAGTGGATATTAACATGAACGCCCGGCCCACTGATATCTTGCTCGTTACCACATCTCTATTGAGCACGACACCCCAGTTTGATGAGGCCGTTTCCCGCTATGCAGAGGTTGTCAGCCGCAAGGACGGGCTTTCTGCCCGCTACATTGTGCTGGATTCTGAGGAATGCCGGGCCGAGTACGGGGCGCGGCTGGGCGGCTCACACACCTGGGGAGAGATCCGGGATGTGCTGAGCACAATTACAGGGCGAACCGGGCCGTGCTACATCATCCTCCTGGGGGGGCCGTCTGTCGTGCCCATGCCGCAGGTGGCCAACATCGGGGGAGACTTCTGGTATCTGCCCGCGGACGGCTGGTACATCGATTTTGACGGCAACGGAGTGGTGGATGAGGGATTTGCAATCAGCCGCATGCCGGATATATCCACCGACTCTTCTGCTATTGTCAGCGCTCTGGACACCGCAAGTGACATTCACGAGGCTGGGGGCTTTGGCATGATACCCGAGATGCGCCTTTCCACGCAGTGCTGGTATCCGCCGCCGTTGGGGCTAGGCGATGCTTGCCGGGATGATGCACCCACATGTGGAAAGTGCTACGCCACTCCGCCTTACGGGGTGTGCGATGACTGTGACCGGAGGGCTGGGATGTTCAGTTCGATCTCCGCCAGCGATTACATCTTTTTCATGGGGCATGGCAGCCCCCAGTCCTTCTCCACCAATGAGGGGCTTGCTATATTCCGGGTGGAAAATGTGGAGGACGTAGATCTGCAAAGCCACCATCCCATCATCTCGGGCTATTTCTCCTGTAACACAGGGCAACTGTATGCGGACCGGCCTTCCTTTGCCACAGAGTTTCTGCGAGCAGGGGCTACGGCTTTTATTGCCCGGACCACGGAGGAGGGCACTCCGGTATATTTCGCTGATAAATTCGAGCCTTACCTGAAGGGAGAGAGCCCCTCAGGCTGCTACCGGGTGGGCGATGCTCTCAATGAGCTGATGAGGGAGACCATCCTTAGAAGGGGTGATTCGGAGAGGAGGATCACCATGCAGCTTTGCATGTATGGTGATCCCACCCTCAAGAGAATGAGGTACGAGCTTACGGTTCCGGCGGCCAGGGCGCTAGCAAGCATATCTGGCAGGTGAGGATAGAAAATGCAGATTGAAAAGAAAGCCAGGCCACCCAAGTCCCCGGAGGAGATGGCTTTAGTGCATCACGCCTTGGAAAGCCCCATTCGAAGGAATATGATCATCCTCATGAGCCAGGGCGTTTTGAGCGTGCCGGAGATTGGCGCGGCTGTGGGCGAGAAGATGCTCGACTACCACCTGCACCGTTTGGAGCTGGCCGGGCTGATCGAGCTGTCGGAGGGGAAGATTGTGCTCACCGAGTCGGGAGCGGCCTACGGCGGGCTGGTGCGAAGGCAAAAGGAGATGGGTGGGGCGGGCAAGGTTTGAGCTTAAGCCGGATGTGATCTAAATAAATATTAACTGAAGGCGCAAATTGAGGATGCCGTTTGTGGCATCCTTCTGCATTTTTATTTCCCTGGGTTCCAATTTACTAGCGAAAAATTTATAACTCTTTAGACTTACATGTTTAACAATTTTTTTATAAGTATTCAAAGTTCGGCGGTGTATTGGAAATGTCTGGCAAAGGATTAAAACCAACTATCGTCAAGGGCCGGGTGATCCTTAAGCTGAAAGACCAAGCTGCAAGGGCATCGACAGTCTCTATTCCGACAGGGCGCACTTCGGCTGCAAAGACCTTAGGAGTTGCGTCAGTGGACAACGTATTGAAGAATTACAGTGTCATTAATATCGTTAAGCTCAGATCTCCATCGGCGGATGAGGGCATTCCGGTAAGAGGCTCTGCCGCGTCCAGGACTGTTGGGGAGACGGTTCCGACTCATGAAGAGTTCGGCTTCACCAGGACATTCCTGGTCAACGTTGCCCCTGAGACGGATGTGAAGGCAATGGTAGCAGACCTGAAGAAAAATCCCAGTGTCGAGGATGCCAGGGTAGACTACTACGCCCGGATATCGGTGACGCCCAACGACACTTTCTTCAATGGACTTTGGGGATTGAAGATGATCAAGTGCGAGCAGGCCTGGGATCTCACAAAAGGCAGTCCGGAAGTGGTGGTGGCCATTGTAGACACGGGCATAGACAAGGAGCACCCTGACCTGAAGAGCAAGCTTCTGTCTGGATACGATATGGTCAATGTTGCCGATGTGCCTCCTGAAGACGGTTGCGTCTGGGAAGGGGACTATTTAACTCGCGATGACGATCCCAATGACGAGAACGGCCACGGCACTCACTGTGCCGGAATTGCTGCGGGAATTCCCGACAACGCTAAGGGAATCGCTGGCGTGGCCTGGAACTGCAGTTTGCTGCCTGTCAGGGTCATGGCTAACATTAGATGTCCAGAGGGCGTGGATGCTTCTGGGATTTTCAGTGATATTGCTGATGGGGTGATCTGGGCGGCAGATCATGGCGCCAGCGTGATCAGCCTCAGTTTAGGGGGCTTTGTGGACAAGAGCGACCCTGAGCCGGAACCCATGAAATCCGCTTTGGATTATGCAGTCTCTAAGGGATGTGTTGTCATTGCAGCCATGGGAAATGAAGAAGCGAATCTCGATAACGAGGATGTCTACTACTATCCTTCCAAGCACGCCAAGCTGCTTGCCGTCGGTGCTGTCGATAAGAGCGGAAAGAGGGCCTACTTCTCAAATTTCGGGGACTACAAGCAGGTTATGGCACCGGGTGTAGACATATTGAGCACTTACCCTATATCAGATTATGAACTTCTGGACGGCACCTCCATGGCGACTCCCTTTGTGGCAGGTCTGGCTGCTCTGGTGAAGTCCGCGAACCCCCACCTCACCCCTGCGGAGATCGTAGACATCATTCGTCAAACGAGCACCTCTGCTGGCAGTTATGGCTCGGAGTTCGGATTTGGCATCATAGACGCCGAGAAGGCGGTAAAGAATGTTCTAGGACCGAATGGCGATAGTACAGTAGCCATACCGCCCTTCGCCCAGGAAATTGCTGGAACCATCAAGAAATCCGGAGAGGAGAAGCTCTATAAGCTCACAGTATCGAACAATCTGGTTCTCGATCTGGACGGGCCTGATGACGCAGACTTTGATCTCTATGTGCGGAAGGGATCAGCCCCGACCAGGAAGGATTACGACAAGAGGGGGTATACCTCCGAGGCCGATGAGAGCGTTGTCCTTCTTATCACCGGGCCTGGGGAATACTATATTATGATACATTCCTACAAAGGCAAGGGAGATTTCAAGCTGAAGGCGAGATTGGGCTGATAGGAAGCTAGTACAGCGAGGCCGAAAATGAACCAATGTTTTGACTTCGCCGCTTCGCGCCTTCGCGTGAAACCGGACCCTGTTGAATTTCACGCGAAACCGCGAAGGCGCGAAGAACAATCAGCCGTTCACAAAGGCACGTTATCCTCTCACAATCATGGATTTAATTAGGCCCGGCTGTACTAGCTTTTTTTTTGCTCTGGCGGCAGATGGGCAGGGATGCGCAAATAACCTTGATCGGCTAATTTGCTTTTTTTTTTGGCTTTTCTAATTCTAAATCCCGCGCTCTCATCGACACGGTTGCCTCTCCATAAAGGGCCTATTTTCGTTAAACGCTTGCGTGCAGGCTCCTCGTTCTTCATTGCTGGGTTTATGGAAATGTCCTTAAAAAAATTATTATGAAATTGTATGAATTTTTATGACTGATTATGATATGAATAATTATGAACAATTCTTAAAAACAGCTAAGTAAAAGGGAGTGAGAGAAATTACCAGGTGATAGGAAATGAAAGCTAGAAATTGGACCACCTGGGAGAGGTACCTGCCCTCTGCAAAGGTGGAGACGAGGAAAGGGGCCGCTGCACTGTGCCTGAAGCCCTGGGATCAGATCCTGTCCGAGGAAGGCGTGGAAGAGAGAATGGCCATCAAAGAGCCTCTCTGGAGGCCGTGGGAGAAGTATCTGCCAGTGGACGAGGATGCGATGGCACTTTCGTTGTCTGAGGAAAGGCCGGAGAAGGTAAAGGTTTGAGGGCTATTTAAAATCCCTTTCTTAGCCATCGTTTTTGGCCATTCAGACATCAAACACTTTTTTTGATTTAGTGATTTGCTAGCTTGGATTTCTTCGCTTTAATGTAACGCCTTCTTTGCCGGCAAATTTTAAATTCTAATGGACTATTCACTTCAATCAATTAGAGGACATAAACAAGGAAGCTCTTCAGATCTTCTCGCAGATCGAAAGCCACAAGGCCGAAAAAGTCCGCCAGAAGCTGGCCGAATGGGGCAGCAGCCTTCAGGAGAATTAGCATGCAAGTAATCTTTCTTGGCACCAACGGCTGGTACGACAGCCCCACGGGGAGCACCATCTGCACCCTCATCAACTCCGATAAGTACCACATCATCCTCGACGCCGGAAACGGCCTCTACAAGGCGGACCGCTACATCAGGGACGACCTGCCCGTCTACCTCTTCTTAAGCCACTTCCACCTGGACCACATCGAGGGGTTGCACGTCCTCAGCAAGTTCCGCTTCTCTAAGGGCCTGACCATCTTCGGCCAGAAGGGCACGAAACAGATCCTCAATACTATCATCAACGAGCCATTCACCGTTCCCCTGGACAGGCTGCCTTATCCGGTCCAGATTCGTGAGCTTTCTCCGGGCCCCTACAAGCTGCCCTTTGCCTTGGACTGCCGCTTTCTGATGCACGCCTCACCCTGCCTGGGCTATCGCTTCGATCTGGACGGCAAGATCATCACCTACTGCCCGGACACCGGCGTGTGCGAGAATGCCGTGCTCCTGGCCGAGGACGCCGATCTGCTCATCGCGGAATGCGCCCACCTGCCCGGCGAGCAGAACCCTGCCTGGCCCCACCTCAATCCCCAGGATGCTGCCGACATCGCCCGGCGGGCCAGGGCCAGGAGGCTGGCCCTCACCCACTTCGATGCGGGAAGGTACACCAGCCAGCAGATGCGCCAGGAGGCGGTGGCGACGGTGAGCGACTATCGAAAAATCGTGGTGGGGCAGGACGAGCTGGTGCTGCAGCTTTAGCTTTTATGGAATCGGGGAAAATGGTTTCTGGATCGTTTTAAAACGTGTTTTGTGTGGCACCATTGAGAAAAGGTAATAATTTAATAATAATTCATTTTCACCCATCATGACTATAAATATCTGTTATTATTTGTTTGTTATTAACTTATTTTGCTAATTTTAATTGTAAAGAAAGTTATAAATATCATCGAAAGATATTACTTATTAAGTTCAAATTTATCCGGAAAACCTAAAAAGCATGAAGAGCGCCGGTCAAGCGGGATTGAGAATTATCCGTAATTTGAGAACCTGTATTAATGTCCGAAAAAAACTTTAGATCTGTTTGTATCTTGATCGCAGAAGATGATGAATCAAACAGGAAAGTAACCTCTGCCATACTCAGACACCTGGGCTACCAAGCTGATGCTGTGTCTAATGGCAGAGAGGCACTACAGGCCTTGAAACGCAGGCCCTATGACATAATTTTGATGAACTTAAGGATGCCGGAGATGGACGGCTTGGAGGCCACTAAAGTGATTCGTAGGCGCTGTCCTCCTTCTTTGCAGCCCACGATTATTGCCCTTACTGCTTACGTTCTTCCCTCCAGCAGAGAATTGTGTCTAAACGCTGGAATGAACGACTTCATACCAAAGCCTGTGAAGATGGAAGATCTGGCTAAAATATTGAGCAAACATATCCGAATTTTACAGCGGCAGACTGCATTTATGCAATTGCATGCAGAGGCGTTTAAGACCCTGAACACTCTACCGAAGAGAGGAAAACTCATGCTGCCTCTAAAACAAAACCTTTGCCTGAAAAATTAGATATCTCTGCATCAAAAACCCTTTCATAAACCTCTTTTCTTGCCAATCAAATGATTGTAACCATCTTTGTGTCCCGTCAACGAGATATATATACATAATAATCCTATCCATTCTCTGGAATTTATGGGTGGGTGAGAGGATGAAAAGAGGGCCTGCCCTCAGAGACGAATAGTGTAAGGAGCATCATGGTTGAAACGGCAGAATTTTTGGATATTTCTGTGATGGAGCAGAAAAAGGGGCTCTTCGCCATTTCCAGTGGCTAACCTGAGGTTACTGCAGTTTCCATCTGCAAATTTAGTCGCTTTGTGCGTCCTTTGTGATCTTTGTGATCTTTGCGGTGAAACGTCGCTCGCCTCTGGTTATAACCGAATGGTTACGGACTATCACCACAGAGACGCAGAACGCACGTAGGACTCACAGAGGACTCGATTATTCTATTGCCCACTTGAAACAGC